>BCRI01000011.1 GCA_001552515.1 Sphaerimonospora mesophila NBRC 14179 = JCM 3151
GCCGTTCGCCGATGACGGCGGCGACGTACAGCAACAGCAGCAACAGGACCAGGATGGAGGCCAGCCCCGGAATCGCGGTGAACAGCGCCGAGACCACGCGGCGCATGTTGGGGACCACGGAGACCAGCCGCAGGACGCGCAGGAACCGGAACAGCCGCAGGATCGACATCGACTGCGAGGCCGGGACGAGCGCCGCCCCGACGACGATCAGGTCGAACCAGCTCCACGGGTCGCGGAAGAACGCCTTCCCCTTCGCGGAGATCCGCAGGACCATCTCCACCACGAAGATCGCCGTGATGGCGTGGTCGATCAGGAAGAAGGCCGTCGAGTATCGGCCCGTCGGGTCGGCGGAGGACTCCAACCCGAGGGTGATCCCGTTCAGCGTGATCACGGCGATGACGGTGCGTTGGAACGCCGGAGCATCCACCACGGTGCGGAGCCGTTCACGTGAGAAAGCGGGCAAGCCGAAACTCCTGGGGGCGAGATTCCTTGATCGCCCGAAATCCTACGTTGCCCGTGCCGCCGGCCGTGGTGCGGGCCCGGGCCGGGCGGCCGCCACAGGGCCCGTTCCCGCAGGGAGCGGCGGTCGTCGCGGATGATGGTCACGTGCTCTTCGGCGTCCTGGGCCGGAGACGCGAATCGGAGCCCCCGGACCCAGGTGATCGGTCCTCTCGCTCGTCTTTATGCGTTCAGCCCGGATCAGGGCGCCTCTGCCAGCAGGATCGGGCGCCAGTCGTCCAGCTCGTGGAAGCGGCGCAGCTCGGCCACGCCGGCCAGCCAGCCACCCCAGCCGGCGTACGGCGGACGGGTCTCGTCGAAGCCGCTCGACACGAACGTGAGCCTGGTGTGGCCCTCCGAGCCCTCCAGCTCCCAGGACATGACACCCGCGGAGCCCCAGTCGACGGAGATCGAACGGCCGGGGTCGAGATCGATGATCTTGGCGGGCTGCGGGTCGTTGTCGATGCCGCCCATCGCGAAGCGGCCGCCGACCTGCGGCTCGATCTCGATCGGGAAGCCGAACCACGCGCTGACCTCGGCGGAGTCGATCAAGGAGTGGTACACCTTCTCGACGGGGGCGGCGATGACGACCTCGCCCCGCAGCACCGGGTCGGTGAAGTCGCAGCGGGGGCCGATCTCGCGGCCCTCCACGTAGTCGGCCAGGTTGGCGAGCGCCTGGCACCAGAAGGTCTGCAGGACCCCGCGGATGCTGCTTCCGCTGATCATCTCCTGGTAGTCGAAGTGGCTCTGCGAGAGGGTCAGGATGGTCGACTCCGGACCGTCCTCCGCCAGGGTGATCTCCACGGTGGTCTCCACGCCGTCGAGTGACCAGGCCAGCCGCAGCGTTCGGTCGTCGGCGTGCAGCAGCCGCTGGTGGGGTGCGTCGCCCTCGGGGGTGTAGCGCCCCCAGAACTCGTACCGCTCCGGCAGGTCCACCTCGGCGTGTTCGGCCAGCCAGACGCGCAGCGCCGCCGGGTCGGTGAGTGCCTGCTGGACGTCCTTGACCGGGGCGGCCAGGCGGGCGTGGAGCGTCATCGGCTCAGTCATCGGTCTCTCCTTGGGGATGGGGCTTCGGGTAGCAGGCCACGGCGAGTTTGAAGGCGTCGCCCTCGGCTCCGCCGTAACGGGTGAAGATCGTCTGTAGTGCGGACCTCAGGTCGGCCAGGAACTCCTGGCGGCGCTCGGCCGGGACGCGGATCTCGCCGGACACGCCGATGGAGGGCAGCTCCGGCGCGTCGCGGTCGAGCGCCGCGATGTCGGACTGGACCTCCTCCACCAGGTCGAGCAGGTAGCCCAGGCTCAGCTCGTCCTGGGGCCGGCGCAGCCCGCCGACCCGGCCGACCAGCCGGGGCGACAGCCAGTACGAGCGGGCGCAGGCCCGATAGATGCCCTCGTGGATGCCGCGCACCCGCCGCTCGGACACCTGCTCGACCAGTCCCGCCTCGACCAGGCGCTTGACGTGGTAGTAGACGCGCTGCGGCGTCTGATCCAGCCGGGCCGCGACCTCTGTGCAGGTGCGTGGCTCGGCCAGCTGCCGCAGCACCTCGATGCGCTGCGGCTTGAGCAGTGCCTCGGCCTGCTCGATCTGTTCCAGGTACAGGACGTCTCTCATCGCAAAAACAAGCTTGTACGTAAAAAAGCATTTTGTCAATGGCTCACGCGGGGATCGGCAAGGCTCGTGCCGACCCGGGATGAGGACGCGGAACTCGACGCTGACGGCGACGGCCGATCAGGTAGCCGGTCTCGGCCGTGTCGCCCGCCGGCTCGATGGCTTCGTCGTACGCCGCGCGCGACTTCTGACCACTGCCCCGCCGACCGGCAGGTCGGTCAGCGGGGGAGGAGATTCACCGTGAGGATTTCTCGCCCGGCTCGGTCACCTCGTCCGTTCCGCCCGACGAGGGGGCGGAGCGGCGGAAGCGGACGACCAGGATCACCGCGGCGATGACGGCGGCGGCGAGCAGGAGGACCGCCGCGTCGGAGACACCGGAGGAGATCCGGCTCACCCACTGCTCGGCCGCGTACTCCGCGTCCACCCCCAGGAGCCCGGGGAGGGCCGAGGCCCCGTCGAAGAGCAGGAACAGCACTCCGAGGAGGATGAAGAAGACCCCGGACAGCAGCGAGTTGGTGTGCAGGTGCAGCGGCCCCAGACGGAAGCCCCGCCCCCGGAGCCAGCGCCTGCCGCCCAGGTGGAACCGGTCCCACATCAGCGCGAGCAGGAACATCGGGAAGGCCATGCCGAGCGCGTAGACGGCCAGCAGCGCTCCGCCGTACACCGGGTCGCCGCCGATCGCGGACACGGCCAGCACGCTGCCGAGGACGGGCCCGGCACAGAACCCGGCCAGGCCGTACACCGTGCCGAGCACGTAGACCGACCCCGCCGATCCGGGTCGGATGCCGGCCGCCTTCTCCTGCATGCGGCGCGAGGCGAAGCCGAGCCCCAGCACCTGGGCGACGCCCAGGGCGATGACCGTCCAGCCGCCGATGGCCACGAGCAGGTCGCGGTGGCCGTAGAACAGCCGCCCGGCCAGCGACCCGGCCGCGCCGAGGGGCACCAGGGTGGTGCACAGCCCGGCATAGAAGAGCAGCGTACGGCCGAGCAGCCTTGCCGGGGTGCCGAAGGCGTAGGCGAAGAAGGCGGGCAGCAGGAGAGCGCTGCACGGACTGAGCAGCGCGAGCAGCCCGCCGAGGAACGCGGCCAGATACCCGATGTCGGTCATTGCCCCGTCGCCTCCGGCGCCGACGTCACCGTGGGCTTGCCGGCGGTCGACCTGGCCTGCTCGATGGCGGCCTCGAAGACCTCCAGCGGCTGGGCGCCCAAGATGGGCTGCGTGTTGACCAGGAACGCCGGGGTGCTGGTCACCCCGATCGCGTATCCCTCCTGGCTGTCGCGGTCGATGGCGTCCTTGGCCGCCTTGCTCTCCATGTCCGTGCGGAAGCGGCCGAGATCGGGCACGCCCGCCTCGCGGGCCATCTTCTCCAGCTTGCCGGGGGCGAAGGCGCCGCTGTTGAGCTTGCGCTCCTTCGCGAAGGCGATGCCGTAGAACTCCCAGAACCTGCCCTGCTGGGCGGCGGCGTATCCGGCACGGGCGGCGGCCGTCGATTCCTCACCGAAGATCGGGAAACTGCGCCATTCGATGCGAAGCGTGCCGTCCTGCACGTACTTCATCAGCCGAGGGTGGGTGTCTCGCGCGAACTTTCCGCAGTACGCACACTGGAAGTCGGCGTACTCGATCATGACGACGGGCGCGTCCGCGCGCCCCACGGCGCTGCCGTCGTCGGCGTCACGCCGGGCCAGGGCGAGCAACGCCCTTTCCAACTCCGGCGACATCTGCGTCTGCGCACCGTCGGTCGCCGAGGTGGAAGGGGTGGCGACCGGCGCGTTCGAGGGACCGCCGGGGGTCGCCGTGAGTGAGGCTAGACCAAGGATGAGGACGGCGAAGATGACGACCGCGGCGACGATGGTTCCGCGGGTTCTGCCGCCGCCGGAGGTGGTGCTGGACACGGGATGCTCCTGATGAGACGAGAGGAAAGCGGTGGATCGGTCGCCGTTCACTGCTGATCGGGACCGGTGAACGGCGTCGGTACGGCAGGCGGCGTCGGCTGTGCCGTACGGTCCGCTTGGCCGGACGGGTGGTGAACCGTCGAGCGGGCGCCGCCCCGGGGCCGCGGCGCGGCCGGCGTCGAACGTTCTGTCATGGGCGCCGTGATCGGCGCCGGCATGTCTAGATCCGCAGAATGGGCAGAAGGGTCGGTGCGGGGGCTCGAGGAGCCGGGCCGGCGCAATCGGTCCTGTGCCGGTCCGCCGGAAGCCGGCCTGCGGCCGGCGGCCTGGCGTTGCTCGGCAGGCCCGTCCCGTACGAGTCGGTCCGGAGGGAGGGCGTCGATCCCTCGGTCGCACTCGGTCTCTTCGAGCAGCCGCGGCCCGGAGCGCCATCGCCGCCGTCGTCCGGGGTGGCGTGCGCGACGAGGAGGCCGGCCGAGTCAGGCGATGCCTGGACGGTCACGGCGACGGGCGGCGCGGCCTGCTCGGGCCCGGCGGTGACGCTCACCGTGGAGATCAGTCCGCAGGCGAAGGCCGCGAAGGCGAGCAGCACGAGCACCAATGCCGGCGCGGAGAGCTTCAGCACCGCAGGCGTCGGCACCATTCGGGTGGTGCGGCTGCGGTGCATGGAAAGGCGTCCCTCCGTGGCGACATGCGTCATCGGCCACCCTATGAGAGGGGCGCTGACACGGCAAAAGCGTCCTCGCCGAGTCGTGATCTCTCTCACCGGCCGGATCGGTGGGAAGGAGGCACAGGGCTCAGGCTTCGAGCGCTCCCGGCCGCAGAGTGCTCGATCCGTGGTCAGTCAGAAGGTGACCGTCTCGCTGTAGGGGACCCGGAATGTCGCCGTGAACTCGGTGAGCAGGGAGGCGTCGCCGGTGAGCTCGACCGCCCCCGACTCGATGGCCGCGTCGGCATCGAGAACGCCTGCGAGCAGGTCGCGGAAGCCCGGACCGGCGACGACGACCAGGTCGGGCTCAGGGTGCTCACCTGCCTCGACCTCGACGGTGGTGCCGCGCATCGTCGCATGTGCGACCGCCGCACCGGATCTGATGACGTAGACGACGTCTCGGCCTGGACGACGAGCCCGTCCACCGGCGGCGACCCGCAATCCGGCCACCAGGGCGGCGTCGGTCACCACCTCTCCCTCGCGCGGCTCGCGCATCGTGGCCGCCCCCCAACGGCCGAGTGCGTCAAGGGCGGGCGCGAGCTCCTCGGCCCGGGGAGTCGCCCGATAGATGACGGAACGGCCGCTGTTCCCGGTCTGCAGTTCGCAGGTCACCAGGCCGTCGGCTTCGAGCTCCTTGAGCCGGGCGGCAAGGACGTTCGTGGCGATGCCGGGCAGCCCGGCCAGCAGGTCAGAGTACCGGCGTGGGCCTACGAGGAGG
Source organism: Sphaerimonospora mesophila NBRC 14179 = JCM 3151 (assembly GCA_001552515.1). Classification (GTDB taxonomy): domain Bacteria; phylum Actinomycetota; class Actinomycetes; order Streptosporangiales; family Streptosporangiaceae; genus Sphaerimonospora; species Sphaerimonospora mesophila. The sequence goes on from BCRI01000011.1 coordinate 5,428, forward strand.
TCGCGCAGGATCAGCATCGTCCAGCGTTGCCCAAGGACTTCCGCGGCGCGGGCCAACCCGCAGAACTGGCCATATTCACGACTGCGCATGGTCCCACCCTACCTTTGACTTGCTCGTAGCAATCGTGCTTGCATATGGCAAGTTACGAGCGAGACGGGGGAGCGGAACATGGTGAGCAACGTGATCGTCGACATCTTTCTCTCGGTCGACGGGTGGGCGGGAAGCGACGGACTGCCCGGCTACTTCGGTTATCTGGGACCCGAACTCGAGGAATGGATCAAGACCGAGAGCGCCGCGCCACAGCTGGTGATCATGGGACGGCGGACCTACGAGACGTTGGAGGCCCTGCCCGATGCGGCCAAGGACGAGTCGTGGCACCGGATGACCCGGCTGGAGAAGGTCGTCTTCTCCAGGACGTTGACGGAGACCAGGTGGCCCAACACCCGGGTCAGCGACGACCTGATCCAGGAGATCGGGCGGTTGAAGGCGCAGAGCGACGTGCCGCTGCGCACCATGGGAAGCATGTCACTGGCCCGGCAGCTCGTCGGCGCCGGCTTGGTGGATCGCCTCCGGTTGATGATCTTCCCGCTGTTCGCCGGTGACGCGGGCCGCCAGGCGGCGTTCGCCGACATCGCCTCCGCCGACCTCGAGTTGGTCGAGCACCGGGCCCTCGACGGACGGGTGCTGCTGGTGGAATACCGGCCTACCGGGAAGGACGTCCCGCGCGGCTGAAGCGTGTTCCACTCGTCGGTCAGGGACGCTTGCGTGCTCGAAGGACGGCATCATGAAGGGTGTTCTCGCATCCGTCGGAGTCGGTGGCCGGCCGGGTCCTGGCCTCGGCGACGGCGATGTCCCATCGGTCGGAGTCGAGGCCGGCCGCGAGCTCCGCGGGCGTGATGTGCACCGCCGGCACCGTGGCGTGCGAGAGGGCCGGCTCGTGTGACGGATGGTGATCGACGATGAGCAGCGTGCCGCCCGGTGCGACCGCCGCCGCCAGCCGGCGGAACACGATCTGGCGGGATGCCGCCGGGTGCACATAGTGGGCACAGACCAGGTCGAAGTGTTCCTCGGCGGGCGTCCAGGCGGTCAGATCCGCCTCGGCCCAGTCGATCCGGCTCACGACGTCGTCACCGAAGGTTTCGGCGTACTCCCGCGCATGGCGCAGCGCGGTCGAGGCGATGTCCACCGCCGTCACGCGCCAGCCGTGTGAGGCGAGCCAGATCGCGTTGGCTCCCTCACCACAGCCCGCGTCGAGTGCCGTGCCCGGCCGTAGATCCCCGACCTCCGCCACCAGTTGCGGGTTGGGCCCGCTCCGGTGGAGCGCGGTGTGGCCGCGGTAACGCTCTTCCCAGTACGCCTTGCCGAATTCCGCTGACATGACGGTTCGTCTCCCCTCTGTGGCCGAGCACCGCAACCATGCACCCCAGCCGCCCGCCGCGGCAAACTCTATTGCCAACATGGCAAACCACGTGCATGGGTGAGTGCTGCCCCTGACCCGGCGGGGCGTGACGGCAGATGCCGGACCGGGCCTGCCATTCGCGGGCTATGGAATCGGATCACCCGGCCGCGGGGTGTTGTCGATGACGTATTCCACTGGCGTCGACAGGTACCAGCGAATCGCGACAGCCACGAGAACAATCACGCAGACCGCCGCCACCCCGCGATGGGAGACGCCGGTTCGGTCAGTTTTCTTCTTGGCCGCCATGCCCGCGAGAACCAGCCCGATCACGGCGATGAGGCCGGCCAGGACGAAGTTGAACCAGAACACGAACAGGCTGAAGCCGGCCGCGATATGCGCGGTCACCGCCAGGCTCGGCGTCACTCGCCCATTCGGTTTTCCTGTACGAGACATCTCGCCCTCCCCGCGCTCGGACGCTTCATTCGGGCTGCTACAGGAATGTCCTTGAGCGTACGCAACAGCCGGTCGGCGATCCATGCGGAGACGCGGGGATCGGTGGTCCGGACCCGGTCACGGCACAGGCACCGGCCCGGACCGCGACGGCATAGGAGGAGCACGGGCTGTGTGGGTTCGGCCCAAGCTCAGCGGGTCACGGCGGTCTCCCGTTCCACGCGCGACAGCTTCTCGGGATTACGCACATGGTAGGCGCCGGTGACGTAGCCGAGCTCGCCGCCAATGGCGCCTTCCTGCCCGGCCCGCACGCCAAGCTCGCCGGACCCACCTTCCAGGAGTGGCTCGGCACCCAGCCCTGAGCCGGCCTTGCCCTTGTTCTCGGACCTCCACGGCCCGGACCGGCTCCGAAGCGGTGGCCCGCCGGACGGCCCGACCGGGCTCAGCCGGGGGAGTGCCGGCGCGGCTGCAGCCGGGCGTTCGGCAGGGCGGGCGCGGGCAGACGAGACGTCCGTCCCGTGTACCCGCGCACCTCGCCGAACCGGTCGGAGCCGTCCTCCCACGCTTGGCGGAACTCGACGATCTCCTCGTGGCTGCGCCCCACGAAGTTCCACCACATCACGATCTCCTCGGTGAACGGCTCACCGCCCAGCAGGAGCAGCCGGGTCGGTCGGTCACCGGTGTTGTGCAGCACGAGAGTCGACGCTCCCGCCGCCAGGTAGCCCAGATCGCGGTGGGCCAGCTCGGTGCCTCGGGCGCACACGGTTCCGGTGTCGACCAGGATCCCGTGCTCGAAGCGAGGATCCACCTCCAGTTCCGCCCGGCCTCCGGGCCGGAGGGTGAGCTCGGCCCCCAGCAAGGGCGTGAAGGTCGGAACGGGGGACACCTGCCCGGCCAGTGACCCGAGGAAGACCCGCATCAGGTACTCGTCCGTCTGGACGGGTTCGGGAGCGTGATGCCGGAAATCCCGTGCCGTGTCCCGTGCGGCGTCCGGCAGCGCCACCCACAGCTGGACGCCGTGCAGGGTCGTGACCGAGGGCACGGAGACCTCCGAATGCGAGATCCCGTGACCTGCGGTCATCAGGTTCAGCTCGCCTGGACGTACACGGGCGTGCACGCCCAGGCTGTCGCGATGCTCGATCTCCCCGGCGAACAGCCAGCTGACCGTCTGGAGACCGGTGTGCGGATGAGGTGGTACGTCCATGCCGCCGGTAGTGGCCACGTCGTCCGGGCCGTAATGGTCGGCGAAGCACCACGCCCCGATCAGTGATCGGCGCCGCTGCGGGAGGGTCCGGTGGACGTTCATCGCCCGGGGCCCGCCCAGGGGGACCCGCCGCGGTGTCAGGACCTCCACGCCGGCCGCGGCGCCGTCTTCGCCCGCGGGGGAGCCGGCCCGGCAGCGCAGCTCGGCTGGTACGGATTCCACGTTGCTCATGCGGGACGCGCTCCAGGGGACTCGTGCCGGATCGGATGCGCCGGATCGGTCGGCGTCCCCAACCATAACCCGGTTGTCCCGTCTCGCTTGATCTGACGCCTGTGGCATCTCTCACCTGCGGTGCCGCAGATCGAATGAGACGAACAAGGACGGGTTCGGCGCTCGGCCCGCTCGGCCACGCACACCTCAACGTCCTGGGCCCGCTACTTCATCTCCTCCTCCACGCCGTCTGAAGGCCTGCCCCGGCCTGCCTGACGGCGTCGGCGAGGAGGGGGCCCGGGCCGAGGCGGTTCGATGGGTTACGTGATGAGCAGGAGCGTGCTGATCGCCAGCATCACCACTGCGGTGGCGCCGTGGATGCCGTAGACGGCCGTCTTGGGCCCGTTGCTGCGCAGCACGATCACCGCGTCGCCGACGGGTATGGCGCAGGCGGCCAGCAAGAACCAGCCCAGCAGGTGGGTTGTCCCGCCGACCAGCAGGATGAAGAGGAAAAGCCCTGAGGCGATGTCGCGCACGCCCTTGACGTACAGCCAGGCGTGGAAGCTCCGGTCCTCGGTCGGCGTGTCGGGGATCCCGAAACCGACCGCGGCCTGCGGCTCCCAGAAGGCGCGGGCGCCCATGAAGATGATGCCCGCGCCGATCAGTCCGGCGAGCACTGTGGCGATGTTGCTGAGCATGGGTCGTCTCGCCTTTCGGGAGCAGTTAGTTCTACGGGCACATTCCAGGTGGCGGGTGGGTCGCGGGGCGGGGCGTATGCCGTCGCCGGTGCCATCACCGTTCGCAGTCGTCGACGAAGTGGTTGTCGTGGGCTTCGTGAAGCCGGCTCAGGTCCCGCTCGTTCACGGTGGCGAGCTGCGCGAAGTACTCCTCCCGGGGCACGCCTGGCGAGAGTGCCATGAGGAGGGTGGCAGGTTCGGCGTGTTCCTTCCGGAGCGCGTGTACGCCACCCATCGCGGCATGCGCGGTGTCGCCGGGCAGCAGTGTTCGCCAGGCCTGACCGTCGAAGTAGTCGACTTCACCTTCTTCGACGATGAAGGTCTCGCTGAAGGTCGTGTGAAAGTGCGGGGCAGGGCCTCGGCTGGAGGGCGACATGCGCCACCGGTAGATGCTCACGATCCCGCTGGTCTCCGCCGGGCCGGCGAGGACTTCGATCGTCGATCCGCCGGCGCCCAGCCGGATGGTTCGCGTCTTTCGAGCTCGCTCGGGTCGGTCGCAGAACCAGGCCGTCGGCTTCGTCTCAGTCATGACGCGAGTCTCGGGGCTTCGCCGCTGCGCTCGCGCTCATTTCGGCGGTGGCCTAATAATGCGGTGGCCTGACAATGGGGAGATGATCCGCTATCGATTGGGCGCCGGTGCCGCGAGCGTGCGATGGGCGATGTCGCCGATCCACGAAGTGGTCAGTCTCGCCCGGCTCCTGACCGAACCGCGGCGTCACCCGATGTTCCACCAGTGGCTTCGCCGTCGCCACCACCGTCTCTCGGGCCTGGACCTCACGGCGCTCACGGTCTTCATGGCCGATGGCGCGTATCGACCCGACTTCCTTGACCCATCGCCCATGTCCAGTGAGCCGACCTTCGAGGAAGGCATGGATGCCCTCCTCTCCACCCCGACGGACCAGGTCTACGCCGAGCTGGTCGACGCCACGATCGGACGTGGGGCAGAAACCGGCCGCCGCCTGCTCGACGACCCCGACCGAGCCAGATCGGCGGCCGCCGATGCGGTGCGCCGCCTCTGGAAGGCGGCCGTGGAACCGGAGTGGCCGTCAATGCGGCAGGCGCTGCGTGCCGAGATGCTGGACCGGGCCATCCAGGTCAACCGCGAGGGGCTGCGTACAGTCCTTCCGCGCCTGCACCACTCCGCGGCGTACGAAGGCGACACCATCACGGTCGAGTCGGACGTCGACATCGACGTCGACCGCCCCGAGGGACTCGTTCTCGTTCCGTCGCTGTTCATCACCGACCGGGTGCAATGCACCACCTCAGACCACTGGACTCCGGCGATCTATTACCCGGCGTCCGGACGGTACCTCTGGGCGACGCCTCCCACTCCGAAATCCCTTGACCGGCTTCTGGGAGCGACTCGATCGAGGATCCTGGCCGCGCTCACCACTCCGCTGCAGACGACCGTTGTGGCCAGGCTGGTGAGCGTCACCACCCCGACGGCCAGCGAACACCTGGCGATCCTGCGAGACGCCGGGTTGATCGACAGCAGCCGGGCCGGTCGTACGGTCACGCACGAGCTCACCGAAGCCGGCCGTGCTCTCCTGGACGCGGCCTCGCCGCGACCATGACTGCTCCGGGAGCCGTCCGAACCCGCCGTACGGCTCGCGCCTTGTCGACCCCTACAAGAACGCCCTCGCGACGATACCGACGACAACCCCCACGGACTCCACCGCGAAGATCACCACCAGGGTGAACCCGCGGAAGAACCGAAGTCTCAGGAGCATCCCCATCACGGTGATGAAAACCAGGCCGATGAAGAAGTTGAAGAGCGCTCCCAAAACGCCCTTCATTCCCCAGAATCCAGCCCGGTCGCGCCCAGCGGTGATCCGGGCGGGATAGACAGAGCCGGGCTCGGCCCACGAGAAGGCGCCGACCGCCACCTCCTCGCCGGTGGCGTCGTACACGAATCTCCCCGTGCATATCTGCCTGCTGGACCTGCCGGACCTCAAGTCGTGGCACTCCAGGACCGTCAGGGATCCGGGAGCGCCGGCGAGTCCGGTCGCCAGTCCGATGTCGACCACTGCGGGAACGGTGGCCGTCAGGGTCCATCCCACCGTCGCCACGGTCACGACGATGAATGAGCCGATCTTGATGAACAGTGACTTCCGGGGGGTGCCGCTCCCCGGGGTCCCGCGCGAATCCCCGCGACGGCTGGAGGAGCGCATGCGTAAGGGAGACCTGACATCGGTACGAGGGCGCATGGCGTCACCGTGGAGCAAAGCGTTTGCGACCTGGTTGGAAACCAGTTGGGACCTGGCCGTCGAAGGTGGACCCAGATCAAACGCCCTGAATGACTCCGGGGGACGCGCCCTCGTGAACCGCGTTCTCGCCGAGAACGAGAAGGCCGGGTTCATCGATGAAGGGCTGAACGTGACCGCTTGACTCGAACGTGCGCGGACTCTTGCCCGATCTTGTCCGAATGCGGCAATCGAGTCAGAATCAGTTCAGCCTTCAACTACTTGGTTGGAGGGTCACCGCACGGATGAGGAGAGGCATGAAGCGCACCATCTCCGTTCTCGCCGCCACCATCGGCGTACTCGGCGCCACGCTCACCGCCATCAGTCCCGCGTCCGCGGCCACCCCCGCAGTCGACTGCTCCACGGGCGGGTACACCCGCGTTGTGAACAGCTTCGTCCCCACCAACGTCCAGCGGGCGGCGGTGGACGGTCGTATCTACATGGCCAATGGTCCGGTGGCGTACACGTACGAGGTCTGCCTCGACATCCCGGACACCTCGACATTCACGATCGAGGTACGGATGCGGGCCGCCGACGGGTCCACGAGCGTGTTCGTGGACGACCGGCCCGGGGACAAGGTCTTCAGCTACTCGCCCGGCGCCAACAGCTTCTGGCAGGTCTACGGCACGATGACCGGGCCCGACAGCACCTACATCTACTACACCTGGAACGAGAAGCAGATCCCGGAGTGACTTGGAACAGGCCGGCCGCCTCGCTCGGCGAGGTGGCCGGCCCTACCCGCTCTCCGAGCTCTGACCCACCGTGCAGAGTGGCCGGCGACCCTCTTTCCCGCCCCGTCGCTTCGTGCCCGGCTAGGTCGGCCGCGACTTGGCGAATGGACTCAGTGTCGACGTCGCCAGCGGCGCGAAGGCGTCCCGCCCGAAGCTCGACCTCGTCATGCGGTTGCTGCGCGAGGGCGACACCTTGAAGGTCGCCCGGCTCGACCGCTCTCCCGCTCCGTGCCGCACCTGGTGACGCTCGGTGCCGAGCTGCGCGAGCGCGGCACCGGACTGCACGTCATCGAGCAGGGCATCGACACCGTCACCATGGAAGGGCGGGCGATGTTCGGGATGCTGTCGGTTTTTGCTGAGCTCCAGCGCGAGCTGATCGTGGCGAACACGAACGACGGGCTCGCCTCAGCGCGAGCCCGCGGCCGAGTCGGCGGGCGCCGGCCACGGCTCACGGCGGACCAGTCCGCGCTCGCCCAACGGCTCTACGACGAGCGGGAGAAGACCGTCCAGCAGATCGCCGACATGTCCGGCGTGCCGAGGTCGATGGTGTACGGGCACCTCAACAAGGCCAAGACCGTCCCCCGTCAGCCGAAGAAGACGAAGGTCACGAAGCCCTGACCGCTCCTTTGCACCGTGGGCCAGGGACAGGAGACCGGGGCCTCCTCGCCTCGTTACCCGCTCCTGAGGACACCACTGCCGACGAGAGGATCAACACCATGATCCACCGACTGCGGGGAGATCACATCGGTTCTCGGGAGACCTGACATCGGTCCCGCCTGGGCGGCTCCGTCCGGATGACTCACGTCGAAGATTACTTGTGGGAATTACACGTCTCACAAGTTATCCGTTCCGTTCAGCGGCGCAACAGATAGGGATTTCTGAATTTTGATTTCCAGAAATACAGAAAATCGGTAGGCTGGCACGCGTGACGATTCCCCCCAAGACGGGCAGCGCGCCGCCCGTGACGACGCGGGCCTGCAAGCACTGCGGCGCCGCGATAGAGCAGCAGGTGAGGCGTGGCAGGCCCAGGGAGTACTGCCCGCAGGGGGCCTGCCAGGCCGCCGCCAAACGGGAAAGGGAGATGCGCCGCGCCGCCCCCGGGCTGGAGGGGGCGCTCGCCCGGGTGGAGGACCTGTACGAACGCATGGAAAAGGGCCTGGCGGCCGCGATCGAGCCGCTCGCCCAGGTGCTCGCCGACGAGCTGAGCCCCGCGGGAGTCGAGGCGAAGCTGAGCGCCGTCCAGGCCGAGGCGCACACCCGTGTCGCCATCGCCCGCACCGAGCGCGAGCAGGCGCTGGAACAGGTGCGGCTGGCACGTGAGGCCACGCAGGCCGCCCGGCGGGAGGCGCAGGAGTCCCGGCAGGCGGCCGAGGATGCCTATGCCGAACGTGACAGCGCGTTCGCCGACGCCGAGACCGCCCGAGAGCAGGCACTGGCCGCCCTGCGCGAGGCGGCGAGCACCGAGCGGAGGGCCCAGCAGGAGGCCGCCGCGGCCAAGCGCCGGGCAGAGGCGGCCGAGACCGCCCGTGAGCAGGCCGTCAAGGAACTGACCACACGGGTCGACCAGGCCGTCTCGGAAGCACGCCAGGCGCGAGCGGACGCCGTACGGGAACGGCAGGAGCACGAACGAGCCGCCGCCGAGGCCACCGCGGCGAAGAACGAGGCCGAGCTGGCCCGGCGCGCACACCGCGAGGCCGAGCAGGCCAGTGCGGCAGCGCTCGCCCGAGCCCAGGCCGCCGAGGCCGAACGCGACCGCGCCGTCACTCGCGCCGAAGCCGAACGAGATCGGGCGGTCGGCCAGGCGCATGCCGAACGCGACCGCGCGCTGTCCCACGCGCAGGCGGCCGAGACGGCCAGGGACCAGGCGGTGGCGGCTGCGGCGCGGGCCGCGGCCGAGACCGAGCAGGCCCACGAACGGGCACAGGCCGCCAGGGACGAGGCGCATCGCGCCGTCGAGCAGGCTCGTACGGCCATCGCCGAGCGGGAGCGGCTCCAGGCCGAGCTGGCGCTGGAGCGGGCCCGCCTGGCCGACCTGCGGGCGCAGCTCGACGTGGCCAGGGCGGAGGCCGCCCAGCTTCGCGAGCGCGCGGTGGCCGCCGAACTCCGCGCGGCCACGCCCGACACGCCATGAAGCAGCCCGTGAGTTCCTCCGGGGCGCCATCAATCGAGATCCGGTCGGTGGTGCTCGAGCCCGCCGAATGCGCCGTGCTGAGTCCGGAACGCGAGGACTACCTGCGGACGCAGATCGCGCACCGATTAGGTTTCCGCGCCGCGCCCGTCTGTAGGTGTGAGATCGACTCAGGGAGGCTGACACGATGCGGAAACTGATCTTCGGCATGAACGTGACCCTGGACGGCTACATCGCCGCGCCCGGCGACGACATCGGCTGGAGTGGAGGGGAGGGACCGGACTCATCGCCGAGCGCCGAGCTGTTCCAGTGGTGGTACGACCAGATGCGGGCGAGCGATCTGTCGCTGTACGGGCGCAAGCTGTGGGAAACGATGAGCTCCCACTGGCCGACCGGCGACCAGCGGCCCGACGCTACCCCGGCGGAGACCGAGTTCGCGCGCCTCTGGCGGGACATGCCGAAGGTGGTGTTCTCATCGACGATCAACAAGGTCGACTGGAACACCCGCCTGGTCACCGGCGACGCGGTCGCCGAGATCGCCCGGCTCAGGGCCGAGGACGGCGGCCCGATGGACATCGGCGGCGCGACGCTCGCCGGGGCGGCCATGCGGGCCGGGCTGATCGACGAGTACGCGCTGGTCACCGTGCCGGTCCTGGTGGGCGGCGGCACGCCGTTCTTCACCGCGCTGGACAGCTGGATGAACCTGAACCTGGTCGAGACGCGGACATTTCCCGGCGGCGTGGTGCTGACCCGATACGAGACGAGGCGATGAGCACGGGCCAGATGCTCGGCTCGTAAGGCCAGGTCGAGATTCTTCCCGGCGTGGCTCACCGTGACCCTCGGCGATGGGCGATGAGCGAACCTTTCCCCGGCCCTTCCTTGCGTTCCGGGTGAGCTGGTGACCGACTCGCTGGACATGAGGACGACGGTGACGCCGGCCCGTGCGCTGGACTCGTCGACGATGGGGACTTGTCTGATCACAGCGTTGCGGGCAGGCCCAGCCATGGTTTGTCGGTGGCGTCGAATCCGGTGAGCTCGGCGACCTTCCCGTCGACGATGTGCAGGACCGCGATGTTCAACAAACGGTATTCCGGGTCGTCGGGGGTGCGGAGGTACAGCACGGCGGCAGGCATGCGGTTGACCGTCGTGACGATGCAGCGCCAGTCGTCGTAGCCGCGCTGGAAGAGCCCACCGGAGACCCAGCCGTCCACCGCGTCCTTGGCCGTGACGATCAAGGTGCCCGGCTCGGGCAGCATCGCGAAGCGCAGGTCGTCGCGCAGCAGGGCCATCAGCCCGTTGAGGTCGTTGCGCTCATGGGCGTCCATATACGACTTCACCACGCCGCGCTCGTCATCGGACAGCTCGTGCGTGGCAGGGCTCCGCCAGTCGAGACGGCGGTCGGGCAGCTGCTCGCGCATCGTCACGCGCGCCCGCTGCAGTGCGCTGGTCACCGATGCGACGGTCAGCTCGAGGGCGTTGGCGGCCTTCGACGCCGGCCAGCCGAGGACGTCGCGCAAGATGAACACCGCCCGCTGCCGCGGCGGCAGGTGCTGGACGGCGACGATGAACGCCAGCTCGATCGTCTCCCGCGCCACCACCGAATCCTGCGGGTCCTCCGGGAGCATCCGGTCCGGGTAGGGCTGCAGGTAGCGCACTTCCGAGCCCGCGCCCGGCAGTTCGGCAGGCACGGGTGTGCGGTCGTTGCGCTTCTCCAGGAAGTCGAGGCAGGCGTTCGTCGCGATCCGGTACAGCCAGGTCCGCAGCGCAGCGTGGCCCTTGAACGACTCCCGCTTGTTCCACGCCCGCAGGAACGTCTCCTGCGTCATGTCCTGGGCGTCGTCGTAGTTCGAGAGCATCCGGTAGCAGTGCACCTGCAGCTCACGCCGGTAGCGCTCCGTGAGGAGCGCGAACTGTGCTGTGTCATGTGAGCGGGCCGCCGCGATGAACGCGGCCTCGTCGTCGCCCAGCAGTCTGGCGTCGGTCATGGTCGTCAATCCTTCCGCGGGTGGCGAGGGGCTACCGGAACTGACGACGTGGCGGAGGATTTCTGAGCGGTGAAGCCGCTGACACCGGGCCGTTCGTCAGGCCGGATGGGTCGGGTCGATCCAGGGGACGTGTTCGGGTCGGACACACCCTCGATGCCGAGGTGGGGTCCCCGTGGTACTGGGGACCGTGGTCGGCGGACGCGCTCGCCGGTTCCGGCGTCGGTGAGAACGGTGGCGTACCGGTGGCGGCGCTTGAGAGCGAGGCCATCGACCCCGAGCACGCGGGCAACCCGCTGGGGCGGCAGCGGCGACCGCAGGAGCAGCCGCAGCGCCGTGGATTTCGATACCGCGACGTCGAGCGCTCGTCCGGCCCGGGAGCGGGACAGAGCCGTTGCTCGTACGGTCCCGGACCGGTCAGGGAAGAAGGCTCAGAGTCTTGTCTCTTCCCGCGTGTCGAAAGCGCCGCGCGCGCGTTCGATCGCGGGCATGTGCTCCGAGGCCCACGCCAGCAATACGTCAATGGGCTGCCGCAGGGTCTTGCCTAGCGGCGTGATCCGGTACCTGACCGCCACCGGACGCGTGGAGACAACCTCGCGTTCGATCACCCCGTTGCGCTCAAGTCGGCGAAGAGTAGCGGTCAGCGACTTCTGCGTGACCGCGGGAATGGCCCGGCGGAGCTCGTTGAAGCGGCAGGGGCGTTCGCAGAGCTCGTTGAGTACGCCGAGGGACCACTTGTCGAGCACCTGATCGAGGAGCTCGCGGTGCGGGGCGTCGATGCGGAGTTCGCCGTCGGTATCCATGGTGAAACCTAGTCTCGTTGAAGTGTCCTTCCGATAGTAGATATCTTACGGATACCTACTTCGAGAAGGAGAAACGGCCATGACCGTCCAGCACTTCACGCCGGAAGGCATGATGCAGCCCACCCCCTACCACCATGTGGCCGTCGGCAAGGGCACGACTCAGGTACATGTCAGCGGGCAGGTCGCCCGCCAGGCCGACGGAACACCGGTGGCCCCCGGAGATCTTGCCGGGCAGGTGGCCCAGGCCCTGCGGAACACCGCCCTCGGCCTGGCGGGCGCGGGCGCCTCGTTCGCGGACGTGCTGCGCCTGACGTTCTACGTGACCCAGTGGAGCCCGGAGAAGATCGGCGACTTCATGGCCGGAGTAGAGGCAGTCGCCGAAGAGATCGGCCTCCAGCTTCCCATGCCGCCGGCCAGCCTCATCGGTGTCGACCACCTCTTCGAGCCGGATGTGCTCGTCGAGGTCGAGGCGACCGCACTGCTCGACTGATTCGGTGCACATGAACCGGGTCGCCGCCGATGTGCGGGGTGAAGGTGAACGAGCGAAGGTTGCCGTGCTGAACCGTACGAGGTTCGCGCTGCACAGGGACCTCAGGGCTCCGGCGTTCTCGCGCTGGGTGCATGCCGCGTCGGTGATCATCACGAAAGCCGCGGCACTATGATCAACAGGAGGTCGACGGCGAGGTCGACCATCGGCCGGTCGGGAGCCGGGCCCGGGTCCGGGTCCGCCACTGCGATAACCGCGCCGGGGCATGCGGATTCGCTGTTGGAGGACGAGCTGTGTCGACCATTGTGATCGTGGGGGCCGGGCCGCAACTCGGGTTCGCCATCGGTGCGAAGTTCGCCGAGAAGGGCGGCTTCAACGTGGCGCTCGTGGCGCGACGCGAATCGCAACTCGCGGCCATGGTCGACAGGTTCCGGAGTGCAGGGGTGTCGGCTGCCGCTTTCGTGGCCGATGTCACTGATCGCCCGAATCTCGAAAAGGCGCTGGCGGCCGCGGAGGAGCACTTCGGGTCCATTGACGTCCTGGAGTACTCACCTGCCCCGACGCTGTCGGACCTGGCGGAACGGCCGCTCGTCTCCGCGGTCGATCTCACCGTCGAGGCGGTTCTGCCCGAGCTCGACACCTACTTCTTCGGCGCGGTCGCCGCTGTTCGCCAGGTGCTTCCCGGCATGATCGACCGTGGTGCCGGCACCATCATCGGTACGAGCGGTGCCGGATCGGGCCCGATGGTCGTCCCGCAGGTCGCCAACGCGAACGTCGCGAACGCTGCCATGCGCAACTGGCTCCTCGCGCTGAACGAGTCCGTCGCCGACCGGGGAGTGCACGTCGCGCACATCGCCCTGGGCGCGAGAATCGGAAGTGGCCGGCCGAACTCGGAGCCGGACGTGATCGCCGACCTCTACTGGAAGGCCCACGTCGAGCGCGACACCCCCGAGATCTTCCACCACGACCTGCCCGAAGAGTCCGATTTCCAGCTCGCCGACAAGTTCAGGGTCGGCTGAGCCCGGCTCCGGGAAGGTCACGACGGTCGCCGATGCGCTTCCGCAGGACGCAACTCGGCGTGCCCGCGGCCAATGACGCCGTGCTCCTGGCGCAAGCGGCGCAGCTGGGTGAACGTGAGCGGTGCCCGCCGCGGATCGCCAGGACGCGCGAGCCGGTGGTCCACCGCCGGCAGCGGCGTGCCGCTCGCCGCGACGTCGGCCGTGTAGGGCGCTGAACAGAGCGGGGGTGCCCCGGCCGGAAGGGCCGGGACACCCCCGCTTGCGTCGGCTCTGCAGCGGCCGAGTCTGACTGGGTCAGCCTGCGAGCTGCTTCTGCAGGGTCTCGGCGTCGTGGACGGCCGACATGTGCAGGAACTTCCCGTCGCGGACCCGGTAGATGGCGTACTCGACGATCTCGATCGACTTGCCGGTGGGAGCGACCCCGAGCCACTCCTTGGCGGGGGTGCCGGTGTTGATCGCACGGACGGCGATGCTGTCGCCGTTGATGGCGAGCTCCTGGACCTCCCAGTGGAAGTCGGGGACCGCGTCGACGATGCTGTTCAGCTGTGCGACGAGAGCCGCGCGGGAGCTCGGCTCACTGTGCATGACGATGGATTCGTGGACGAACTCGTCCATGCGGTCGAACTCGCGCGCGTTGAGCGCCTCGACGTAGCTCTTGTAGAAGTCGCGCAGGTTGGTGTCGGACATGATTTCTTTCCCTTTCTGTGGGCCCCGGATCTGGGGCGCGTTCTGTGGGCCCCGGATCTGGGGCGGGACCGAGCGGCGTCTCGTCGGAAGACGCACCCGTGGAGGGTCTGGCCGCGCGGTGCTGTCGTGCTGTGGGTTCAGGCGGTGTGGAGGGCTGCGCGGAGTGTGGCGGTGGCCTGGGTGATGGCGGCTTCGGCGGCCTGGGTGCCGCGGAGGGCGTTGAGCATGACGAAGTCGTGGATGATGCCCTGGTAGCGGGTGGCGGTGACGGGGACGCCGGCGGCGCGGAGCTTGTTGGCGTAGGCCTCGCCCTCGTCGCGCAGGACGTCCGCCTCGGCGGTGATGATCAGTGCCGGTGGCAGGCCGGTGAGCTGCTCGGTGGTGGCGCGCAACGGGGATGCGGTGATCTCGGCTCGCTGTGCGGGGTCGGTGGTGTACTGGTCCCAGAACCACTGCATGCCGTCGCGGCGCAGGAAGTAGCCCTCGGCGAACCGGTGGTAGGAGCCGGTGTCGAAGTTCGCATCGGTGACCGGGTAGAACAACACCTGCTGCACCAGCGGGACGTCGCCGCGTTCCTTGGCCATCAGGGTCAGGGCGGCGCTCATGTTGCCGCCCACGGAGTCACCCGCGACCGCGATGCGCGAGGCGTCCAGGTCGTGGTTCGCGCCTTCGCGCACGACCCACTGGGCGACGGTGTAGTTCTGCTCGATGGCGATGGGGTAGCGGGCCTCGGGGGAAAGGTCGTACTCGGGGAAGACGACGGCGGCGTTCACGCCGGTGGCGAGCTCGCGGACCAGGCGGTCGTGGGTGTGGGCGTTGCCGAACACCCAGCCGGCGCCGTGGATGTAGAGGATGACGGGCAGGGGCCCGGTGGCACCGGGCGGGCGGACGATACGGGCCCGGACACTCCCCGTCGGGCCGCCGGAAACGGTGATCCACTCCTCGTCGACCTGCGGCTTGTCGATCTCACCGGACTGCACCTCGTCGACCGTCTTGCGGCCCTCGACGGGGCCCAGGTCGAACAGATAGGGCGGATCGGCGGTGGCTGCGGCGAACTCCGCGGCGGCGGTTTCCAGAACGGGGGTCGTCGTGTGATCCGACATGACAAGACTCCTTGAAAGGGGTGGGATTTGACGGGTCGGCATCGGCTGGGTGCCGCCTGCCGTGGCGGGCCGCGATGCCTCGATGCGGTTTCGGTAAGCCGAAACGGTGTCAGCGACGTTGCTCCGCCTGCGGATCGCCTACCGGGCCTGTGCAGGCTCGAAAGCTGAGAGGTCGCGTTCGGTTCCCCCGGCCGGGCACTCGGGTCCGGCCGGTGTCAGTTCTTGATGAAGTCGAGGAGGTCGGCGTTGATGGTCTCGGCGTTCACGGTGCACATGCCGTGCGACAGCCCCGGGTAGACCTTCAAGCTGGCGTTCTTGACCAGCGTGACCGCCACCTCGGCGGAGCAGGCGATCGGAACGATCTGATCGTCGTCGCCGTGCATGATGAGCGTGGGCACGTCGATCGCCCGGAGGTCGTCGGTGAAGTCGGTCTCAGAGAACGCCTTGATCCCTTCGTAGTGCGCCTGTACGCCACCGGCCATCCCCTGACGCCACCAGTTCCAGATGACACCCTGGGACGCGTCCGCGCCCGGACGGTTGAACCCGTAGAACGGCCCGGAGGCGATGTCGAGGTAGAACTGGGAGCGGTCGGTGGCCACGGCTTCGCGGAAGCCGTCGAAGACCTCGATCGGCACCCCTCCCGGATTCGATTCTGTTTGGACCAGGAGCGGCGGGACCGCTCCGATGAGGACGGCCTTGGCGACCCGTCCGGCGCCGTGCCCGGCAACGTACCGGGCGACCTCTCCACCGCCGGTGGAGTGGCCGACGTGGACGACGTCGCGCAGGCCGAGGTGCGCCACCACGGCAGCGGCGTCCGCCGAGTAGTGATCCATGTCGTGCCCGTGGCCGACCTGGGCGGAGCGCCCGTGCCCCCGGCGGTCGTGGGCGATGACGCGGTAGCCCCGCTGGACGAGGAACAACAGTTGGGCGTCCCACTCGTCCGAGCTCAGCGGCCAGCCGTGGTGGAACATGATGGGCCGGCCCGAGCCCCAGTCCTTGTAGAAGATCCCGGTTCCGTCGCCGGTGGTGACGAACGGCATGGTCTGCTCCTTGTGGTCCCGCCCGAGTGCCGGGCGGATTCGATGTCTCCACAAGAGTGGCTCAGCGACCATGCCGACGGCCTCCGTCAGCTGACTGACATCCGACCGGCTCCGTCAGGTGACTGACATCCGGTCGGCCGCGTCAGGTGACTGACATCCGGCCGACGGAGTGCTTACGTCAGACCCTGAGAGGTGCTGCGGCCGTCACGCCTCGTCGGCCGGCGGCTCCGGGGGCAACGCGTCCAGAGCGTCGCGGAGCTCGGCGCGTGAGGTGATGCCCAGCTTCGGGAACACGCGGTAGAGATGTGACGACACCGTCCGCGGCGACAGGAACAGACGCGATGCGATCTGCGGGTTCGACAGCCCCGACGCCGCCAGCCTGGCGACCTCCAGTTCCTGCGGGGTGAGGGCCTCTCCCGCCTTGCCCCGGGCGGTCCGCGTCATCCCGGTGGCCCGGAGTTCCGCCGCTGCCCGGGCCTCCCACGGGCGGGCCCCGAGCTCCTCGAAACGTCTGCGGGCGGCAGTCAACTGCGTCCGGGACTCGCGGTTGAGTCCTTGGCGGCGCAGCGCCTCGCCGTATGACAGATGAACGCGGCCGACCTCGAACGGCCACTGTTCGGCGCCCGGTAGTTCGAGGGCCTCCTCGAAGCGCTGGGCCATGTCCTCGGGAGCCGAGGTCATCGCCGTGACCGTGGCCACCGTCAGCGCCATTCGCGACGACAGGCGGGCGATGCCGGAGCCGCGGATCGCTTCGGCGTGCCGTATCGCTTCCGCGTGCCGCCCGGTCCGCAGGGCGGCTTCGACGAGGTCGGGTGCGGACAACTCCACATCGGGGTTGAAGGGCGGCAGCACACCGGGCGCACAGATCACCGTGGCGTGCCGGTAGGCCGTCTCGAAGTCGGCGGCGCCGACGGCCGCCCGGGCCGCCGCCTGGTGGGCGTGGTTCACCAGCCGCCGCAGGCGCCTGGGCCCCGACCAGTCCCAGATGTTCCGGCAGTGCTCATGGCACACGTCGAGGTCGCCGCGCTGCGCCGCGGCCATCGCGGAAACGTAGTGCCCCACCTGAGCGAACAAGTGGTATCCCGTCTCCTCGCACAGCGCGATGAGTTCGGCCGCGGCGTCGGCCGACGCCTGCCACCGACTGGCGTACATGTCGTCGACGGCGATGAAGATCAGGCCAGGCATGCTCGCCCCCACCGCTCCGCCGTCGCGGATGACCCGTAACACGGCCTCGCGACAGCCCGGGAGCCGATCGAAGTACTCGGCCACCAGGGCGGTGCGGATGACCACGTCGGCGTCGGTCTGGCCCTTCAGCCGGGAGATCTCCTCGTCCAGGCGGCGCAGCAGGTCGTCGGTGACGGAGCCGAGGTCGTGGTGGATGCGCCCCAGTGACGCCGCGGCGGCCGGCGGTGCTTCGGGAAGCCGGGCGAGCACGTCGACCAGAGGTTGCCAGTGCTCCTGCCGGCCCGAGAACTGGGTGGCGAGCGTGAGGGTGAAGAGCGCGGTCTCCAGCTCGCCGTGTGGCGGGTCGTACGGGGCCGGGGCCTGCTCGATCGCCTTCATCAGGAGCGTGTGGGCCGTGTCGGCGTCACCCTCCGTGACCAGCACCAGGAAGCCGGCGGCCGCGGCCGCCGAGAGCGACCGGGCCGCCGGATCGCCCTGCACCTCGCGCATGATCTCGTGCGAGACCTCAAGGTAGCCCGCGACCCAGGCGGCGATGTACGCGGCCCGCGACAGGCGGCGCCTGCGGTCCGCCCGGTCGGGACTCAGCTCGGCCGCGCGCCGCAGCCTCGCGACCGCGCCGTCGGCGTCGCCGCGCCGCAGGCTGCTCTCGGCCGCCGACTCGATCACGGCGGCGACCGCCTCGTCGGGCACGGTCGTGGCTCTCGCGAGGTGGTCACCGCGGCGCTCGGGCTGGTCCACCAGCACGTCGGCCAACCGGCGGTGGGCGCTGCGCCGCTGCTCGCCGGTGGAGCCGTCGACCACCGCGGACCGGACCAGCGGATGCCGGAAGCGCACGGCGCGGCCGTTCTCCGCGACCATGACCAGGTGGTCGCGCTCCGCCGGAGCGAGTCCCTCGAGGCCGCCCGGCCCACAGGCCGCCTCAAGGACGCCGATGTCGCCGGAGCCTTCGAGAGCCGCGAGCAGCAGCAGGTCGCGCGTTCTCGGCGGCAGCCGTTCGACGCGGGCGCCGAACAGAGCACGGACGTCTCGCCCCGGGCCGCTCGGCCACCCCGCGCCGTCCCGGTCGCCGGACACACTGGTGGACCCGGCGAACTCGAGCAGGGCGAGGGGATTTCCCTGCGCTTCTCGCGCCACGCTGGAAAGGACTCGGCGGGGGAGGTGAGCGAAGCGCCGGGACAGCAGTCGCAGTGCGTCCGCGTCGTTGAGCGGCGTGACCTCGATCTCTGTCAGGCCGGTGGACGGGAAGGGTTCGCCGGACTCCGGTCGCCGGGCTCCGAGCAGCCCGATGCGGCGACCGGCCAGTCTTCTGGCGACGAATCCCACCGCGGACCGGCTCGCGTGGTCGACGACATGGAGATCGTCGACCACGAGGAGCAGCGGCTGCTCCTTCGCGGCCTCTTCGAACAGCGAAAGTGCCGCGTTCATGACGGCGATCGGTTTCGGCGCGGGACCGGCACCGAGACCGAGCGCGACCTCGAGGGCCTCCCGTATGGGAGACGGCAGACGACCGAGCTCGTGCGGCAGTGAGGCGACGAGCTGGTGGAGCCCCGCGAAGCTGATGTCCGTCTCGTACTCGACGCCGCTCCCGCGGATGACCCGGGCTCCCTTCGTGACCGCCAGCTCGGCGGTCGCGTCGAGGAGCGCCGTCTTCCCCACACCCGGCTCACCGGTGAGCAGGACGGTGGCTCCGTCCGTCGCAGCCTTGTCCAGGAACATCGTGAGCTCGGCGAGCTCCCGGTCTCGGCCGACCAGCCCGATCGGGTCGAAGCCCACGCCTATCACTGATTCCGCCCGTCTCGCATCCGCTGTGTCACTCCTCCTGCCGCGCGAAGCAGTCGAACGACCAGCAACGCATTCGGCCAGAAAGTATCTCACCGGCGGGCGGCATGATCGAGGAGACTCTGCCGCGAGCTGGTCCGACGCCCGGGTCCGTCCGATGAGTGATCTTGTGGTCGGCGGGAGTCCTGCGCTCTCGGCGATCCTGGGGCGAGTCGGGCGACCGCTCCTTTTTCCAGGGCGGTCCACAGATCTCCGTCCGGGCCGGCGGCGATGCCGTGGGGGTCCCGACGAGGAGCGCGGCGATCGGCGGTGGCGGCGCACCGGCTCGGCGGGCTGTGTCATCGGCACGTTGCGGTTGGCCGCGATCTCGATCAGCTCACGGCCCGGAGCGGCATCGACCACGACCCGCACCTCGTCGCGGCGCTGGGCGTAGAAGCCCCGGTCGGGCAGCACGAACGTGATCGGGCATGCCCGCCGCCGTTCCAAGCCGCCGGGCCGCGCATCGCCATCAAGCGCGCCCGCGACCCCAATCGTTTGAGGAGGAAGAGCCCCGGCACACCGGGACTCTGGGTGAGCCGAGGCTTCGATGCCCCGGGCGGCCCGACCGGCCGAGGCGCGCCGGTGAGCGTAGGTGTCACCGGGGGGTTTGACCTTGACCTTGGGTCAGGGTGCACGCTGAACAGGTGGCCGACTTCAACTCCTCCTGGGCAGGCATGGTGCCGGTGGACGACACCGCGCTGGCGGTGACCGACACCGGCGGGCCCGGCCCTTCCGTGGTCTACCTCAACGGCCAGTTCGCCAGTCAGCGGTACTGGCGGCGCGTCATCGCCGAACTCGGCGGCGGCTACCGGCACATCACCTACGACATGCGGGCCCGTGGTCGATCGGGTCGTTCGGCTGCGGCCGCCTCGTTCGAGGCGCACGTCCGTGACGTCGGCGCCGTCCTCACGGCCAGGGGCGTGGACCGGCCGCTTCTGGTCGGCTGGTCCTATGGCGCGCCGGTCGCGCTGCACTGGGCCGTCCGGAATCCGGAACGCGTCCTGGGAGTGGTGTCCGTGGACGGCGCGTACCCGTACGACTTCGCCTATGCCGAGGAGCGGATCCGGCGGCTGTGGCGCCGGTCGCGCTGGCTGCTGCCATTGCTCTCCACGATGGGCATGGCCGGGAAGATGTCCGCCGAGCAGCACGCCAAGAGCAACATCGAGCTCAACGAGATCTACGCCGCCCTCGACCCGGTCTTCGACAGTGTGACCTTCCCGGTCCGGTACGTGGTCGCCACTGGCGCCAATCTCGGAGGCGGCCGTGATGAAATGGAAAGCATGCGCGCCAGCCTCGACCCGGTGCTCGCCCGCAACCCGAACATCAAGGTGAGCGCGAAGGTCGCCGGTAACCACGGCAACATGCTGCGCAAGGACTTCCGTGCCGTCGCCGACGCGGTTCGCGAGCTCGCCGGCACCGCACGGTCGCGAGGTCGGCAGAGCAGATGACGGACGGTGTCACGATCGGCCAGGCGGCGGCCTTCGCCGACGTCACCGTGAAGGCCATACGGCACTACCACAAGCACGGGCTGATGGACGAACCCCGCCGGGACGGCTCCGGTTACCGCCGCTACGGATCGGCCGATCTGCTGCGACTGATCCAGATCCGGACGCTGGCCGCCGCCGGCGTACCGCTGGCCGAGATCCGGGCGATCCTCGACGCCGATCCTGACCGGTTCGCCGCCGCGCTCGTCGACGTCGAACGACGCCTCACCGAACGGATCGACGATCTTATCGCGCGGCGTGACATGCTGCGCCGGCTCACCACCGGCGACCGGGCCCTGCTGCCCGACCGCGTTCTCGTGAAGCTGGACCGGGTGGCCGCCGATCTCGGCTTCACCCCGGACGATGTGATGATGGCCCGCGAGGGTCTGGTGCTGATCAGGGCCCTGGTGCCGGAGGGCTTCGACGACTATGTCGCCAAGGTCGAGCGCGCCCTCGACGATCCTCACTATCTCTCCCTGGTCAAGCGCATGTGGCATGCCGCAGAGTGGGAGCCGGACGACCCACGGGTCGACGAACTCGCCACAGCCATGGCCGACCACTTTTTCGCCCATCCGGAACTGCTGCCCATCCCGGCCGGACTCCGCGCCCGCACCGACGCCGCGATTCGGTACAGCCTGCTCAGCCATCACGGACAAGAGCAGAAGCCGGCCTGGACCCGGCTGGCGGCGCTGTTCGAGGCGAGAATGCGCGCGGCCGGCATCGACATCGCGTAGCAGACTCCACCTGACCGAGCCCTGCGGCCATGTCCCCGGCTCGTCGGACCCCCTCCAAGGTGGAGAGTGACGTCAAGCAGAGATGATCGCCCTGCCATCGGCTTGGTAAGGTCAGCGGCATGTCTGGTGCTTCGAGCGCGGCCGCTGCCGCCGCAGTGACGAGGACGCTCCGCTAGCGGCGGGGCGTTCGTCTCACCTTCTGTTGAACGTTCTGCCGCTTCGTGATCGGACCGGAGCGGCATGTTCGTGCTGCTCGGAACTTCCCTCTTCTGAGCAACGGAGCACTCGGTGTTCTCAGGCGTTCTTTTCTCGCGCCGGGACGGATCGTCCCCGGCGCGTGCGTGGCTGGTCCTGTACTGCATGGCCACGCTGCAGTTCTTCATCGCGGTCGACGTGACCGTGGTCAACGTCGCTCTGCCCTCGATCGGCGGCGACTTCGGCGTCGACGGTCACGCGCTGACCTGGGTCGTGGTCGGGTACACGATCACCGGGGGCGGACTGCTGATGCTCGGCGGCCGGCTGGGTGACGTGCTCGGCAGGCGCCGCGTCCTTCTGCTCGGCGTAACGCTCTTCGGCGCCGCGTCCGTGCTGGCCGGGCTCGCACCATCCTTCGCCCTGCTGGTGGCGGCCCGGCTGCTGCAGGGTGCCGGTGAAGCGATCGCGCTTCCGGCGGCGATGGCGGTGATCGTGCTCATGTTTCCCGAGGGATCGCGCAGGTCGAGGGCGCTGAGCGTGTGGGCGGCCGTCGCGAGCTGTGGCCTTGTCCTCGGGTTCGTGGTCTCCGGGATCATCACCGAGCTGCTGGGCTGGCGGTGGATCTTCCTGGTGTCCGTGCCTTTCATCCTGGTGGTGCTCGCCGCCGTGGTCTTTCTCGTGCCGAGTGAACGGCCTGCCGAGCGCACACCGCTGGACCTTCCCGGGGCGCTTCTGCTGACCGCGGCCCCGCTGCTGTTCACCTTCGGGGTCGTCGAGGCAGGAGAGACGAACGGCACACTGCCGTGGCCGTCGCCGGTGGCGTTGGTCGGCGCGGTAGCGGCGGGGGCCCTGTTCATCAGGGTCGAGCGCCGTTCGCGGAACCCACTGGTGCCGCTGCGGTTCTTCCGCAACCGGCCGCGCGTCCTGGCCAACCTTGCCACCGCTCTGCTGAGCGCGGCACTGTCCACCTCGTTCCTGCTGTTCACCTACTACTTGCAGGAGCGTTCGGGCGTCAGCCCGCTCCAGGCCGGTCTGACGATGTCGCCTCTGGCGGTGTCCCTGATCGTGGCCTCGGTGCTGGTTCCCCGGCTGCTCGGTCGGTGGGGCGCGCGGGCCTGTGTCTTGGCCGGCATCGGCTTGACCATGACGGCCATGGTCGCCATCGCGCTGGTCGCCTACCTCGGGGCCACCGGTCTGGCGATGATTCCGGCCATGGTGCTCATCGCCGCCGGGATGGGGTTCGGGATCGTCGGGCTGCAGTACGTCGCGGTGACCGGGGTGACCGAAGACGACGCCGGCATCGCTTCCGGTGTGCAACGAGCCGCCGACCAGCTGGGCGGTTCCACCGGGATCACGATTTACGTCGGCATCGGGTTCGCCCCCGCCGTGAACGGCACCGATCCGTTTCTCGCCAGTAGCTCCCTGGCCATCGCCGGGCTCGCCACGGCCGGATTCATCGCCTGGCGGATCTCCATGCCCGTCGAGGCGATGGAGGAGCCCCTCAGATGACCCCGGGACACCCGGCTCGACTCTCCGCGCAACCGACCGCGGTCTTGGCATCGAGCCCGCCCTGGCCGCTGATCACGGCGTCGCGGAGCGACCCGCCTCTGCGGCGACGTCGTGCTCCTCGATCCACGTGCAGCCGCTGCCCGGGCTTCCGGAGATCTGGATGACCGTGTCCAGACGGTCACGGGTACGGGTCAACGCGGCGATCCGGGCATCGATGCGATCGCGCTCGGCGGCGAGCCGGGCACGCGAGGCCGGAGTGCTGACCTTGGCCTCGACGTAGGGCAGCAGTTCGGCGATGGTCCGGCTGGACAGGCCGGCCGCGTACAGCATCTGGATCAGATGGACCCGGTCGGCCGCCGACTCGGGGTAGTGGCGCTGCCCCGAGTCGCTCCGGCGGGGCGCTGCGGCGTGATCAGAGCGAGACGGCGCTGACACCGCCGCAGCGTCGCCGGCGCAGGCCGGCCCGATGACGAATCCGTACGGGTTCACCAGCTGATTCTCGCCGCCACCGGCAGATGGTCGCTGCCGGTGGCCGGCAGCACCCACGAGCTCTCCGGCTCCACGCCGCGTACGAGGATCTGGTCGATCCGCACCACCGGGAACCTCGCCGGCCAGCTGAAGCCGAAGCCGTCCCCGGCCACGTCCTGGGCCGAGCGCAGTTGCGAGGTGATGCCGGCGAACGCGCGGTCGCCCATGGTGCCGTTCAGGTCGCCGAGCAGCACCACCCGCTCGTTCTGCTCGGCGGCGATGGCCGTGCCGAGCGCCTGCGCGCCGCGGTCCCGCTGAGCCGTCCAGAAGCCCGTCCTGGGATTCACCCGTACGGACCCCAGGTGGGCCACGTACACCGCCAGCGGACCCTGGTCCGTGGCCACCGTGCTGCGCAGCGCCCGGTTGTAGGCCATCCTCGTGTCGACCGGCTTGGTGTCCCCCAGCGGCCCGTGGTCCATCCTGATGTCGACCGGCCGGATATCCGACAGCGGCAGCTTGCTCCACAGTCCGACCGTGCCCTGCACCGTGTGGTACGGATACGCCTTCGCCAGCCCTTTCTCGTACGTGCCACGGGTCTGCGCGGTCAGCTCCACCAGGGCCAGCACGTCCGCCCCGGAGGCGGCCAGGTCACGGGCGACGCCGGCCGGGTCGGGATTGTCGGCGTCGACGTTGTGGCCTGCCACGGTGAGGTCGCCGCCCGGGCGGGACTTGTCGCCGAGCAGCCCGCCGAAGAGGTTCAGCCACACCATGACCGGCAGCAGCAGCGCGACCACAGCGGAGGCGGAGCGGCGCCACAGCGCCCCGGCCGACAGCACCGGGACGAACAGGCCGAACCACGGCAGGAAGGTCTCCACCAGGCTGCCGAGGTTCCCGATCCGGTTCGGGATCTTCGCATGCAGCAGCATGAACAGGCCGAGCAGCAGCGCCAGCACCGCGAGCACCAGACCGCGCTTCCAGGGGCCCGGCCGGGAGGCGGCCCGTATCGGCCGGCGGACGCGCGCGCGCCAGGTCCCGGTGCCGGTGTCCCGGCGGCCGGCGCCGCCCTTTCCAACCTCCGTCGTGTCCACCGGCGTCATCGTCTGTCCTTGCTCACTTCCGGTCACTGCTGCATCCTCGGGTCCTGAACTGGGTCGCCATACATACGCGGACAACCACGATCGTGCCCGATGTCGACCGCATCACCCGACACGCCAGGCTGTGAGCCGCCCCGGCCGATCCCGAGCGGGCCGCCGGGCTCACCCCGGTCGGCTCGGCCTTGTGCGCCACGGATGATCCGGGTGAATTCCGGGGCGTGGGTGAAGACCGACCGGTGGTCGGCGTCGAGCCAGGATGTGGCGATGTGCGGCTGCTCACGGACAAGCCGCTCGATGCCGGCACTCCAGTTACGTCAGGGTCGAGCGGCGCGGCGACATGACGTCCGCGAGTCGGCGCCCGCCCAGCACGCCGACAGATGACGGATCTTCGAATCGCTGGATGAGGCAGTACCATCGGCGCGTGAACTCCTACTGGCACGTCGTTCTGCCACCGCTGTGCGCCTGACCGGGCGCATACGCTGAGGGCTTGATCCGCGACCCCGGCTGACCTGCACGGCGGCCAGGGGGCTGTGCCGTGCGCCCGTTTCGAATCCAGATCCCCAGACGGTATTCGACGACGGAAGTTCACGACTGTGCCGAATCACACCTCTTTGCCGGCTTCCACCCGCTCGGCGCCTGCCAAGCCGCGCGCCCACCGCACCGGCATCTGGAGCGGGCCGGTTCCCATCCTGACCGCCGCGGTGCTGTGGGGCACCACGGGCACCGCAAGCTCCCTTGCTCCGTCCGCGGCACCGGCGGCGGCCATCGGCTCCGCCGGCCTCGCCCTCGGCGGCCTGCTGCTGTTCCTTTCCACCCGGAGCGCCCGCTCGCTCCTCAGGAGATGCGGGCGCGGCGAGCGGTGGCTGCTCCTCCTCGGCGCGGTGGCGGTGGCCGGCTATCCGATCGGCTTCTATCCGGCCGTCGCCCGCACGGGGGTGGCGGTGGCCACCGTGATCGCGCTGGGCAGCGCGCCGGTCTTCGCCGGCCTGCTGGCCTGGCTCACGACGCGGGCCAGGCCGACCTCTCGCTGGGCCGGCGCAACCGTCCTGGCGGTCATCGGCTGCACCGTTCTGGTCCTGGGCCCTGAGCTCGTCGGCGGCACCGCGCCCATGGACGTCACCGGCGTGGCACTGGCCGCTCTCGCCGGGCTGTCCTATGCCGCCTACTCGCTCATCGGCGGGAAGCTCATCGCACGAGGGCATCCCTCCGGCGCGGTGATGGGGGCGATGTTCGGCGTGGCGGCGCTGCTGGTCCTGCCCGTCCTGCTGGGGAGCGGTACGCAGTGGCTGGTCACCCTTCGGGGCGCTGCGGTGGCGGCGCATCTCGCGGTGGTCACCACGTTCGTCGCCTACCGGCTCTTCGGGTACGGCCTGCGGCATACTGCCGCCCAAACGGCCACGACGTTGACTCTGGCGGAGCCCGCTGTCGCTGCGGTGCTGGGCGTCGTGGTCCTGGGCGAGCACCTGCCGGCGGTCTCCTGGTGCGGGCTGGCCGTACTCGCCGTAGGCCTGGCCTTCCTCGCCGTCCCTCCCGGTGCCCGCCGTCGAACGCGTTGACCTCGGCAACGACAAGACCCTCCCAGGACCGGCCGGCCGGTGCTCAGCCCCGTTGGTGGTGCGTGAGCAGTTGAGCGAGCAGGCGGGTCAAGGTCTGCCTGTCCTCGGCCGGGAGAGGTCCGAGCAGGTCGTCCTGCACCTGGTCGAGCGCTCGGTCCATGCGTCGCAGTTGCCGACCACCCGCCGTGGTGAGGGTCACCATGTTGCGTCGCCGGTCGCCCGGATCCGGCGTGCGCTCGACGAAACCCTGCTCGGCCAGTTCGTTGATCGCCGCCACGACGTCGCTGCGGTCCATGTTGCACCGGCGACCCAGCTCGGCCTGACTGGCGACCCCGAACTCGTCCAGCGCGGCCAGGATCCGGTAGTGGTACCCACGCGCGCCCACCTCGCCGAAGCCGTCGGACGACAACCGGTGCGCGTGCACCGCCAGCTGGGTGAGCAGCCAGCTCGGCTTCGCGGTCAGGCGTGCGGGGGTCTCTTCCACGACAGACACCCTACAACGTTGGCGCATCCAATGAATGTCTGTATAGTTGGCAGCACCAATGTTGGAACCGCCAACGAAAGGGATGTCATGTCCACGGATACTCTGATCGCCGACCGCATCGAGATCGCCGACCTGTTCACCCGCCTCGCGCGTCTGCTCGACGAGAAGCGGTGGGAGGATGCCGGCACCGTCTATACCGACGATGTGACGGTGCACTCGCCGCGCGGGGGCGAACTCCACGGCATCGACAAGGTCATCGGCTTCCTGCGGCAGGCCGAGGTCGAGGGGCAGCACACCCAGCACACGAGCACCGACCTGCTGGTGGACGTCGACGGCGATCGGGCGGCCGCCTCGGCGAACTCGTTCGTGTACCACTACCGCGACGGCCAGGCGCCCCACTTCACAGGCGGCCTGCGTCAGTACACCACCGCGGTACGGACACCGGCGGGCTGGCGATTCCGCGAGATGCGGATCACGCCCGCCTGGACGCGCGAGCACTGATCTCCGCCCGGAAGCCGTGGACGCCACGGGCATGTGACACGCACCACCGACGAGCAAGTCGTCTCCTTCCCCGTCGGCGCCACGGCTCTTCGAGCGTGCTTCTTGTGACGAATCCGAAAAATCGTCGGCACCGCCATTGACGGCGACCGCACCGAACGTCCGCCCTCCGAACGTTCGGGCGCCGCATGAATCCCCTGGAGTCAAGACCATGATCAAGCCGTTCCGCATCGACATCTCCCAGGCCGACCTCGACGACCTGAACGACCGGCTCTCCCGCACCCGTTGGCCCAACGAGGTCGCCGACGCCGGGTGGGACTACGGCTTCCCGCTGGCGCGGCTCAAGGAACTGGCCGAATACTGGCGCACCGGCTACGACTGGCGTGAGCACGAGGCAGAGCTCAACGAGCTGCCGCACTTCACCACCGAGATCGACGGCCAGAACATCCACTTCGTCCACGTCCGGTCTTCGAAACCGGACGCGCTCGCGCTGATCCTCACCCACGGCTGGCCCGGCTCGTTCCTGGAGTTCCTCGACGTGATCGAGCCACTGTCACGCGACTTCCACCTGGTGATTCCGTCCATCCCGGGGTACGGCTTCTCCGGGCCGACCCACGAGCGCGGCTGGGACATCGTCCGCATCGCGCGGGCCTGGGCCGAGCTGATGCGCCGTCTCGGGTACGAACGCTACGGCGCGCAGGGGGGCGACTTCGGCTCGGGCATCTCAATGGCGCTCGGCGCGGTGGCACCCGAGCAGGTCGTCGGCGTGCACGTCAACTACCTGCCGACCCGGCCGATCCCGGACGCCGACATCGAGCTGTCCGAAACCGATGAAGCCCGGCTGGACAAGGTCAGGCAGCTGATGGCGAATCGTCCGCCGTACCAGGCTCTGCAGGCCACCACCCCGCAGACCATCGGCTACGCGCTGACCGACTCGCCGGTCGGCCAGCTGGCCTGGATCGCCGAGCGCTTCGCACAGTGGACGGATCCTCGCTCGCGGATCAGCGATGACCGGATGCTCACCGACATCTCCCTGTACTGGCTGACCGCCACGGCGGCTTCCTCGGCGCGGCTGCACCGCGAGGCGCCACGGCGGATCGAGCCGTGTCCGGTACCGGTCGGCGTGGCGGTGTTCGCGCACGACATCACGCAGTCGGTGCGACCGCTGGCCGAGCGGCTGTACGACATCAGGCACTGGTCGGAGTTCGATCGCGGCGGCCACTTCGCCGCGATGGAAGTGCCGGAACTGCTCGCCGGGGACGTCCGGGACTTCTTCCTCACCCACACCGAGCACCGTTGAGGCTTTCGCCGGACGGCCCCCCAGGGCGCCGCCAGGCTAACGTTGCCGCACGTGACCCACACCGAAATCGAGATCACCGCCGAGTTGGTCAGAGACCTGCTGCGAGACCAGCATCCTGACCTGGCCGATCGCCCTATACGTCTCGGCGCGCGTGGCTGGGACAACCAGCTGTGGCGGCTCGGCGACGACCTCGCCGTCCGGCTGCCCTGGGCGACGCCGACCGCGGACGCGCTTCTGCGTAAGGAGTACACCTGGCTGCCCGTCCTCGCCCCGCGCCTTCCTCTGCCGGTTCCCGTCCCACAGCGCATCGGAGAGCCCTCCGCTCTGTTTCCACGACCCTGGATCGTCACCACCTGGGTGCCGGGCGAGCCCGCCGATCGCGCCCCCGCCACACGCGCGGCAGAGGCGGCCGACGCCCTGGCCGCCTTCCTGACGGCTTTACACCAGCCCGCCCCCGGCCAGGCGCCCACCGGCCGGGGCCGCGGGGGGCCGCTGGCCGACCACTCCGAGGGGTTCGCCGAGCACCTCGCCTCGGCCACCGAGATGGGGCTCATCCCCGACCCGGACGCCGTCCGCGCGATCTGGGACGACGCCGCCGCCGCGCCCGATTGGGCAGGCCCTGCGCTATGGCTTCACGGCGACCTGCATCCGGCCAACATCCTCACCGCGGACGACACCATCTGCGGCGTGATCGACTTCGGCGACCTCTGCGCGGGCGACCCGGCCTGTGACCTCGCCGCCGCCTGGATGGTGCTGCCGGACGGCGCCGCCGACCGCTTCCATGACGCATACCGGCCGGCCCCGGACCCCGCGACCCTGCGCCGCGCACGCGGCTGGGCGGTGGGACGCGCCCTCAGCTGCGTCCTCATCGGAGAAGCCGGCGTCCGCGGCCGTCCGGGCGGCAAGGCCACGTGGGGCCCACCCGCCCACGCGGCACTGCGACGGCTCATCGCCACGGCAGCCTGATGAACGACCGGGTCGAGCAGGCCGACCGGGCAAGGCGAGGCGGGGCGGACTCCGGTCTCCCTCTCGGTACGGGGTGCACGATCGGCGACGTCGCCGGCCCCGGCGATGTCGGGGGCGCCTGATGGAACTCGCGGGGCTCCTGGCGGCTGATCAAGTCATCGTCACGCGGGCAGTTTCCCCGGGTCGTGGTCGTACAGCCAGCCGGTGGCCTGCTCATAGAAGCGGTTGAAGAAGAACGGCATCATGATCTCTCGGAACCGGGCCGTCAGCGGCCCCGCGATCTTGGCGTCCCGGTTGGCGGCCGCTGTCTTGGCCAGCTTGCCCGTACGGTCACGGCGGAGCCGGTCGAAGGCGGACAGGGCCGCGGGGACGGTCTCGGCCGCCGCGAGTTCACGGGCGAGTGCGACGGCATCCTCGATCGCCATCGAGGCGCCCTGCCCGGCGCCGACCGGGTGGGCCGCGTCGCCGATGAGGACGACGCGGTCGTCGTGGCGGCGGGTCACCGGGGGCAGCACGTGCAGCAGCGTGGCGGCGGCGACCGCCGAGGATGCGCGGAGCACGGCGAGTGGCGTCTTCTCCGTACGGAACGACTCAGTCAGCTCCGCCAGGCCGACGGCGGCCACATCCGGCGGCGGATCGGCCGCGGCGACCTGGGCCGACCACCACACGGTGCCGTCGGGAGCGGGCAGGTAGATGAAGGCCCCGCGGCGCGCGAAGACCATGTTGAAGCCCTGCGGCCGGTCGCCGGGCAGGCGCACGGGCCCGTCGGTCGCACCGGAGATCGAGTACAGGCCGGCGTAACGCGGCCGGGGAGCCGCGGGGTCGACGGACCGGCGGGTGACCGACCAGATCCCGTCCGCGCCGACGACCAGGTCGGCGCCGCTGGTCAGCGGATCGTGAGAGTCACCGGAGAGCCGTCTGCCCACAACGATCCGGGCACCTGACCGCGTCGCCTCCTCCCGAAGTGCCTCCACCAGGTCGGCGCGCATCAGCGTCACGCTGTGGAGCGGATCGCGGGCCCGTCGCCCGCGAGGTACGTCGCCCAGCGGCCGGTCCCTCCCGGACCACATACGCTGCCGGTCCACCTGGAAGCCCGCCCGTTGAACCGCCTCCAGGCATCCGAGGGCGTCCAGGGCGCGCAGCCCGTTGACGGACAGGCTGACGAACGACCCGACCGGTCCGGCGGGATTCTCGTACGCCTCGTAGACCGTGACCTGAGCCCCGATCCGCGCGAGCGCGATCGCGCTCGCCGACCCGGCGACCCCGCCGCCGACCACCACAACCCGCACGACACGACCTCCTGAATCCGCATTCACCGAATCCTAATTCGGTGAAATTGAGTTCAGTATGCTGGTGCGACGATGACGAGGTCAAGGGAGAGATCCTGTGGGAGTACGCAAGGCCAGGGCGGCCGAGACCGAGGCGGCACTGAAAGAGGCCGCCCGGCGGCAGTTCGCGGAGCGCGGTTATCTCAACACGAAGATCACGGACATCACGGCAGCGGCGGGCCGCGCCACCGGGTCCTTCTACGACCACTTCGCGAGCAAAGAGGAGCTGCTTCAGGCCCTGCTCGCCGACATGCACGGCAAGGCGCACGACCAGCTCGCCGGGGAGGACCATCCTCCGCATGACCTGACGGACCGGAACCAGCTTCGCGAGCACCTCGCGGTGGCCTGGCGCCTGATGCGCGACAACCGGCCCGTCATGGTCGCGCTGTTCGAGTCCGCGATGGTCGCGGGGCCGGGTGCGGGCGAGATCTGGCGGCGTCTGATCGAGGACACCCGGGTGCTCCGCGACCATCTGGAGCACCTGCGGGAGACGGGCCACCGGCTCCCGGGCGACCCGGAACTGGTCGCGGCGGCGATGGGCGGGATGCTGTCGATGCTCGCCTACGCGCTGCTCGGCGACGACACGCGGGCCGGCCGCTCCGACGACGAGGTGATCGACACCCTCACCGGGCTCCTGCTGCACGGCGTCGCCGGGCCGGGCGGCCCCGGTCATGTCTGACCTGGTTCACCGGCCGTAGAAGGCCACCGCGTTGTCGTGGAGGACGGCGTCGACATGGTCGCCGGCCGCGTCTGCCAGGACGTCGAGGTCGGAGTCGGCGAAGGGGCGGCGGGCCCGGGTGGAGGGCAGGTCCGACCCTGCCATCAGTGCGGTGGGGTCGGCCTTCAGCACGGCTCGGATGGTGTCGGCGACATTGAGGTCGACCCTGCCGAAGCCGGTCGCCTTCACCCGCACTCCCTGCTCGACCAGCGCCAGCAGGTACGGCAGGCCGTCGGCGTGCAGGCCCAGATGGTCGATGCTCACCGCGGGCAGCGAGGCCAGGGTGTCGGCGAGCTCGGGCAGGTCGCGAGCATCGACGTAGAGCTCGACGTGCATGTCGGCCACCTCGTGGACACGGCGGGCCAGCGTCTCCAGGTGTTCCAGGCTCGCCGATCCGCCGCGGCGGAGGTTGAAGCGGACCCCGCGCACACCGGCTCCGGCGAGCTGAGCGATGTCCTCGTCGGGGAGGTCGTGCGGGATCTGGGTGACCCCGACGAAGCCATGGCCGAGCTGCTCGAGCGCGTCGAGCAGGTAGCCCTGGTCGAACCGCTGGAACGACCCGGAGACGACCACGCCGCCGACGACGTGCAGCGCGGCGGTGCGCTCCCGGTAGTCGTGGACGGTGAACTCCTCGGGCACGAACCCGTTGTTCTCGAACAACGGGAAGCGGCTGTCGATCACGTGGAAGTGGGCGTCGAAGAACGGGCGGCGATCGGTCACGATGAATTCCTCCGGCGACTGTCGGGGCGGGGCGCTGATCCGCCGTGTACGCGGACCGCCGTACGGCTCGTCAGTGTCCCGCTTCCAGCTCGGCTCGCACTGTTGGCTGTTCGGCCGAATTCTCAACACGCTTTTCTGACACCCGGGCGGCCTGTCGGCGGTTCGTGAAGGGGACTCCAGCCAGGGTGTTGAGAATCGAACGGTTTACAACACCCCCCTCTCTCTCCCACAGGCGTGGCCCAGAAATCGGCGATCGCTGATGTATGGGCGTCATGTCGCCGCGCCGCTTGACCCTGACGCAGGGTCAAGCTTTCAGCATGGTGGCATGACCGCGGAAACCGGGGCGATCGAGGTCGCCGAGCTGTACGACGAGAACAACGATGATGGAGAGCGTGCGGAAGGAGGCGACAGGACGATGCGGCACTTCACCATCCACCACGACGGCGTCACGATCCGGGGCTCTCACGAGGGCCGGGGACGACCGCTGGTCCTGTGCCCTGGCCTGAACTCGACCCAGGCCGACCTGCGCGAGCTGACCGAGTTGCTGAGATACGACCACGACGTGGTGACTTTCGACCTGCGGGGCCATGGCCTCGCCTCGGCCGCCGACCGTTACTCCTTCGAGGCGTTCCTTAGCGATCTGGGCGCGGTGATGGCGGAGCTGGGAAACCGTGGCCTGCCTGCGGCGCCTGTGCTGGTGGGCTACTCGCTGGGCGCTGACCTGGCCGTGCACTATGCCTCCGAGCATCCTGACACTGTCGCCGGGCTTGTTCTGATCGACGGGGCGAACCCGGTGCCCGAACCGTTCATCACCGAGGCCGTCCTGCCGGAGTTCCGCGCCATGTGGGAAGACATGGCGACGCAGCAGGAGGCCAAGCGGGACACCGCGCGTCAGGTGCTGCTCACCGTCCAGGAGATTCTCGACCTGAACCTCGAGATCGATGTGATCCGGTCCGGGATCCTCGACCGGTACAGGAAGATCGACCGGCCCATCACAATGATCATGTCGACCTCGATGGCCGGCGACAGCGGCGAAGGACACGCGCCTCGGTTCAACCAGAACTGGCGTGCCGGCGTCGAGCGGCTTGTCCGCGAGCACCCGCACATCGCCACCACCTGGTTCGACGCCGATCACCAGCTGGTCTTCACCCATGCCCCGCGAATCGCCCAGATCATCCGCGATACAGAAATGACCTCTTGAGCAACTTCTGGAGACTGGTCTGATGCTGACCATCGGCGAGCTGGCGTCGTACGCGGGAGTGACGGTCCGCGCGGTGCGGCACTACCACGCCAAGGGCCTGCTACCGGAGCCGAAGCGGGACCACTCCGGCTACCGCAGATACGACGGCGGCGCCGTGATCGAGCTGATCAAGATCCGGACCCTCGCCGAGGCCGGGGTCCCGCTGGCGCGGGTGCGAGATCTGCTGCGGGCCGGCGAGGAGGAGTTCGCCGCGGCGATCGCGGACATCGACAGGAGGCTGCGGGCGGAGATCCGCGAGCGGCAGCGGCATCGCGAGCGGATCGCCCGCCTCGCCGCCGGGGAACACCTGGTGCTGCCTCCGGAGGTGGTCGAGTATCTCGACCGGCTGCGGGCGCTCGGGGTCGACGAGCGGATCGTCCAGGCCGAGCGTGACGGCTGGATCCCGCTGGCCGCGCACTCACCCGAGCGGGTCCCGGAGTGGATGGCACGTAAGCGGGAGCAGATCGACGATCCGCGGCTGGTCGACTTCTACCTCACCCTGGGCCGGGCCCTTGACCGAGCCGACGACGACCCGCGGCTGGTCGAGCTGGCCGACAAACTGGCCGCCTACATCACGCGGATGGCCGACGAGCGGGGCGAGGACTACGTCGACGACACCGATATCGAGCTACCGCTCGTCAAGCTGATGGACACGCTGGCATTCGACACTGTGCCGCCGGCGCGTCGGCTGATCGAACTTCTGAAGCAGCGAGGCTGGACGGGCTGGACCAAGCTCGAGCGCGTGGCCCCCACACCGGGTGCGACTCCCTGGTAGCGCCGGTACGCGCAGGAAGACCCCACAGTGCGGCGATCCGAGCGCCATTGGTGATGGCGGGCAGGGGTACTGACGGGCGAGGCGACAGCGTGGTCCCATCGCAACCGCGACCCAGCGACGGACTGCCCTCATGCACCGCCGAGCGAGCCGAGAGCGCCGATGCTCAACCGGGCGCTCAGATCAAGGCGCACCTCGCCGTAGGGGCGGACGTGCAGTCAGAACAGCGGGGTCAGGCCGCGCCCAGTGCGTCGTTCAGCTTCGCCAGGGCGCTGGTCATCTCCTCGCGCAGGCTGTCGCGGAACTCTGTCGGGTCCAGGGGTTTGCGCGGCTCGCGGTAGTGCTCGGCACGGCGTGACTCGAAGTCGGCGGGCAGTCCTCGTCCGGGTTGCGCCACCGGTCGGCGCCGACGACCCAGATCTCCTTGCAGCGCGGCTGCTCACGCAGGGTCTGGAAGGTGGCCACCTCGTACACCATGCCGCGCCACCCGGCGCCGGCCGCGGGTGTCGGTGCGATAGACCAGGGCGGCCCAGCCTTTTAGCGTGCCCTTGTGCTCTGGCGCGGTCTCGCCGAGCGGATAGTAGGCGGTGTTGCCCGGGGAAGACCACTTCGCCCGGGACGGGTCCTCGGGCAGGAACGTGCCGAGCAGCCGCACCGTACCCCACTGACACCGCCCACGACGGGCATGGGCCGGGCCCGTGGTGCGGCGAACGCGACCGCCGCACCACGGGCCCGCCCGACCACGTACGGTTCAACCGGACGGAACCGGTGTGATCACGGACTGCTGCAGGTGGCCTGCGGAGTGGCCGAGGACCCTGCGCCGATGAAACCGAAGGCGGTGCTCGCGTTGGCGGCGACCGAGCCGTTCCACGACTCGTTGCGCACCGTCACGTTCGAACCGGAGCCCGAGTGCACGCCGCCCCACACCTGGGTGATGGTCTGCGAACCGGGCCAGGTCCAGTTCACGGTCCAGCCGTTGATCGGCGAGTTGCCCGCACGCACCGTGGCCTCACCCTGGAAACCGCCGGGCCAGGAGTTGACCACCCGCAGCGTCGCCGAGCACGCGCCGGTCGGCCCGGACGGCGAGGGGGTCGGAGTCGGGCTGGGGCTGGGGGTCGGCGTCGGAGACGGGGTCGGAGACGGGGTCGGAGACGGGGTCGGAGACGGGGTCGGAGACGGAGTGGGAGTAGGGGTGGGGTTCGGCCCGTCGCTGAGGGTGGGGGTCTGCCAGTCCCGCCACTGAGACAGGTTGCCGGACTTGCTGGGGGAGACCCGGAACACTCCGGTGTTGCCGCTGGTCTTGAGCAGGAACTTCCTGATGTTCTGCTGCAGGGGGTCACGCCACTCCGACCGGGAGGCGCAGTGGGTGCCGTCCTGGACGTCGGACCAGTAGCTGATGTTGGACTGCGCGCCGAGTGCCTTGTAGATCTCCGCCCCGGCCAGGGCCGCGACGCTGCCGGAACGGGCGGCCAGCCAGTCGACGTGGGGGTTTTCCATGATGAACAGCCCGCGTGGTGCGATCATGCCGATCATCTCGTGGGTGTCGACGGGCAGTGCGCCGGGGTTGCCGGTGTAGGAGCCGAAGGCATCGCCGAGCCAGGGCTGTTCGGAGTAGGCGCTGCTGAGCGGCTGGGCGCCGCTTTCCTGGGCGATGCCGCGGAAGACCGGCACGCCGGCGCTGCCGGATTCGATGGGCAGGGTCAGCGCGATGCGCTGGTCGAACACGCCGCTGACGAATGCGCCCTTGCCATAGCGGGAGCAACCGGTGACGCCCATGGCGTCGGCCTTGAGTATGGTGCCGCCCGACTGCTCGACGACGTCGATGATGCGGCTGACACCCCAGGCCCAGGCGGCCAGCAGCCCGGTGCTGCTGGAGGAGCCGTAGATGCTGTAGAAAGCACCCTGCTTGTTGTTGCGCGCGGTGCCTTCCTTGCCCACGGCCAGGGGGTCGTAGCTGATGACGGCGGCCCCGGCGGCCTTGATGGCGGCGGTGTCGGCACCGAATCCTCCCACGACGACCACGGCAGGGAACGGCCCGGTGCCGGAGGGGAGATCGACCCCGGCCGAGAAGGCGGCGCTGCGGCCGTTGTGGGACACGTTGACGGTGATGCCGGTCCGGGAGACCGTCCCGGTGACACTGGACGGCTTCGCGGGCTTCTCGCCGTAGACGAACCGCTCGGCCAGCTTCTTGATCTCCGCTCGGCGGCACCGCCACTCGGCCTTGGTGGTGATGCGGGTGCCGTCCAGCTTCGTGAAGGGATCGGGAAGTTTCGCGTTGGACGGGCCGGAGCCGGGCACCGTCACCGCGCAGTCGGCGCCCTCGTCCTCCACACCGGACGCGGCGCTCGCGGTGGGGCTCTGCGCCATCGCGAAGGCGATGGACAGCATCGTCGCGACGCCCAGGACGAGCATTCGGCGCACGCCGGAGATCCGGCTCCCGCTGCGGGAGGTGATATCGCCGGTCATCGGGCTCCTCCGGGCGAGAGCCGATGGGTGCCGAGGACCAGTTTGAGACGTTTCAAGGCGATGCGTCCTTCCTCCTGGCGGTCCGTGACCTGTCACAGGTCTGCGGAGAGCCGCAGACCGAGCGAGGTGATGAATGTTTTCGAAGCCTTACCGAAACATTCCGAGCCC
This sequence comes from Sphaerimonospora mesophila NBRC 14179 = JCM 3151, assembly GCA_001552515.1. GTDB lineage: Bacteria > Actinomycetota > Actinomycetes > Streptosporangiales > Streptosporangiaceae > Sphaerimonospora > Sphaerimonospora mesophila. The sequence continues at coordinate 42,354 of BCRI01000011.1, forward strand.
GCAAGACCCAAATCAGACCGTTCACTCGGCAGGCAGTGGAGGCTGCGTTAGCTGTTTGCGCCCTTTATTCCTAATTGAGGGGATATCGACCGGCGAGGATGGAGGTGATCAACCGTCTATCATCCCGACCGTCTCTGAAAGTTTTCGGTCAAGTGTGAAAATTTCAAGGACAGTCAGGATGGGTGATCTTCGTGGGTTTTCCGGGCAGGGCCGAGGTCCGCACCGTGGGATCGGGAGGGGGAGTCGCAGGCGCCGGATGCCTCAGAGGAGCGGCCAGTTGCGCAGGGCGGCGTCGGCCATCTCCTGGAGTTCATCGCGGTCGACACCGCTCGCGGTTTGCACGGCGATGCCGAATGCCAGGGTGGTGACGTAACGGGCCAGAAGTCCCGGATCGGTCTCCGCAGGCAGGTCGCCGTCGTCGACGGCTCGCTGGAACCGCTCTCGGAGGCGGGAGCAGCCGTTGTTGCGCCAGGCGGCGAGAAGGTCACGCACTCCGCGCCCGGGGTCGCCGGTGGCCAGGGCGCCCTGGACGCCCAGGCATCCGTGGGGGTGGGCCGGGCGGGTGGTGGTTCGAATGGCGCCGGCCAGGATCGCGGTGGCGACACCGAGGGCGGTCGGCTCCTCCAGGGCCCGGGTCAGGTACGCGCCCGGGCCTTCGGTGTAGCGCTCCAGGGCCTTGCGGAACAGTTCCTCCTTGTTGCCGAAGGCCGCGTACATGCTGGTGGTGGAGATGCCCATCGCCTCGGTCAGTTTGGCCAGGCCGGCCCCCTCGTAACCGTGCTCCCAGAAGACCAGCATGGCGCGCTCGAGAGCTTCGTCGACGTCGAATCCTCGCGGTCGGCCGACGGGGCCGGTCTGTCTGGTCTCCACTCCCGCAGCCTACCGCTTCTGCATCGATCGATACAGAACGTGCTAATCTTCGAGTTCCGCATCGATCGATACAGAATTCGACGGAGGCATTGACGTGGGACTACTTGAGGGCAAGCCCGCTCTCGTCACCGGCGGCAGCACCGGAATCGGCCTGGCCAGTGCCGTACGGCTGGCGGCCGAGGGCGCACACGTGTTCATCACCGGCCGGCGCAAGACCGAACTCGACGCGGCCGTCGAAGTGATCGGCTCAGCGGCCACCGGGGTGATCGGCGACATCTCGAACCTGACCGACCTGGACCGGCTCTACGACACGATCCGCGGCCGGGGACGGGGCCTGGACGTACTGTTCGCGAATGCCTCCGTCGCCGCGTTCGTGACACTCGAGCAGGTCACCGAGAAGCACTTCGACACTCTCTTCGACATCAACGTCCGGGGCACGCTGTTCACCGTCCAGAAGGCGCTGCCGCTGCTCAACGACGGCGCCTCGGTGATTTTGAACGGCTCTACCAACGCGGACGTCGGGGATGAGGCGTTCGGCGTGTACGCGGCGACCAAGGCCGCCATCCGATCGTTCTCCCGGACCTGGGCCAACGAACTCAAGGGACGCGGCATCCGGGTCAACACCATCACGCCCGGCCCGACCGATACCCCTGGTCTGTCGGGGCTCGTCGCCGACCCGGAGCAGGCCGCCGACTTCAGGCGGCGACTGGCCGCGAACGTGCCGCTGGGCCGGCTCGGGCGCCCGGAGGAGATCGCCGCCGCCGTGGCCTTCCTCGCCTCCGAGCAGAGCGGCTTCATCACCGGTTCGAGTCTGTACGTCGACGGCGGCCTGAAGCAGATCTGAGTTCCACGGCCGTACGTCCGGCCAGGACGGCGGCCGGCGACGCACTGGTCGCACGAGAGGTCGAGATGGAGGACCCATGACAGTGATCGGCATCATCGGCGCGGGGGAGGTCGGTGGCCAGATCGCGCGTGCGGCGATCGCGAACGGCTACGACGTCGTCATCGCCAATTCACGAGGACCTGAGACGTTGCAGCACCTCATTGAGGAGCTCGGACCGTCGGCGCGTGCCGCGACCGCCGCCGGCGCCGCCGCCGCCGGTGACTTCGCGGTCGTGGCGGTCCCCCTCAAGGTGGTCAACGACATGCCGGAGGCGGAGCTGGCAGGCAAGATCGTGCTTGACACGAACAACTACATGGTCTGGCGCGATGGCCATATCCCGGTCATCGACTCGGGCGAGAAGACGGTTCACGAGCTACGCCAAGAGCACCTTCCGCGATCCAAGGTCGTCAAGGCCTTCACCCACATCCAAGCTCCCCGCATCACCACCGCGGGTTTGCCGGCGGGCGCGCCCGGCCGTCTGGCGCTGTCGGCCTCGAGCGACTTTCCCGAAGCCGTGGAACTCGTGACGCGACTGTACGACCAGTTCGGGTTCGACACCGTCGACAACAGCCCGCTCAGCGAGTCGTGGCGCAGTGGCCCCGGTCAGCCCGCGTGGCTGGCACACGAGCACCAGACCCGAGCCGAACTGATCGCCAACCTCGCCCGGGCGCGACGGATCGTCTCGAGGTGAGTCCGTCCGCTGAGCGACTTCCGTCAGGACCGACGGGGAGTCGGGCCCGGGCGGGTACGGTCGATCCAGGCCACCTGGCGATGTATCGCGGGGAGACGCCCTCAGGTGATCTTGCGGTGGTAGGTGACCATGGCGAGGGCGCACGCGACGATGAGGATGCCGGCGCACCAGGCGAGGCCGATCCAGACGTCACCGCTGACCGGTCGCTGGGCGAACAGGTCGCGGATCGTGTTGACGATGGACGTCACCGGCTGGTTCTCGGCGAAGGCGCGCACCGGTCCTGGCATGGTGTCGGTAGGCACGAACGCCGAGCTGACGAAGGGCAGGAAGACGATCGGGTAGGAGAAGGCGCTCGCGCCGTCCACGGTCTTCGCGGACAGGCCCGCGATGACGGCGATCCAGGTCAACGCCAGGGTGAACAGAACGAGGATTCCGGCGACCGCGAGCCAGGCCAGGACTCCGGCGCCCGAGCGGAATCCCATGAGGAGGGCGACGAGCACGACGATCACGAGCGAGATCAGGTTGGAGACCACCGAGGTCAGCACGTGCGCCCACAGCACGCTCGACCGCGCGATCGGCATGGACTGGAATCGCGCGAAGATTCCGCTTCTCATATCCGTGAAGAGCCGGAACGCGGTGTAGGAGATGCCCATCGCGATCGTGATCAGCAGAATTCCGGGCAGCAGGTAGTTCACATAGTGATCCGATCCGGCGTCGATCGCGCCGCCGAACACGTAGACGAACAGCAGCATGAGGGCGATCGGCATGATCGAGACCGTGATGACGGTGTCCAGGCTGCGGGTGATGTGGCGTCCGGACCGTCCCAGCAGGACAGCGGTGTCGCCGAAGAAGTGCGTGGTCATCGTCGTTCCTTAGTCGTCCGTGCCGGCGTTTCCGGCCGCGCCGTCGTCGCCGATGATGGCGAGGAAGACGTCCTCCAGGGTCGGCTGTTTCTCGACGTACTCGACCTTGGCGGGCGGGAGGAGCCGCTTCAGTTCGGGGAGGGTGCCGTTCGCGATGATCCGCCCCTCGTGGAGGATCGCGATCCGGTCGGCGAGATGTTCGGCTTCGTCCAGATACTGCGTCGTGAGCAGCACCGTCGTCCCCTGGTCGGCGAGTTCCCTGACCGCCTGCCACACCTCGATGCGCGCCCGGGGGTCGAGCCCGGTCGTCGGTTCGTCGAGGAAGATGACGGGTGGATTCCCGATCAGGCTCATCGCGATGTCGAGGCGGCGGCGCATGCCGCCCGAATACGTCGCCACCTTCCGCGCGCCCGCGTCGGTCAGCGAGAAACGGTCGAGCAGCTCATCCGCGATCTTTCCCGGATGCCTGAGATGCCGTAACCGGGCGACCAGCACGAGGTTCTCCCGCCCGGTGAGGATCTCGTCGACGGCCGCGAACTGTCCGGTGAGGCTGATGGACTCCCGCACGTCCGCGGGTTGCGTGGCGACGTCGAAGCCGTTGACGCTGGCAGTCCCGGCGTCGGCCTTGAGCAGCGTGGACAGGATTTTCACGGCCGTGGTCTTGCCCGCTCCGTTCGAGCCGAGCAGGGCGAAGACGCCGCCTCGCGCCACGTCGAAGTCCACGCCGCGCAGCACCCGTAGCGTCTTGTACGACTTCTCCAGGCCCCGCACATGGATCGCGGGCTCCTGGGCCTGACCGACTTTCATCCGGATGTCCGTTCTCTCGTCACGGTCTGTCGCCCGCCGCGCCGTCGATGGCGTGGATCAGCCGTTCCCGCTCCCGGCTGATCCACTGACCCTCCGGGTAGTTGCGGAGAAAGGTCTCGGCGAACTCCACGGGGTCCTCGCCGACGACCGCGCGAATCGGCGTGCCGTTCGCGGCGCTCTCCTCGAACAGATCGGCGAGATCCTCCAGCATCGACAGCAGGCTGTCCGCCTTGCCCGGCCCGAAGAACTGCATGTACCGCTGCAGCGCATCGACCGCCGTGTGATAGTCCGCGGGTAGCCGCTCCGTACGCGCCTTGTACTGCCGGTAGCGCCTCTTCTGCTCGATCCATCCCAGCGCCATGTCTAGTTACCTCCTTCACGGAGCCGTTCGAGCCGTTCTGCGAGGAAGCTCCAGGTCTCCCAGAACTCTTCGAGATATTTCCGCCCCTGGTCGTTGACGGAATACACCTTGCGCGGCGGCCCCTTCTCGGACGGGACCTTCTCCACGTCCACGAGGCCGCGCCGCTCGATCCTGACGAGCAGCGCGTAGACGGTGCCCTCGGCGATGTCGGAGAAGCCCTGGTCCCGCAGCCACGCCGTGATCTCGTAGCCGTACGTGGGCCGGCCGGACAGGATCGCGAGGACGATGCCCTCCAGCGTTCCCTTGAGCATCTCCGTCAGCTGCCTGCCCATGGAACACCTCCTTCCGCTACTCAGTACTACTGACTACCGGTACATAGTAACGCTGAATAGCTGAGTCGCAAGCGGCCGGCGAACTTCGGCCCGCACGTCTTGTGCGCGGACGGGAGGGCATTGCGTCCCGAATGCTCGATATGTAGTGTTACGGCATGTTCTACAGCTGAACTGTAAAACGGGATCTCGGCCGGCACCGGGGCCGTGGAGATCAGCCAGGTCCGAGGGCCGACGGGATCACCCGTCGGTGCTCGCGTCCGACGCTTCCCCCACACGGCTCATCGGCCGGGCCGCCTCACCTCCGGCCTGGGAGACCCTCCGCCGAGCCCTATCTGAAGCATGGAGAGCAAGGTGCCCGAACCACGGCAGTACCCCCGGATCCGGCTGCGCGGCAGCCCGCATGAGCGCGGCCGCCGGTACGGCGAAGCCGCCCGCGACCGCATCCACCGCAGCAGACGCGGCTACGAGGCCGCGTTCGCGCAGGCGGCGGGATGGCGCTGGGAGCAGGCGGTCGAGGCCGCGGCGCCGCTGGAGGCCGCCATCGCCGAGGCGTTCCCGGCCTATGTCGAGGAGATGCACGGCATCGCCGAGGGAGCCCGGCTCGGTTTCGCCGATGTGCTGACGCTGAACGCGCGCACCGAGGTGCTGTGGGCCGCCACCGCCCGTCAGGCCGCCGCGATGCGTACCGCCCACACGCGCGAGTGCAGCGCCTTCGCGCTCCTGCCCGGCCGTACCGCCGATCGCCACACTCTGATCGGGCAGAACTGGGACTGGCTCCTGCAGGGCTTCGACACGGTGGTCACCCTCGAAGTCGAGCAGGACGACGGCCCGAACTACGTCACCGTCGTCGAGGCCGGTCTGCTGGCCAAGATGAGCATGAACTCCTCGGGGCTCGCCGTCGCGACCAACGCGCTGGTCACCTCCGAAGATCGTGGCGCCCCCGGCCTGCCGTACCACGTCGTGCTGCGCGCCCTGGCCGACTGCCACTCCCTGACCGACGCCGTCAACGTGATCCAGCGGCACTGGCGCTCATCCTCGGCCAACTACCTGCTGGCCCACCGGGACGGCGCCGCGATCAACGTGGAGGCCGCCCCCGGAGATCACAGCAGGGTGTATCCGCAGCTGCCCGTCCGCGGCGGCCTCGTGCACACGAACCACTTCCTGGCTTTCCTGCGGGACGTCACGGATGTGTCCGTCTACGCGATGCCCGACAGCCTGGTGCGTCTCCAGCGGGTCAGGCAGGCCATCGCGGAGACCGACGAGCCGGTCACCGTCGACTCCCTGCACCGGGCCCTCGGCGATCACGCCGACCACCCGCACTCGGTCTGCTGCCACCCTGACCCGCGGGACGCGCCGGACCGGCGGTGGGCCACCATCGTGTCCGTGATCATGGATCTCGACGACCGGACCATGTGGATCAGCGCCGGCAATCCGTGCGAACACCCGCACCGGCCGCTCACCTTCGGCGACCTGCTCGACAAGCCCTCGCCGTTGCGCCCGGCCCCGGCCCCGGCGCCGGGGTGACGGTCCCGGCGCCGGGGGATCACGCTGAGGGACGCCCGGCTCAGAACACCGGTCTCAGAACACGGGCCGGGCGGACCGGCCCGCCACCCAGCGCCCGGCGATCATCGTCGCGGACGGCGAGGTCGCCGCGAGCTCGGCGGGACTCAGCTCCCGCAGGTTCGCGGCGAAGTGGACCAGATCGGCGTACCTGCCCGGAACCAGCGAGCCGACGACGCCGTCCAGGCCCAATGCCTCAGCGGCGAGCAGCGTGTGCATGCGCAGCGCGTCGTCGAAGCCGATCCGTTCATCGGCGCCGATCACGGTTCCCGACTCCGTCCGCCGTCCCATGGCGGAGGCGATGGTCCGCATGGGCCGGTAGTCCGAGACGAACGAATCGCTGGACAGCACCGTGAGGATCCCCCGGTCCAGCTCCGACCGCAGCGGCTGCAGGCGGTGCGTACGGTCACCGAGGGTGGACAGCAGCTCATCCCCGCTCTCGGTCAGGAAGTTCGGCTGGTTGACCGGTACGACGCCCAGATCGGCGATGCGTCCCAGATGGTCCGGCGTCGGCCCGCCGCAGTGCTCGATGCGGTGCCGGCCGGCGTCGCCCGCCGCGCGACCGGCCTGGACGGCCCGCAGGGCGTACTCGATGCCCAGGTCGCCCTGGGCGTGGATGCCCACCTGCCAGCCCTGCCCGATCGCGCCGGCCACGAGCTCGCGCAGCTGCTCCGGCTGCCAGAACAGCTGCCCCCGGGTCAGCGCGTTCTCCGCATAGCCGCCGCTGAACAGGGCCGTGCCGCTGGTGAGCGCGCCGTCGCAGTAGAACTTCATCGCGCCGATCCGGAACCAGTCGTCCCCAATCCCGCTGGACAGACCCGCCTCGGTCAGCGACGGAAGGTTGCTTGACAGCGGCATGGCGACGACGCGGACCCCGAGCCGGCCGCGGCGCCAGGCACGCAGGTAGGTGCTCATCTCGCGACGCGTGACCTGTGGATCGCAGACGGTCGTGATGCCGGCCGCCTGATATGCGCGGACGCCCACCTCCAGCGCGTGGTCGAGGTCGTCCGCGGCGGCGTCGAAATGGAAGTTGGGGCCGTGGCAGCCGATGTCGACGGCCCTGGGGAAGACCAGGTCCAGCGCCGCGTCGACGCAGTAGCCGCGGGCGCGTCCGGCCTCGTCCCGGTCGAAGTAGCCCCCGGCGGGGTCGGTCTCCGTCGTACGGCCGGCCAGCGCGAGGGCGACCGAGTTGACCACCGCGCTGTGCCCGGACTTGTGGAAGACGATCACGGGATGGCGCGGGCTCACCGCGTCCAGGTCCGCGGCAGTGGGCAGGCGGCCCTCCGGATATTTGGCGACGTCCATGCCCGAGCCGCGGACCCAGGTGCCGGGCGGCTGGGCGAGGGTCGCCTCCCCGACCGCGCGGACCAGGTCCGCGATGGACCGCACCGCCGGATGACCGGCGTCGACCCCGACCATGGTCTCGCCGGTGGCGAGCAGATGGTTGTGCGGGTCGACGAAGCCCGGCGTCAGGCATCCGCCGCCCAGGTCGACGATCTCGTACGTCGCACCCGGCAGCGCCGCCCGCACCGCGTCCAGCATGCCGACGGCCGCGATGCGCGAGCCGCGTACGGCCACCGTGTCCGCGGTCCCGGCGTCCACCCCGGGCGACACGATCTCGGCGCCGGTCAACAGCACCGTCGAACCGTCCATCACGCCTTCCCCCGGTCGAGAACGTCGGCGGCGTCGAGAACGTGGGCGGCCAGCTCGCCCATCGTGGGGAGCCACACCTCACCGAGCTCCTCCGCCGCGTCGAGCAGCCGTGCCGGCAGCTCCACCCGTGACGGCCGGCCCACGAGCTGAGGGTGGAGCACCATGGTCGTCACACCGCCGAGGGCGTGGATGGCCCGCAGCTCGTCGAGCCAGATCCGGGCGATCTGGTCGTTGCCCAGGAACTGGCGGTGGTTCGGCGGGCTGTTGGCGAACAGCAGGTGGGGACCGTCGTCGAGGGCCCAGTGGGTCGGCACCTCGACGATCGCGCCGTGATCGCCGTGCACGACATACGGGTGGAGGGAGTCCATGAAATTGGAGGAGAACGTGCAGCCGATCTCCGCGAGGATGTCGCGGGTGTTCTCCGTGACGTCGTACAACGGCGCCCGGTAACCCCGCACCGGCGTCCCGCTCACCTGCTCGAGGGTGTCCTTCACCGAGCGCAGGAGCGCCGCCTCGGCGGGGCGGGAACGGTCGGGCAGCGGGTTGTGGTCCGTGCCGTGCATCGCGATCTCATGTCCCTCGGCCACGATCTCGCCGATCGCCGAGGGGAAGGCCACGGCGACGTCGGAGGGCACGAAGAAGGTCGTACGGACCCCGTGCCCGGCGAGCAGCCCGAGCACGAGGTCCAGGCCCTGGCCGAGGTCGTAGTCGCCCGAGGACAGCACCGCCGGCCGGGCGGCGTTTCCCGGGTCCTTGGAGGTCCACATCGTGTGGGCGTCCAGGTCGAATGTCAGGCACAGCGCGCTGCGCTGGCCGGCCGGGTACACAGGCCGTTTCCGCCGGGTCATGCCTCTCCTGAAAGGTACTGGCGCGCGGAGTCGCACAGGATGTCCACGAGCGCCGCCAGCTCGGCGAGCTCGACGTGCTCGTCGTCGGTGCCCATCGTGGTCGGGTCGGGCCCGATCACGCAGGCGGGGATGCCGGCCTGACGCCACAGCCGGGCGTCGGTGCAGCCGATCCCCGTGGACGGAACGGGCCGGCGGCCGGTGCGCCGGGCGACCGCCTCGGTCACGGCCGTGACGATGTCGGCGTCCGCGTCGGTGCGGTTGGCCCGGCCCTGGCCGAGGATCTCGACCCGGCCGCCGACCTCGCGGGCCAGCTCCTCGACGCGGCCGAGAAGCTCCCGCGGGTCGACCTCTGCCGGGACGCGCAGGTCGACGCTCAACCGGCAGTCGGCCGGGCGCATGTTGACCGCCAGGCCGCCGCGCACGGTGCCCAGGTTGAGCGAGACCTCCCGCACGATGCGGCTCGCGCCCTCTCCCAGCAACCGGTCCATCGCCTCGTCATGCCCGGTCGGCGAGCGGTGCGGGCCGGCGAGTCCGCGGTTGACCTCGGCGACGAGATCGGCCACCCGCCGCGCGAACCTGGCGGCGCGCAGGATCGCGCCCTCTCCGCCGCCGGGGTAGGCGGCGTGCATGCTGTGCCCGGGGACGTGCACCATGAGCCAGAGGAAGCCGCGTTCTGCCACCCGTACCAGGCCGAGGGACGACGGTTCCGTGCTGACCAGCGCGTCGCCGAGCAGGTCGGGCCTGCGCTCGAGCAGGCCGCGCGAGCCCATGGGGCCGAACGTCTCCTCGTCGCACACCAGCAGCAGCGAAAGCCGTCCGGGCAGGTCGCCCGCGCCGTCCCGCAGCCGGCGGGCGGCCGTGAGGAACGCCGCGACCCCGCCCTTCATGTCGACCGCCCCCCGCCCGTGCACCCGCGTGCCCACGCGACGGGGCCGCGACGGCGGGCCGGAGGCCGGGAACGTGTCGAGATGCCCGTTCCACACCAGATGCCGACCGGGCCCGCCGGCGCCGTCGAGGACGTCCACCACGATGTTGCGGCGCCGCGCGGCCGGCCGGTCCAGCCGGTACGGCAGGCCGGCGCGGTCGCAGTATCCGGTCACCACCCCGGTGACGTCTCGCACGTCACCGGGGGGGTTGGGACTGGGCGCGCCCAGCAGGTCGAGGACGAGCGCCCCGATCTCGTCCTGCAGGGCGGCGCCCGCCGCCGTGGCCGTCGACGTCACCGGTTCGGCCTGATGTCGACGCCCAGGTGGTCGAGGACGAAGTCCCGCCACGGCCTGCGGTACGGGGAGCCGTAGATCCTGGCCCGCATCGCCGCCGGGGGCGTGGCGTTGACGTTCTCGAAGAGGGCGACGCGCATCGCGTTCGCGCCGCAGGTCAGGTCCCAGACGAAGTTGAAGACCCGGTTCTTGGCCTCCGCGCTGACGCCGGTGCCGGGCAGGAACTCCTTGAGCATCTCGCCGACCGAGCCGTCGGCGAAGTGACGCTCGGTGAAGCGGCTGATCAGGCCCTGGCCGGAGATCTCCCGCAGCAGCTGCAGCACCCGCGGGTAGCCCTCGACCGAGTGCAGGCGTCCGGCCGTGACGAACCGTTCGGAGGGGACGAGGACGCCGTTGGCGGGGGCCGCGGTGTCCTCGGCGGCGAGCACGAAGGCGTGCAGGGCCGTGGCGTAGGCGGTGATCTCCGAGATGGCGTCGCGCACCTGGGGGATGTTCTCGGTGCCCAGCACCTCGACGATCACCTGGGCGGTGCCCGAGAGGATCTCGGCCTTGTAGGCCAGCCGGGCCAGGATGTGCCACAGCGCGAGGGCGCCGAGCTCGTGGTACAGGCCCAGCATCTGCTCGTCCCGGAAGGAGAACAGGTGCTCGCGGGGCACGAAGACCCGGTCGAACACGAGCAGGGAGTCGGGCTCCTCTCCGCGCACGTCCAGCGGGTGCTGCGCCGTCGTGCCGGGCATGATCACCGGCTCGCGGGCCACCATCGTGAGGCCCGGCGCGTTGAGCGGCACGTAGCAGAACAGGTTGGCGTCGGGGTCGGCGCCCGGCGTCAGCAGCGTGACGACGGTCCCGACGTGGGAGTGGACCGCCCCCGAGGCGCACGGCTTGGCGCCGTACAGGACCAGCCCGTCCTTGCGTTCCTCCACGCAGCGGAGCCGTCCCGGTTTCTGCGCCGTCGGCACCGAGCGGTCCGACTGCACGTCGGCGACGATGTCGGAGCTCATCGCGTTGTTGGCCCGGCCCCAGGCGATGAACTCGTCGATGTTGCGTGCCCACTCCGTGCTGCTGGAGGCGATGCGGTCGGCCACCGAGAGCAGGCCAAGGGCGTTGAACGAGCCGTAGTCCGGCGGCCGCCCGAACACCCCGAAGGTGTGGTAGGTGGACAGCCGGGCGAGCTCGCGCCGGGCGATCAGGTCGTCCTTGGTCCGGGGCACCTGCCAGGCGCGGCTGGCGAGCTCTCCGGTCTCCTCGTCCTTGTAGACGGCCGCCTTGGCGGTCTCGGGCCGGTGCTGCATGTCGTAGAGCGCCGCGACGGTGTCCACCGCGTCCCGGAACTGCGGGTGCGTGGTGACATCGGTTACGTGTGAGCCGTCGGCGGCCAGCACGACACGGCCGTCGCGCAGGCTCGCCCGGTACTCGTCACCGGTCTTGAGCATGGATCCTCAACTTTCGATGGGGTCGTCGGGCAGGCGGTAGAAGTCGCGGTCGCAGTACAGGAGCGGTGCGAGGGCCGGGGTCGCCTCGCGTACGGTCTCCACCCTGGCGAAGAGCACGTCGTGGTCGCCGACGGTCACCAGGTGCGAGACCGCGCAGTCGAAGTGGGCGAGTGCGCCGTGCACCGATGGCGCCGGTGGTACGGCCACGCCGTCGTGCGGGTCCCAGCGCCGGTCCGGCGCGGGATGCGGCATGCCGGTCTCGCCCAGTCCCTCGGCCTCCGGTGAGAAGAGCTCCAGGAACTTGGGGGCGCCGGGCAGGGCGGCCGCGCGGGCGACCGGGACCTGGTCGGCCGACAGCACCGAGATGCCCACCCGGCCGTGCAGCCGCGCCGCCTGTATCACCGCCGTGTGCGAGAACAGGCAGACCGACACGACCGGCGGGGCGAGGGTCACCGACGTGAAGCTCGATGCGGTGACCCCCCACGGACGGCCGGACACGAACGAGGTGACGACCACGACCGTGGCGGGGATCCGGCGCAGCACGCTGCGGACGGAGTCGGACAGATCCGTGTCTGCAGTGTGACTGTAGAACATGCCGTCAGACTACAGATCGCGTATCCTGGGTGCAATGCTTTCCCGGCCACAGCAGTGCGGGCCCATCGGCCGTATGCAGTGCGCACCCGGAACGGAAGGACGGAATGGAAAAGAACCACCCCATCGGGCCGGTCTCCGGCACCGAGATCCCGCGCTATGCCGGGCCCGCCACCTTCGCCCGCCTGCCCCGCACCGATCAGGTGACGAGGGCGGACATCGCCGTCATCGGCGCGCCGTTCGACAGCGGCGTCAGCTACCGCCCGGGCGCGCGGTTCGGCCCCTCCCACATCCGCCAGTCCTCCCGGCTCCTGCGGCCGTACAACCCGGCACTGGAGCGTTTCCCGTTCGGCGCGGTCCAGGTCGCCGACGCCGGCGACATGGTCATCAACCCGTTCGACATCGCGGACGCGGTCGGCCAGATCCAGGAGCAGGCCGGCGCGCTGACCGGCGCGGGCACCCGCCTGGTGACGCTGGGCGGCGACCACACGATCGCGCTGCCGCTGCTGCGCGACCTGCACCGTCACCACGGCGAGATCGCGGTGCTGCATTTCGATGCGCACCTGGACACCTGGGACACCTACTTCGGCGCGCCGGTCACCCACGGCACGCCGTTCCGGCGGGCGTCGGAGGAGGGCCTGCTGGATCCGCAGGGCTGCCTGCACGTCGGCATCCGGGGGCCCGTGTACGACAAGGACGACATCACCGACGACACCCGGCTCGGATTCCAGCAGCTGACCTGCCGCCGGTTCGCCTACGAGAGGCTCGACACGCTGATCGACGTCATGCTGCGGCGGCTCGGCGATCGCCCGATCTACGTCTCCGTGGACATCGACGTGCTGGATCCGGCGCACGCGCCGGGGACCGGTACGCCGGAGGCCGGCGGCCTGTCCAGCCGGGAGCTGCTGGAGCTGCTGCGCGCCCTCGACGGGCGCAACGTGGTGGGCGCGGACATCGTCGAGGTGGCGCCGGCGTACGACCACGCGGAGATCACCGGAGTCGCGGCCAGCCACGTCGCCTACGAACTGCTGACCGTGATGGCCGGCGGTGACCACATCAGCGCCGCCGGTCCGGCACGCTGACCTCGACGTCGTGGCCGGCGAACACGGGCTCGCCGGCCACGAACGTGGCCGCGACCGGCGCCTCAAGCAGGTGTTCGAGCCCCTCCATCCGCCGCGGATCGCGGTCGAGCACGGCGAAGTCCGCCGGGGCGCCCGCCCGGAGCGTCCCGGCCGGCCCGGACCCGGGGCGCACCGACGCCGACCCCCGCGTGTAGAGATGCAGCGCCTGCGCCGGGGTGAGGCGTTCCCGCTCACCGAGCGGCTCTCCCTCGCGAGACCGCCGCGTCACGCAGCTCCAGATGCCCTGCCACGGGTCGAGGCCGGCGCACGGGTGGTCCGAGGAGCCGCCCACGGCGATACCGGCCTCGATCAGGGTCCGGTGCCGGATCAGCCGTTCCATCCGGGCCCTGCCGTACGTGCCCGCGAGCCGCTCCCCGTGCTGACGGATGTACGAGCCGAACGGCACGACCGACCACCCCTGACGCCGGATCGCCGGCACCTGGTCGTCGCGGACGACGCTGCCGTGCTCGATCCGCCCGCGCAGGCCCGTCCGCTGCGAGGCGCGCAGCAGCACGTCGATCGCCGCGTCGCCGTTGGCGTGCACGCCGAGGAGGAGACCGAGCGAGTCGGCCCGCCGCAGTTCCTCCGCGATGTCGTCGGCCGTGCGCAGCCGCTGGGGCTCGCCGTACGGCACCGGCTCGCTCAGCAGGCACGTGCCGCCGTTGAGCGCGCCGTCCACGAACGATTTCAGCCCGATCAGGCGCAGCCGGGGGCCGCCGCGTGTGCGCAGCCGGCGCGCCAGGTCCAGATCGCCGACCGGCGCCAGCACCGAGTAGCGCGGCGACGCGCCCTCGGCCTGGACCCGTTCGAGCAGCTCCCAGCCGGTTTCGCCGCACAGCGCATCGGTCAGCGCCGTGACGCCGCGGCTCAGGTAGTCGTGCTGGATCCGCCGCAGTGCCGCGAGCCGGTCGGCGAAACCGGCGATGGCGACCCGGCGCGGATCCCGGGCGAGCGCCGGCTCCATGATGTCGAACATCGCATGCTCGAAGACACGGCCGGTCGCCAGCCCGTCGGATCCGGTCTCCACCCAGCCGTTGGCCGGCACCGCCGCGTCGACCACCGCGCCGGCGTCGTCGATGAAGCCCATGCGCGCCAGCCCGGCCGTGTTCGCGTAGCCCCAGTGGCCGTTCGCGTGCACCACCACCAGGGGGTCGGCCGGGCAGATCCGGTCGAGCAGGTGCCGGTCCACCGCGGTGCCGCCGCACCGTTCCTCCAGCCAGCCCACGAGTTTGACCCAGCCGTTGCTGCGGCCGGCCCGGTCCACCGCCGCGGCCACCCGCTCCGGCTCCCGCTGATCCGCCGCGGGGAGGCTGACGTGGCACGACTCGTCCGCTGCGATCGTCGGGTGGCAGTGCGCGTCCTCCAGGCCGGGCACGACCCAGCGGCGGCCGAGGTCGACGACGTCGGCGCGCGGCCACGCATCGGACAGCTCGGCGAAGGAGCCGACCGCCGCGACCGTGCCGTCCGCCACGGCGAGCGCGTCAGCGGGGGGACCCGTCCAGTGGGCCTCCGGCAGGACGGCGCGGGCCCGGAACAGGGTCACCCGGTGGTCGGGATCAGCCACGCGTTGCTCGCAGAGAACCGCAGACCGACGGCGTCGCCCACACGGGGGACGCCGGTCGTCTCGCCGCTCGTCCGGGCGGTGACGTCCCTGCCGGTCTCCGTCGTCACGATCACCCGCCGCTCGGAGCCGAGGTAGACGACCTCGCGGACCGTGCCCTTCCACGCCGCCGCGTCGTCCTCGCCGGAGGTGACCCGTACGTCCTCGGGGCGGAACATCACGCAGTGCTCACCGTCGGACGGTGCCGGCGGGCCCGCCAGCGGGATCCGCCCCTCAGGGGCCTCGAGGGCCACCGTGCCGTCACTGGTGACGAGCCGGCCGTCGATCAGGTTGCTGTCGCCGAGGAACTCCGCGACGAACCGCGTCGCCGGCCGGCGGTAGAGCTCGTCGGGCGTGCCCACCTGCTCGATTCGGCCGTGGTCGAAGACGACCACGCGGTCGGACAGGGCCATCGCCTCTTCCTGGTCGTGGGTGACGAACAGGAAGGTGATGCCGACCTCGCGGTGCACGCGCTTGATCTCCAGCTGCAGCCGCTGGCGCAGCTTCTTGTCCAGCGCGCTGAGCGGCTCGTCCATCAGCAGGATGGGCGGGTCGAACACCAGGGCCCGCGTCAGGGCGACACGCTGCTGCTGGCCCCCCGACAGCTCCCGTGGCCGCCGCTTCTCGAACCCGGTGAGATTCACCATCTCCAGGGCGGCGCGCACCCGCTCGCGGATCTGCTCCTTCGGATACTTGCGCTCGACCAGCGGGAACGCGACGTTGTCCCAGACGGACATGTGCGGGAACAGCGCGTAGTTCTGAAAGACCATCCCGAGGTTGCGCCGGTGCGGGGGAAGGTCGGCGATGTCCTTGCCGTCGAGGAGGATCTGCCCGCCGGTCGGCGAGATGAAGCCGGCGATCATGTTCAGGGTCGTGGTCTTGCCCGAACCGCTGGGGCCGAGGAAGGTCACGAACTCGCCGCGGCGGATGTCGAGGTCGACGCCGCTGACCGCGGCCGCGTCGGTGCCGGGATACTGCTTGGAGACGCCCCGCAGCTTCAGGGCGAGGTCGGTGTCCACTGCAACGGTCATCGTTTCGACCTTCCGTCGGCTCTGTCGGAGAAGAGGAACCTCGTCGAGGCGAGGATGAGCACGGTGCTGACCGCGAGGATCAGGGTCGAGGCGGCGGCGATGGTCGGGTTGATGTCCCGGGTCACGCTGGAGTACATCTCGACCGGGAGCGTCCGCAGGCCCGGGCTGACGATGAAGAGCGACACGACCACCTCGTCGAAGGAGGTGACGAACGCGAACAGCCCGCCGGCCAGCATGCCCGGGGCGATCAACGGCAGCGTCACGCGAAGGAACACCCGATGCGGGCGGGCGCCCAGGACCTGGGCGGCGCGCTCGAGCTGCTGGTCCATCACCCTCAGCGCGCCGGACACCGTGATGATCACGTACGGGGTCGACAGGACGCAGTGCGCGGCGACGAATCCCGGCACGGTGCCGATCAGGCCCCAGCGCAGGAACATCGCGTAGACCCCGATGCCCAGCACCACGACCGGGACGACCAACGGGGCGATGCCCACCATCTCCAGCAGGCCACGACCCCGGAAACGGCCGCGGACCACGGCGAACGCGGCGAGTGTCCCGATCACCACCGAGATGACCATCACCAGGACGGCGATCAGCAAGGACGACTTGAGCGCGTCGAGCCAGACCGGGTTCTCGAAGAACTCCTGGTACCAGCGCAGCGAGTAGCCGGACGGGGGGAAGGTCAGCGTGCGCTCTGAGCTGAAGCTCATGGGGATCACGACGAGCGGGGGAGCCGCCATCCAGATCGCCACGATGGCCGCGAGAAGGTAGAGCCAGCGCGGCCGGCTCCTGCTCTCCGTGGTGGTCATTTCCTGTCCCCTGTTCCTCCGAAGGCCTGCTGAACGTTGACGACCCGGCTCATGAGGCCGACGAAGACGAGGGTCAGCACGGTGAGCACCACGGCCATGGCACCGCCGCCGGCCCAGTCCAGCCGTTCGGTGACCTGCCGGACGATCAGCTGGGACATCATCGAGTTCTGCGGTGAGCCGAGGATCACCGGCGTGATGTAGAAGCCGAGCGCGAGGATGAAGACGAGGACGCCGCCGGCGAACAACCCCGGCAGGCTCTGCGGGAAGTACGCCCGCCAGAAGGCACGTAGCGGCGTCGCCCCCAGCGACTGGGCGGCCAGCAGGTCGGAACGCTCGATCTTCTGGAGGTTGTTGTAGAGCGGAAGCACCATGAACGGCAGCAGGATCTGCGCCATCCCGATGACCACGCCCGCGGTGTTCCTGATCAGGTGCACCTGGCCGAGCCCGATGGCCTCCAGCGCCGCCTTGATCGGTCCGGTGTCCTGCAGCAGCACCAGCCAGGCGTACGTGCGCACCATGAGGCTGGTCCAGAACGGCAGCAGCACCAGCACGAGCAGCACCCGGCGCACCCGCGGGCCGGCGAGGGTCATCAGGTACGCGTACGGGTACGCGAACAGGACGCACACCACGGTGCAGATGACCGCGACGAAGAACGTGCGGAACAGGATCGTGCGATAGGCCGGGGTGCCGAGGAAGTCCGCGTAGCTCTGCATCGTCAGCGCGCCGTCGGCGTCGAGGAACGAGCGCCGCATCAGCTCCAGGACCGGGATCGCGAAGAAGGCGACGAGCAGAGCCAGCAGGGGGATCGCCAGGTGGGCCCCCCGAAGTCGCCGGGTCGTTCGCTGGGCGAGCTTCAGCATGCCGTGGCTCCGCTCCTTCGATGCTGACGGTTGACCGTGACAACGTGGCTGGTATCGACGTACGGCCGGCCGGGCGGCCGGTAGCGGATGGTGCGGGGGAGACGGACGGCTCCGATCAGCCGGACGCCCACTTCGTCCACTCGCCGCTCACCTTGTCGAAGTTGTCCGCCCACCACTGCTGGTCCATGAAGCGGCCCTGCTCGCCGTGACCGGCCTCGGTCGGCGAGAACTTCCGCGCGGTCTCGTCGAGCTTCGGCTTGGCGTCGGAGTTGACGGTGCCGTAGGTGTACTTCTCGATGAACGCCTCCTGAGCCGGGGCCGAGGTCAGCTCGTTGATCAGGCTCACCCCCTCGTCCACGTGCTTGGAGCCCTTCAGGATCGCGAGCGAGTCGACGAGCATCAGGTTGTCCTTCCACACCGGCTCGTACGGAGCACCCGCACGGACGGCGTCGAGGCCGCGACCGCTCCAGGCGATCGACATCACGACCTCCTTGCTCTGCAGCTGCTGCACCTGCTGCGCGCCGGTGTCGTAGTACGCGATGTCGCCGCGGATCGTGTCGAGCTTCTTCAGCGCCCGGTCCACGTCGAGGGGGTAGAGATCGCCGAGGGCGACGCCGTCGGCGAGCAACGCGGCCTCCAGCGCGCCGCCCGGCGCGTAGTTCCACACGCCGCGCTTGCCCGGGTACTTCGCCGTGTCGAAGAAGTCCGCCCACGAGGTCGGCGGGTCGCCGCCGAACTTCGAGGAGTCGTACACCAGGACGTAGGAGAGGATGTCGAAGGGAATGCCGCAGTCGGAGACCGCCTCGGCCGGCAGCTTCGACGTGTCGACCTTGTCCTTGATCTTCTCCAGCATGGTGCCGCAGTGCGAGATCGCCCAGAAGGGCTCCAGGGTGATCACGTCCCACTGGGTGTTGCCGGAGTCCACCTGCGCCTTCAGCTTCGCGTAGTCCGTGGGACCGTCGGACAGGACCCGGACTCCGTTCTTGTCACCCCACGGTTTGACGATGAGGCTCTCCTGCGCCTCCTGGTAGCCACCGCCCCAGGACACGAAGGTGAGCTGCTTGTCGCCGCCGCCGGAGTCGCCTCCGCCGCCGCACGCGGCCATCACCAGCGTGAGCATCGATGTGGCGGCCGCCACCGCGACCGGCCTTCTCGACCAACCCATGAAAGTCTTCCTTCTGCTCATTTGACGGGAGAAAACGGTCCGGGACGAGCGGGCACGTGCCCGGAATTCGACAGGGGAACGGCGTTCAGACGGGGAGGGCACCCGTGATCGAGAATCGGAACTCGCAGGTCGCGTCGCCGCGCGACTGCAGTTCGCCCCACTTCACCTCGATGTCCTCGCGGTACGCCTTGAACTGCGCGACGTGGAACTCGTGGTCGTAGATCTCTCCGTACCGGAGGCCGTCGAGATCATTCCAGGGTCGGACGAACGGGCAGAAGGTGCAGTCCTGCGACCATTGCGCCGGGGTCAGCACGCCTTCGTCGCGGTACTGCCACACGTCCTCATTGCCACCGGAGTCGTACAACTCCATCATGTTCCGCAGGTCCAGGGTGAGGCCCTTGCTCAGGTGGTCCAGCCGCATGGCCTCGCCGCGTTCCGCGCCGAAGCCGCGGACGGCCTCGCGGTACATCTGCTCCCCGTCGGCGCCGAAGGTCTGCTCGGCCGTACGGCCGAGGAACACCAGCAGCGCACCGCGGTTCTCGCTGGTCGCCCTGAGCAGCGCCAGGCCTTCCTCGCCGGACAGCGCCACAGCGGGCCGTACCTCGTCGGCCGGCTCCGGCGCTTCCCCCGCCTCGAGGGTGAGGGTGGTCTCCCGCCACTCGGCCCGCACGTCGCCGGGCAGGCCCGCGGCCCGCATCAGCGCCGACACGAGCGCCCGATAGTAGATCACCGCGAACGCCGGCACGCCGTGGGCCCGAAAGTGCAGCAGCTCGGGCGTGCCGTCGAGCCGCAGCCGCAGCCCCCGGGTGCCGACACGCAGCTCGCCCCACCCCTGGGCGTTGACCGACAGCAGCTCGGCCGTCCGCCAGGACCGCACGATGTCCGGCAGGCCGGCTCCGCCGCGGCCGGCGGCGGCCGCGGCACGCCAGTCGAAGTAGCCGCGCAGGGCGCGCTCGACGACGGCGAGGCCGGCCTCACGCCGCGCCCGGGTGTACGCCAGCCCCGCGTGCCGGACGATCCGCGCCTCGTGCGTCATGGTCGTGACGAGCGACGTCATGAGGTCGTCTGGTTCGTTGATCATGTTTCCGTATGCCTCCCGTCGGACACCTTCGCCCGGGCAGACGTCGTCGATTGACAGATGGCCGTCGGGGACTCGCGGCCGTGTGGCCAGGACCGCTCGGTGGCATTGGTTCGCCCCTGGAGCGACACTGCAATGGTCTGCAGTGGTGCTGCAGATGGGAGACAACATAGGTACCGAGGTCGGGTACGGTCAACCAAAACTTGCCAAACGGATGAGCCTTTTTGCCCGGAACGCCGGATCCGATCCCGGGACGCTACGAACCCATGGCGGGAATCCGACGTCCGCTGTCAGCGCACTCGGCGGCCGGGCTCCGGGTCGCGGCCGCACCGCAGGGCCAGGAAGAAATCGACC
Source organism: Sphaerimonospora mesophila NBRC 14179 = JCM 3151 (assembly GCA_001552515.1). GTDB lineage: Bacteria > Actinomycetota > Actinomycetes > Streptosporangiales > Streptosporangiaceae > Sphaerimonospora > Sphaerimonospora mesophila. The sequence continues at coordinate 62,484 of BCRI01000011.1, forward strand.
CGGTCCGCCATCCGGCGCAGGTCCCGTCCGGTCACCTGCTCGATCGTCGTCAGGCGGTATCGCAGCGTGTTCACGTGGATCCCCAGGGCCTCGGCACTCGCCTGGTAGGCGCAGTCCCGCTCCAGGAACTCCGTGAGCGTCGCCACCAGTTGGGTGCCGTGCCGTGCGTCGTGGTCGGCCAGCGGACCCAGCACCAGGTCCCCGAACGCTCCGACGATCTCACTGTCCAGGGTGAGCAGGACCTCATGGGTGCCGAGGCGCTCGTACTGGGCCATCCGCCCGCCGTCGGCGCCGGTGGCGGCGAGCCGGGCCGCGAGCCGGGCGGCGGTCACGGCCCGCGGCAGATCGCCCTGCGCGTCGCGGGCCAGCGTCCAGCCGGCGTGGACCACCCGATCGAGCTGAAGCTCCGCACATTCGAGCAGGCGCCGCACCGCCCGGGCGACGTGATCGCTCAGCGGCACCCCGGAGGCCGGCGCCACCTCCAAGATCACCACGCTCTCACGGACGTCGGGAACGACCACGGCCTCGGCCGCCGCGGCGCCTCGCACCGCCGGGGGCACCGCGTCGAGCAGACTGTCGGCCACCGGGCCGGGAACGGCCGGGTAGCCGAGCACCGCCACGGCCACCACCGATCCGGCGGCCACCGCCCGGACGAGCCCGCCCCGCGCCGGGCGGCCGCTCTCGACCAGGGCGAGCCGTTCACGCTCGCGCGCCGCGGCGTGCCCGCGACGCTCGCGCAGCCGGGTCAGCTCACCGCGCAGGTAGGGCAGCGCGTCGTCCAGCACCCGCCGCTCGGCCGCGGTGAGCGAGGCGACGGATCGCGCACAGCCGAGGAAGCACCGGGCCGGCACGGTCTCGTCCACCCGCATGACCGTGACGGCCGATCCGTCACCGAGGGCGGCCTGCACGGGAAAGGCGGCCGCCACCCGGCCACGATGCCAGGTCGCCCGCACCGCCTCGGGCGGCGGCGCGGCCGCGCCCGTCCAGACCACCCCGGCACCGTCCACCACCCAGACGTCCCCGGAGAGTTGCGCCGCGAGGGCGCCTACCAGCGCGGACATGTCCCCCTGTGCGGCCGCTGCGGACAGCGCCTCGTGGTTGTCCAGCAGGCGGCGCAGATCGTGACGTTCGGCGTTCGCGGCGGCGTGGAACGCACGGGCCACCTCGATGAACGGCAGCTCGTGCGGCACCCGGATCAGCGGCAGCCCGGCCGACCGGCAGGCGTCCCGCACGTCGGCGGGGACGTCCGCGTCGGGGGTCTCGACGCCGTAGCCGAGGGCCGCGGCACCCGCGCGGCGCAGCGACCGGACGAAGCGCTCGGCGTCGTCGGCGCCGCGACGCCACAACCCGGTCGTCAAAATCAGCTCGCCGCCGCCGAGGTAGGCGCTCGGGTCGGCCATGTCGGTGGAGTGCACCCAGCCGATGGAGACCGTCCGGTTCGGGCGCAGCACGAACCGCAGGCCGAGATGCTCGGCGGCCACGAGTTCGTGCAGGTACACGGGCGTACTGTAGCAACCTACAGGCACCGCGCCGGCGCCCCGGAGGATCCGACGATTGCCGCCCGCAGGGCCGGTCCGGGGAGACTCTGCGGCATGGCCGTGAACGACATGTCAGCGCCGGTGCGGCTGCTGCGGTGCGCGCGGATCCGCACCATGGCGCCCGCCCGCGCCCCCCAGGTGGTGGACGCGCTCGCGGTCTCCGGCGAGCGCGTCGTCGCGGCCGGCCCGCTGGCCGAGCTGCGTGAGCGGTTCGCCGGAGCACCGGAGACCGACCTGGGCGGCGGATGCGCGCTGCCCGGCTTCGTCGACGCGCACATCCACCTGACGATGGCGGCACGCAACGCCGTCGGCGTCGACGTCGCCGCGGACGTGACCGGATCCGAGGACCGGCTGGCGCGGCGGCTGCGGTCGGCCGCCGTGCCGCTGCCCGCGGGCGCCTGGCTGCGGGCCAGCCGGTACGACCAGGTCCGGACCACGGGAGGGCGGGTCATCGACCGCGACGACCTGGACCGGTGGGTGCCCGACCGGCCGGTCCTCGTCGTCCACGTGGGCGCGCACTGGGGCGTGGTCAACTCCGCGGCGCTGGCGGCCGCCGGGCTGACCGACGACTCCCCGGACCCCCACGGCGGCGCGCTCGGCCGGGACGGGTCAGGCCGGCTGAACGGCGTGCTGTACGAGCAGGCGCTGTTCGACCTGGCCTACCCGTCCCTTGCCCGCCGCCGGCCCGTGGTGCCGGCGCCGAGCGAGGAAGAGCTGCTCGCCGGCCTGGACACCGCCTCGGACATGTTCCTGTCGGCCGGGATCACCTCCGTTGGCGACGCGATGGTCGGCCCGGACGAGCTGCGGCTGCTGCAGACCGCGCGCACGGGCGGCCGGCTCCGGCAACGGGTCAACGCCCTGGTGACGTACCCGCACGTGGACCACCTGATCGCCGCCGGCATCCGGGACGGGTTCGGCGACGACTGGCTGCGCCTGGGCGGGGTCAAGGCGTTCGTCGACGGGGCCGTGGCCGGGCTGACCTGCTGGCTGTCCGAGCCGTTCCGCGGCACCGACGACCACGGCATGGCGGTGGTGTCCCGAGAGGAGCTGACCGACCTCGCGCTGCGGGTGCACGGCGCCGGGCTGCGCCTGGCCGCGCACGCCAACGGGGACCGCGCGATCGCGCTGCTGCTGGACGCGCTCGAGCACGCCCGCCGGCGGCACCCGCACATCACCACCCGCCATCGGATCGAGCACTGCTCCGTCGTCGACGAGACGATCGTGGAGCGGATCGCGGCGCTGGACCTCATCCCGGTCCCGTTCGCCGGCTACGTCGCCTTCCACGGTGACGCGCTCGTCGACGCCTACGGCGAGGAGCGCCTCGGCCGGATGTTCGCCCACCGGCGGCTGCTGGACGCCGGCATCACGGTCGCCGGGTCGTCGGACTACCCGTGCGGGCCGTACGAACCGCTGCTCGGCGTGCAGAGCTGCGTCACCCGCCGCACCAGCGGCGGCCGCGTGCTCGGCGAGCGACAGCGGATCAGCACGGGTGAGGCGCTCGCCCTGTTCGGCACCGGGGCCGCGGCCGCGGCCGGGGAGGAGGGGGCCAAGGGCCGGCTCGCCCCCGGCTACCTCGCCGACCTCGTGGTCCTCGCCGCGGATCCGTTCGAGGTGCCGCCCGAGGAACTGGGACGGATACCCGTCACGCAGACCTGGGTCGGGGGAGTCCCCGCGTGGACCGCCGACGGCGCGAGATGAACCCGCGCACACATCGCCCGACCCGCATCCAATGAGGAGGACCTGGTGGAGCTGCCCGACCGCGCGGAGACGCGTTTCCCGATCGAGGAGTACGCCGCCCGCGTGGAGAAGTTCCGGGACCGGCTGCGTGCCGAGGACGTCGACGTCTACATGGGCTCGCTGCCCGAGCACATGAACTACCTCACCGGGTTCGACCCGACCAGCCTGTACTTCTTCCAGAAACTGTTCATCACCACCTCCTCCGACCGCGTGGTGCTGCTCACGCACAAGTGCGAGCGGGAACTGGCCAGGGTGACCAGCCACCTGGACGACGTGCGGATCTGGACCCACGGCGAGGACGCCGAGCAGCGTGCCCTCGACCTGCTCCGGGAGCTCGGCCTGCCGCCGGGCGGGACCCTCGGACTCGAGCTGGGCAGCTGGTATCTGAAGCCCGCGACGGTGCGGCGCATCGAGGCCGCGCTGCCGGGGGTGCGCATCGTCGACGTCACCCACATCGGTCAGCGGCTCCGGATGCGCAAGTCGCCGGCGGAGATCCGCTACATGCGGCAGGCCGCCGCGCTGGCCGACCGCGGAATGCGGGCGGCGATCGAGAACCTGCGCCCGGGCGTACGCGAGATCGACGTGCACGCGCGAATCCAGCACGCGCTCGCCGAGGCCGGCAGCGAGTACCCCGCACTGCCCACGATCATCGGGTCGGGGCCGCGCAGCGGCCTGTTCCACGCCCTGCCCTCCGACCGGGTCATCGAGGAGGGCGACCCGGTGATGTTCGAGATCACCGGGTCGAAGGCCCGCTACAACTCGAACATCGTCCGTACACTCGTGGCCGGAACGGCCGACGACGAGCTGCGCCGGCTGTGGGACGTGGTCACGGGCGCGTTCTGGGCCGGTTTCGAGCTGTGCCGCCCCGGCACGCCGGTCGGGGAGATCGACCGGGCGACTCGCGAGGCCCGCAAGGGGTACGAGGAGTTCATCCCCGCCCGGGCAGGGTTCGGCATGGAGCTGGCGTATCCACCGGTATGGCTGGGGATGCCGGACATCCTTGAGGGGGTCGACACGCCGCTCGAGCCCGGCATGGTGTTCTCGCTGGAGCCCTCCGTCGCGATGTACCGCGGGATGACCGTCATCTTCGGCTTCAACATCCTCGTCACCGACGACGGCGCCGAGATCCTGCACAGCACGCCCCGGGACCTGTTCGAGGTCCACGCCAACTAGCCGCCCGTGTGCCCGCGACGCCGGGCCCTCACCCGTGATCGGGAGTTCGACATGCTCTCTGGCCAGTCAGGCCCCACGCTGCGCTTCCTCGACGCCGGTCCCGGCGGCACCGCGGCGGCGACCCTCGCCGGACAGGGCGTCCGCCCGGAGGAGCTGCTCGCCGCCGAGGTGTTCTACGACCCGGCGCGGCTGAGCGCCGAGCAGGCCCGGCAGTCGGTGCGGCGGCTCAATCCCGGCGGCACCCTCCCGGTGTCGGCGATCCCCGCCTCCGTCGGGCTGCTCGGCCCGGAGCCGACCCGGGTGCAGGCGACGGCGCTGCCCTCCGGCGTCGCCGCGACCCACGAGAAGGGCGGACGGTACGCGACCGGGGGTCCGGCGGCGGCCACCCGGCTGATCACGGCCCCGCGTGCCGGGGACATCGTCGAGCAGTCCCACGCCATCCTGCGGGACATCACCGGCATCCTCGCCTCGCAGGGGGCGAACCTCGACGACGTGGTGAAGTTCAACATCTACTACCGCGGCGAGGGCACCCAGGAGGACTGGGCCGTCGCCGCGCGGGTCCGCGCCGGATACTTCACAGAACCCGGGCCGGCGACGACGGGGATCCCGGTTCCCCGGTTCGAGGACCCGGACACGCTGATCGCCATGCAGGTGCTGGCGATCCGGGGCGTCCGTCCGGCCCGCCGGCACTCCTGGCCGGAGGGCCACTGGGACTGGCCGTTCCACCTGCCGTACAAGCACGGGAACCGCTCGGGCGGCCTGGTCTTCATCGGCGGGCAGGTCCCGCTCGACGCGCTGGGCCGCTCGCTGGACATCGGGGACTTCCCCGCGCAGGTGCGCCGGTCGCTCGATTACATCGGCCGGGTGCTGGACGAGCTCGAGGCGCCGCGGTCCGCGGTGCGGCGGCTGACCGCCTACCTGGCCGCCGACACCGGCGGCGGCCCGGGCAAGCTGGCCGCCCTCCGGTCCGAGGTCGGCGAGTTCTTCGGCGATTCCCGCCCCGCCCTGGTGCCGGTGCCCCTGCCCGTGCTCGCCTACCCGGACATGGACGTGGAGATCGAGGTCCAGGCCCTGGTCGGCTGAGCGTGCCGCCCGATGGCCGGGGCGTCACGTGAAGGAACGCGCTCTCCGGTCAGAACGCCGGGGGAGTCATCGAGATGATCAACCGGGTGCCGTCCTCCAGCCCCTGGAACTGGTGGGGGAGCCGGGCGACGTAGGAAAGAGAGTCACCGGCGTGCAGCGTGAGCTCCTCGGTGCCGACCTTGATCCGGGCGGATCCGCTCGTCACGACCAGGCACTCCTCGCCCGCATGAGACAGGATGTGGTCGAAACTGCCCGTCTCGCCGCCGAGGTGCATCTCGATCATCTGTAGGTTTCGCAGCTGACCCGACGAAAGCAACTCGTAGGACACCCCACCGCTGTCCGGCGGCCGGATGACGTTGCGGGAGCCTCCCCGGATCAGGGCCGGCCGGTCGGCAGGGGAGCCGAACAGGTCGAACATCGCGATGTTGAGCACCTGGGTGATGCTGTGCAGGGTCGCCAGCGACGGGGTCACCTTGCCGCGCTCGACCTGGCTGAGCAGGCTGGGACTGATCCCGCACGCGGCGGACACGGTGTCGAGGGACAGATGCCGGGCCGCGCGTGCCTCCCGCAGCCGCCGGCCTATCTCCACCACGTCCAACGGCTCTGCGATCTCGTTCGGCATCCGTCCCTCCTCCGGATTGGGTCGGCAGGGCAGACGGGCGGCCCAAGCGCGACAGGGGCCAGAGTACCGGTCTACAGCCGGGCTGTAGAACTTGTAGTAAGACCGGCCGGCCGGGCGGCGCCACCCTGTCGTGATCTCGTCGATGCGACCGAAGAGCACTTGAAAGTATCGCCACTGCGATGGAATACAGCCTCTCCGGCTCGTATATGCGAGAGATAGGGTGAGGGCTTGTGACGACATTTCGGATCAGCGAGGCCGCCGCGCTGCTCGGGGTCAGCTCCGACACCGTCCGCCGCTGGGTGGACACGGGCCGGCTGCGGGCGGAGCGGGACGACCACGGCCACCGGCAGGTGAACGGCGGTGATCTGGCCGCCTTCGCCCGCGCCCAGGTCGAGTCGGTCGACGGCGGCCGATCCTCGGCCCGCAACCACTTCCGCGGAATCGTGACCGAGGTGATCAAGGACGCGGTGATGGCACAGGTGGAGATCGCCGCGGGGCCCTTCCGGGTGGTGTCGCTGATGAGCCGCCAGGCCGCCGATGAGCTCGGCCTGACCCCGGGAGTGGTGGCGATCGCCGTGATCAAGTCCACCAACGTCGTCGTGGAGATCCCCGGCCACGAACGCGTGGCCGCTCACCCCTGAGGAGCCCCCTTGGCGTTCAGGCGTCTTTCCCGATGGGCCGTGGTCCTTCCCGCCCTGCTCGCGCTGGGGCTGACGGGCTGCGGCTCCGGCGAACCGGCCGGCGCGGGCGTCACGGAGGTGACGGTGTTCGCGGCGGCGTCGCTGACCGGCACCTTCACCGAACTCGGCAAGATCTTCGAAGCCGCCCATCCGGGCACCACGGTGAGGTTCGGCTTCGGCTCCAGCGCCACGCTGGCCCAGCAGATCGTCCAGGGCGCCCCGGCCGACGTGTTCGCCGCCGCCAGCCCGGCCACCATGAAGACCGTGACGGACGCGTCACTCGCGAGCACGCCGACCACGTTCGCACGCAACAGGCTCCAGATCGCCGTCCCGGCCGACGACCCGGCCGGGGTGGACGACCTGAAGGACCTGACGGACCCGAAGGTGAAGGTGGCCCTGTGCGCCGAGCAGGTGCCCTGCGGCGCGGCGGCGGTCAAGGCGCTGGACGCGGCCGGGCTCGAGGTCACCCCCGTCACCCTCGAGCAGGACGTCAAGGCCACGCTGACGAAGGTGGAGCTGGGCGAGGTGGACGCGGCGCTGGTCTACACGACCGACGTGATCGCCTCCGGCGGCAGGGTGCGGGGCATCGCGTTCCCCGAGGCCGGCCAGGCCATCAACGACTATCCGATCGCCACCCTGGCCCCGGCGCCCGCCGGTGACCTCGCCCGGCGGTTCGTCGACCTGGTGCTGTCACAGCAGGGCAGGGACGTGCTGACCGAGGCCGGCTTCGAGGCGCCCTGAGCCCACATGGTCACCATCAACCGCGCCGGGCCGGTGGAGCCGCACGGCGGATCCACGGCAGGCCGCCGGCCTTCCGGCCGCCTGCCGTGGATGCTGGTCCTGCCCGCGCTGCTCGGGCTGGCCTTCCTGGTGCTGCCGCTGGCCGGGCTGCTCGTCCGCGCCCCGTGGCCGACGCTGCTGGAGCGGCTGACCGAGCCGCACGTGCTGGAGGCCCTGCGGCTGTCGCTGCTCTGCGCCACCATCGCCACCGCCGTCTGCCTGCTGCTCGGGGTGCCGCTCGCCTGGCTGCTGGCCCGGGTCGATTTCCCCGGCCGCCGCCTGGTGCGGGCCCTGGTCACCGTGCCGCTGGTGCTGCCCCCGGTGGTCGGCGGCGTCGCGCTGCTGCTCGTGCTGGGCCGGCGCGGCCTGATCGGCCACTCCCTCGAGGCGAGCTTCGGTATCACGTTGCCTTTCACCACCGTCGGCGTCATCGTGGCCGAGGCGTTCGTGGCGATGCCGTTCCTGGTCATCAGCGTCGAGGGCGCGCTACGCGCCGCCGACCAGCGCTTTGAGGAGGCCGCGGCCACGCTGGGCGCCTCCCGGTGGACCGTGTTCCGGCGCGTCACACTGCCCATGGTCATGCCGGGCGTGGCGGCGGGAGCCGTACTGTGCTGGGCGCGGGCGCTCGGCGAGTTCGGCGCGACGATCACGTTCGCCGGCAACTTCCCCGGCACCACCCGCACCATGCCGCTGGCGGTCTACCTGGCCCTGGAGACCGAGCCGGAGGCGGCCATCGTGCTCAGCCTGGTCCTGCTGGCCGTCTCCGTCGTCATCCTGGCCGGCCTGCGCGACCGGTGGGTGAGCACACCGTGAGCCTGCTGGCCCGCCTGGCGGTCACCCGGCCCGCCTTCGAACTGGACCTGACGCTGGAGGTCGCCCCGGGCGAGGTCGTCGCGCTGCTCGGTCCCAACGGCGCGGGCAAGACCACCGCCCTGCGCGCCTTGGCCGGGCTCACCGCCATGACGAGCGGCGGGCGGATCGACCTGGACGGCCGGCCGCTGCACACCCTGCCCGCCGACCGGCGCCCGATCGGCGTGGTCTTCCAGGACTACCTGCTCTTCCCGCACCTGTCCGCCCTCGACAACGTCGCCTTCGGCCCGCGCTGCAAAGGCGTCGGCAAAGCCGAGGCCCGCCGCGCCGCCGCCGCCCTGCTGGAGCGCGTCGGCCTGGCCGACCACGCCGCCGCCAAACCCCGCAGGCTGTCCGGCGGACAGGCGCAGCGGGTCGCGCTCGCCCGCGCCCTGGCCGTACGGCCGCGCCTGCTGCTGCTGGACGAGCCGCTGGCCGCCCTCGACGCCCACACCCGGCTGGAGATCCGCTCCCAGCTGCGCCGCCACCTGGCCGACTTCGACGGCGTCACCGTCCTGGTCACCCACGACCCGCTCGACGCGATGGTGCTGGCCGACCGGCTGATCGTCATCGAGCACGGCTCGATCGTGCAGCAGGGCACGCCGAGCGAGGTGGCACGGCACCCGCGCACCGACTACGTCGCCCGCCTGGTCGGGCTCAACCTGTACCGGGGGGTGGCCGACGGCACCCGGGTCGAGGTCGGCGAGCTGCTGTTCAGCACGTCCGACCGGCTGGACGGAGCCGCGTTCGTGGCCTTCCCGCCGGCGGCCGTGGCCCTGTACCGCTCCCGGCCGGACGGCAGCCCACGCAACCTGTGGCAGGCCCGCATCGACGGCATCGAACGCCACGGCGACAACGTACGCGTGCATCTCGACGGCCCCATCACCGCCTTCGCCGACATCACCCCGGCCGCCCTGGCCGAGCTCGACCTGGCCCCCGGCCGGCAGGTCTGGGCCTCGGTCAAGGCCACCGAGACCCACGCCTACCCGGCGTGAACCACCGCTCGATCCGCTCGCCGGCGGCTCAGGAGGGCTCGTCCGCGATCTCGGGGGAGTCCCGCACCACGCGGGTCGCGCTGGGAGCGGGTACGCGCTCGGCCGCCTGGGGGGAGGCCGCTGCGGCCCGGCGGCGCAGCAGGCGGGCCAGCGGCTCGGCCCCGCGGGCCAGCAGCGGCCCGGCGACCGCGAGGATGAGCACATAGGCCGCGGCCAGCGGCCCGAGCTTGGCGCCGACGCCGCCGCTGACGGCCAGGCCGGCGATGACGATGTTGAACTCGCCCCGGGAGATGAGGGCGGCTCCCGCCCGCAGCCGGCCGCTCGGGCCGACCCCGGCCCGCCGGGCGGCGATCCAGCCGGTGGCGACCTTGGTGACCACGCCGATCACGGCGAGCAGCGTGGCGATCCCGAGGACCGGCGGCAGCTGACGCGGATCGGTCTGCAGGCCGAAGAACACGAAGAAGACGGCGGCGAACAGGTCGCGCAGCGGCTCCAGCACGCGCCTGGCGTTGTGGGCCAGCGGGCCCGACAGGGCGATGCCGACCAGGAACGCCCCCACCGCAGCCGACACCTGCAGCTGCTGGGCGACCCCGGCGACCAGCAGGGTCAGCCCGAGCACCTTCAGCAGCAGCACCTCTTCGTTGGGGCTGGAGACGAATCGCCCCACCAGGGGACCGTGCCGCAGCGCGATGACCAGGATGACGGTGATCGTGGCGCCCGCGATGGCCAGGCTCATCGCCCCGGCGGCCAGCCCGGCCCCGGCCAGCAGCGTGGTGAGGATCGGCAGGTAGGCGGCCATGGCGAGGTCCTCGAACACCAGCACCGACAGCACGGCCGGGGTCTCGCGGTTGCCCAGCCAGCCGAGATCCCCGACCACTTTGGCGGTGATGCCGGAGGAGGTGACATAGGTGATGCCGCCGAGGGCGACGGCCGCGACCGGCCCCCACCCCAGCACAAGCGCCGTGATCACACCGGGGGCGGCGTTCAGCACCAGGTCGAGCAGGCCCACCGGGGCCGAGGTCCGAAGCGTCCCCACCAGTTCATCGGCCGTGTATTCCAGGCCCAGGGTGAACAGGAGCAGGATCACGCCGACCTCGGCGCCCAGTGAGACGAATTCCTCGCTGGTGGTCAGGGGAAGGATCCCGCCGATACCGAAGGCCAGACCGGCCAGCAGGTACAGCGGGATCGCGGAAATGGAGAAACGGATCGCCACGGCCCCGAGCAGCCCCAGGGCCAGGATGATCGCACCGAGTTCGATTAGTTGGATGGCACCGTGCACGGGCGTCATCCGTTGGCGAAGATGTCGGCCACCGCCGCTGTTCCCTCCCCGGTGCCCACGACGACGACGACGTCGCCAGACGAGAACACGAGATCGGGACGCGGGCTGGCTATCACCTGACCCTGGCGGACCACGGCGACGATCGACGCCCCGGTCCTGGTGCGTACTCGGCTGTCACCGAGCGCGCGTCCGTCGTACGGTGATCCCGCCGCTATCGGAATCTTCTCCGTCATGAGACCCTCTACCTGGCGATGCAGCTCGCTGAGGCGCTCCACGATCCGGCCGGTGCCCAGCAGCTCGGCCAGCGCGTTGGCCTCGTCGGCGGTCAGCATCACCGTGACCACACAGGTGTCGGGGTCTTCCTTGTCGTAGATCACCAGGTCGCGGCGGCCGGTGTGATGTGAGATCACCCCTACCTGCCGGCCTCGCTCGGTGGTGAGCACATGCTGCAGCCCGATACCCGGCAGTCCCGTCCGCGTGAGATCCACGTCTCCTCCTGAGCTGTTCCTTTTTCCTGGTGCCGCGGACTCCGGCGGCCCTACGGGCACAGCATTACAGAACATAAAAGGCCGGGCGAACCGCCGCGTACACGGGGTGGAGCTGAGACGGCGGGACCCCGACCGGGAGCCGGGTCACGGCCTCCGGTCGGGGTCCTACCAGCGTTTCAGCGTTTCAGCGCTTCGCGGGCTGGATCGCGTCAGGGCGCGGTGTACAGCGGGTAGCCGTACCCGGCCACGTAGCTCTTGGAGCGGGTGCGCTGCTCAACGGCGCCGCCGTCACCGGTGTTGCCCTCGATGGTCTCGATGGTGCCGTCGCCGTTGTCGCGGACGACGAAGCCGACGTGGTCGATGCCGCCGATGGAGTTGCCACCGCTCCAGTCGAAGAAGACCACCGCTCCGGGCACGGGGGTGTCGCCCCACCGGCCGTGCTCGGCGAACCAGGTGGCGTGCGTGACGGTGTAGGCGTCGGAGCCCATGACGGGGCCGATGCCGAGCTGCTCGCCCACCCAGGAGACGAACATGTCGCACCAGGGGGCGTTGGCGTAACCGGACAGGGTGCCGCCGTCACGGGCCAGGGTCTCCTGGGCGCGCGGGCTGGACATGTACCACTCGTGGAACTTGGTCCCGCCGCCGTAGCTGTTCTCGGTGATTCCGACCTGGCTGGCGGCCAGCTTCAGCACGTCCTGCGGGCTGACCTTGGGCAGCGTGGCGGCGATCTGGGCGAGGGTGTCGGGGCTGCCGCTGGTGGCGCCGTCGCCGCCCGCCTGCACGATGTGGGACGTGACCGCGGCGGCGTGGGTGGTACCGGCCTGCGCCGCCTGCGGCCCGGCGACCACGGCCGAGACGAGGGCGCCGGCGGCGACGCCCGTGACGAGGGCAGCACGGGCACAGGACTTGAGGGCGTGCATGCGGGGTCTACTCCCTTGCTTCCATGCCGCCTACCGGGTTAGCTGACGGGTTCGGGCTGGAAGTTGCCCTACGGCACGGCACAGCGCGCCGATTCACCCCAAGGAGAGGTGGGTCCCCGGCTCCGCGCGGACGCGGACTCGGCGGCCGGGCGGTGTCCCGGCCGGGACACCGCGTCGGTCAGAGGTGGGCACACTTGACCTGAAAAACGGACATATGCGCCCTTGGATGCATAAAAGGTAATAGATACCACGACGCCGGTCAAGTAAAGACAACTGGGGTTTTACTGGACGGATCAGTGGGAACCAAGGGGCGTCGCGCGCAGGCCCGCCCCGCGCGCACACGTCACCGCGACGCGCTCAGCGCCACCCCCGGGGGTCGACGCCGCCGGGCACCGGGACCTGCGGATCGTACGGCTCTCGGGTGAACACGAACGTGTTGAGATCGAGGTGCACGCCGCCGTCGCCGGAGCGGACCACCCGCAGCGTCTCACCGGCGTAGTAACCGTCCAGCCCGACCCAGGTGCCGTCGTCCCTGGCGGCGAACCGCGACGCCCGGCCCTGACCGCTGACCGGCGTGAGCGACAGCCCCCGCCGCGGCAGGACCCGCAGCACGTACGGCGCCGGCCCCCAATACCACGGCCCGGTCAGCTCCAGCAGATCGTCGTCGACCTCGGCGGGCTCCCACTCGGCCGGCAGCTGCGGCTCATGCTCGGCCAGGATGTCCAGCAGGTCGACGTCGAGCGGCCCGCGCACCCCCGAGGTGGTGTTGGCCAGCCACAGCACGCCGACGCCCTCGGCGGGGTCGGCCCACACGGTGGCCAGGAACCCGGGCATCGACCCGGTGTGACCGGCCAGCCGCCGGGGGCCGCGCGGGCCGGTGTGCCGTACGAGCTGGAAACCCAGGCCATAGCCCCGGGTCCAGGAGTCGCCGTCCTCCACGATGGCCGGCTCGCGCATCTCCGCGAGCGTCTCCGGCCGCAGCACCTCCGCCGTGTCACCCGCGACGAACGCCGCCCAGCGCGCCAGGTCGGCCGCCGTCGACCACATCTGCCCGGCCGGGGCCATCGCGACATGGTCGTTCTCCGGCTCCGGCAGCAGCACATCGGCCCACGGATGCACGGCGTACCCGGTCGCGTGCGGGGGCCGCGGGCGCGGGGTCGTGTCACGCATGCCGAGCGGCCGCAGGATCTCCTCGCGCACGACCTGCTCCCACGGCGCCGACCGCTTGCGCGCCACCAGCTCGCCCAGCAGCCCGAACCCCACGTTGGAGTAGTGGTAGCGCCGCCCCGCACGATGCCGCGCCGACTCCGGCCCCATCGCGCCGATCAGCTCGGCCACCGCCACCCCCGGCGTGCGCTCCCACCACGCGCCGGGCGGCTCGGCCGTCAGCCCGCTGGTGTGCGACAGCAGCTGGGCGATCGTCGCCTCGCCCACCGGCGTGCCCGGCACGTGCTTGTCCAACGGATCGAGCAGATTCAGCCGCCCCTCGTCGCGCAGCCGCATCACCGCGACCGCCACCAGCGTCTTGGTGATCGACCCGATGCGATACTGCGTGTCCCGCTCCGGCCGCTGCCCGTCGACCCGCCCCCGGGCCCCGAACCAGGCGATCTGCCCGTTCCGCACCACCGCCGCCACCATCGAGGGCACCCGCGACTGCGCCTGCTCGATCGCCAGCCTGCGCAGCATCGCGCGAGCCGTACCCTCCAGAACCATCCCACCGACCTCCGCAATCACGACACCATCGTCGATCGCATCAGGCTATCGGCCGGGGGAGCACAGCACGGGGCAGATCGTACGCGGCGCGGCGCGGCCTGGGGGACAATGCCAGCCATGACCAACCCCTCCGGCACGCCCGCCGGCAGGCCGCCCGGCACCGAGCTCAACTGCGTCCTCGAACGGATCACCTACGCCAACGAGGAGACCGGCTACACGATCGCCCGGGTCGCCGCCGAGCGCTCGGGCAGCGAGCTGCTGACGGTCGTCGGGCCACTGCTCGGAGCGCAGGTCGGCGAGTCGCTGCGGCTCACCGGCCGGTGGGGGTCACATCCCCGGTACGGCAGGCAGTTCGAGGTGTGGTCCTACACGACGGTCCTGCCGGCCACCATCCAGGGCATCCGGCGCTATCTGGGCTCCGGTCTGATCAAGGGCATCGGCCCCAAGATGGCCGAGCGGATCGTGGACCACTTCGGCACCGACACCCTGCGCGTGATCGAGGAGGAGCCGGGCCGGCTGGTCGAGGTCCCCGGGCTCGGCCCGAAACGGACCCGCATGATCGCCGACGCCTGGGAGGAACAGAAGATCATCAAAGAGGTGATGGTCTTCCTGCAGGGCGTCGGGGTGTCCACCTCGATCGCCGTACGGATCTTCAAACAGTACGGCGAGGCCTCCATCGGCGTGGTCAGGAAAGAGCCCTACCGCCTGGCCGACGACGTGTGGGGCATCGGGTTCAAGACCGCCGACACCATCGCCCAGGCCGTGGGCATCCCCCACGACAGCCCCGAGCGGGTCAAGGCCGGGCTGCGCTACACGCTGTCCCAGGCCGCCGACGACGGCCACTGCTACCTGCCGGCGCCCAACCTCGTCGCCGACGCCGTCAAGATCCTCGACGTGCCCGCCGAGCCGACCGCCGCCTGCCTGGAGGAGCTCGTCGCCGAGGAGGGCGTCGTCCGCGAGGACGTCCCCGTGGGCGAGGGCGGGGACACCACCGTCCCGGCGATCTACCTCGTGCCCTTCCACCGGGCCGAGCAGTCCCTGGCCGGCACCCTGCGCGGCCTGCTGACCTTCGGCCACGACCGGCTGGAGGCGTTCCGGTCCGTCGACTGGAGCGCCGCCTTCGACTGGCTGCGCGGCCGGACCGGCGCCGACCTCGCCCCCGAGCAAGCCCAGGCCGTACGGCTCGCGCTGACCGAGAAGGTCGCCGTCTTGACCGGCGGCCCGGGCTGCGGCAAGAGCTTCACCGTCCGCTCGGTCGTCACCCTCGCCCGGGCGAAACGGGCCAAGGTCATCCTGGCCGCGCCCACCGGACGGGCGGCCAAGCGGCTGTCGGAGCTGACCGGCCACGAGGCCACCACCGTGCACCGGCTGCTGCAGCTGCGCCCCGGCGGGGACGCCTCCTTCGACCGCGACAACCCCCTCGACGCCGACCTGGTCGTGGTCGACGAGGCGTCCATGCTGGACCTGCTGCTCGCCAACAAGCTCGCCAAGGCCGTACCACCCGGCGCCCACCTGCTGTTCGTCGGCGACGTCGACCAGCTCCCGTCGGTCGGCGCCGGGGAGGTCCTGCGCGACCTGCTGGCCGCGCCCGACATCCCACGCGTACGGCTGACGCAGATCTTCCGCCAGGCCCAGGAGTCCGGCGTGGTCGTCAACGCCCACCGGGTCAACACCGGGCAGCAGCCCCTGGTGCGGGAGTTCCCCGACTTCTTCCTGTTCCCCTGCGAGGAACCGGAGGAGATCGCCGCGCTGACCGTCGACGTGGTCGCCCGGCGCATCCCCGCCAAGTTCGGCATCGACCCCCGGCGCGACGTCCAGGTCCTGGCGCCCATGCACCGCGGCGCCGCCGGGGCCGGCGCGCTGAACATCGCGCTGCAGGAGGCGCTCACGCCGGCCAGGGAGGGCATGCCGGAACGCCGCTACGGCGGCCGCGTCTTCCGGGTGGGCGACAAGGTGACCCAGCTGCGCAACAACTACGACAAGGGCGCGGCCGGGGTGTTCAACGGCACGGTCGGCGTCGTCACCGCCATCACCCCCGAGGAGAGCAGGCTCACCGTACGCACCGACGAGGACGAGCACGTCGACTACTCCTTCGACGAGCTCGACGAGCTCGCCCACGCCTACGCGGTCAGCATCCACCGCTCCCAGGGCAGCGAGTATCCCGCCGTGGTGATCCCCCTGGCGACCAGCGCGTGGATGATGCTGCAGCGCAACCTGCTCTACACCGCGATCACCCGGGCCAAGCGGCTCGTGGTCATCGTGGGATCGCGACGCGCGCTGGGCCAGGCCGTACGCACCAGGGGCGCCGGCCGCCGCCACACCGGCCTGACCCATCGGCTGCATCAGCGGGCGGACAGGTAGGTCACCATGGAGGGCTGGTCGACCCGGCCGGTGCCCTTGTAGCAGGCCACGTCGCGCACGATCGCGTCCCCGCCGCCGGTGCCCCACGGCGCCAGCAGGTTGCAGTATTCGGGGCCGGGCCCGTAGGCGGTCACCTGCACGTGGTCGGGCAGCACGCCCACCTTGGGGAAGCGCACCAGACGCAGGCCGGGGCCGGCGCTCTGGATCGTGTTGACCGCGCCCTGGGAGTTGTAGTTGACCCCGGACGGGATCGGGGCGTACGGACCGGCGACGGTCGGCTGGTTGTCGAAGGTGTAGGCGAAGTTCTTCGGCGGGATCGCCGCGCCGGTGACCGCGCGTTCCCGATGGTAGGTGAGGGTCCATCCGGTCTTCAGCGGCTTGTCGGCCTTGTCATGGCAGCGCACCACGATCTGCTGCACGCCGGGGCCCGCCCCCCACTTGGCCACCTTGCACCGGGCGGGCTGCTGGGCGTCGACCGCGGTGACCTGGATGTTGCCCGCGTATCCGGAGGAGCCGAGGCCGGGCAGGTCGACCAGCCACTCCCCGGTCCCGGTCGGCGTGACCGTGTTCGTCGCGCCCGCCGAGTTGTGGTGGCTGACAATGGCGCCGCCGTCCCAGAACACGTAGCCGAACGCCTGCGGCGGCGGCAGCGTCCCGGTGCTGTGGGAGAAGACGATGGAGAACCGCGCCCAGACCGGGCCGCCGCCGTACTTGTAGCACTGCACCGCCACGATCTCGTCGGGCCCGGACTGCCCCCATTTCTGGATCTGGCACCATTCGGCGTACGGGGAGACCGCCGTCACGTGGACGACACCGCCATTGGGCACGCCGATCTGCGGGAACTTCACATACACTTGGCCGGTGCCGCCGGGGGAGACCTGGACGGTGAACCCGGGCGGCCAGCTGCCGGCCTGGTGCGCGGTGGTGGGGACGCCCGACGTGGTGTCGACGAGCGCGAACCCCCACAGGTTGGGCACCGCGGCTTGGGCCCCCGCGGCTCCGGCGCCCAGACCGGCCACGATCATTGCGATGACGAGGAGTGACCGCACGAGTAGTGCCTTCAGGTGGCGCACGTGAATCTCCATCCATCCGACGATGTCTGACAAAGGTGGAGCATCTGGATGCAGCGTCTGCGCTGTCTTCTGCGCTCTTGATAGCTCTCGTGACGGTTCGCGAGAAGACCCAAGTCACTATGCGGTCAAGACACGGGGCGGCGTCGCGCCGCCGCTCGTGCCCGGCCTCCACCTCGTCTAAGCTGTCTACGCTTACTGGAGGCTTGGAGAATTTTGACGCGGACCTTACCCTGAGCAGGTGGAAACCTGCCCGTCAGTGACCGGATCGTGACCGAATCGGCCGCAAAAGTGTGCATATAACTGGCAACCCCCAATAGAGTCTTTAGGGTGCCCTTTGCACTATGGGGGAGAGATCGTGCCGAGCACTCGCACTCGTTCGAAGTTGTCGATCGCCGGAGTCGCCGTGGCCATGGCCGCCGCGTTGTCGGCATGCTCCGGCGGGTCGGGCGCGCCGGGATCGGCGGGCGGGGACGCCACTGAGGCCACCCCGGCCATACCTGCGCCCACCATCAAGATCAGCCCGGTCAAGGGCAGCGCCACCGTGCGCCCGGACAAGACCGTGATCGTCACCGCCGCCGGCGGCGCCCTCGACGAGGTCACCGTCCAGACCGCCGGCGGCGAGCCCATCGAGGGCAAGTTCAACTCCGCCCGCACCCGGTGGATCTCCAAGCAGCCGCTCAAGCCCGCGAGCAAGTACACGGTGTCGGCCACGGCCAGCGGCGAGGGCGGCCCCGCCACGCTGACCAGCCAGTTCACCACGCTCAAGCCGAAGTACGAACTGGCCGTCGCCGACGTCACCCCCGGCATCAAGGGCGAGACGGTCGGCGTCGGCATGCCGATCATGGTCACCTTCAACCAGTCCGTGAGCGACAAGGCCTCCGTCGAGAAGGCACTGAAGGTCGACGCGGAGAAGCCGGTCAAGGGCGCCTGGCGGTGGATCAACGACCGGCTGGTCATCTACCGGCCGGCCAAGTACTGGCCCGCCCACCAGAAGGTGAAGTTCACCGCCGAGCTGTCCGGCGTGCGCGGCGGCCGCGACATGTACGGGGTGAAGGACCACACCACGACCATCAAGATCGGCGCGGCGTGGATCAGCACGGTCAACGTCAAGACCCACACGATGGTCGTCAAGCGCGACGGCAAGACCCTGCAGCACATGAAGATCAGCGCGGGCAACGGGACCACGCGCGAATACACCACCACCAGCGGCATCCATCTGACCATGGAACGCGGCAATCCGGTCACGATGATCTCACCGGGCCGGAAGCCGGGCGACCCCGGGTACTACAAGGAGGTCGTCAACCACGCCGTCCGCATCTCCAGCAGCGGGGAGTACGTCCATGGCGCCCCCTGGTCGGTCGGCTCCCAGGGCCGCGCCAACGTCAGCCACGGGTGCATCAACGCCCACCCGACCCAGGCCAAGTGGTACTACGACAACTTTCACCGCGGTGACATCGTGAAGATCGTCGGAACCGACCGGCCGCTGGAGTGGAACAACGGCTGGGGCTTCTGGCAGATGCCGTTCAGCCAGTGGAAGAAGGGCAGCGCCCTCGAGGGCGCGAGCTCCGACGCCTGAGCCGCCCCACCGCTTCTCCGCGACAGGCGGCGAAGCACAGGCCGAACCTCCCCTCTCTCGCTTGAGGGAGGGACGAACCGCTGATGTCAGGGGCCGCTACGCGGTGGGGCGTCACGCTCCGCCGCGTTCCTTGGGGGCGTCGCAGACCAGGGCGTATCGCCAGAACAGGCGACGCGGGATCCGGACACCGGGCGGCTCCCGTGCGGCCGCGGCCCGGATGTCGGCCAGGGTCTCCTGGGGATCGGCGATGCACGGCCGCCGCAGGCCCGCAAGCGCGGCGTCCAGGCGTTCGCGCCCCCCGTCGAGCATCCTCTGTGGTCAGAGGGCGTAGTCGTACTGGTCGGGCCAGGGTAGGCGCGCGGCGCCCAGCTCGCGGGCGGCCCGGTGCGGCCAGTGGGGGTCGCGCAGGAGCTCGCGGCCGAGCAGGACGGCGTCGGCCCGGCCCGAGGTGAGGATCTCCTCGGCCTGGTGCGGTTCGGTGATCAGGCCGACGGCGGCCACCGGCATGCCGGTCTCGGCGCGGACCCGGGTCGCGAACGGCACCTGGTAACCAGGGCCGGTGGCGATCCGCGCGCCGGGCGCGTTCCCTCCGCTGGAGGTGTCAAGCAGGTCGACGCCGTGGGAGGCCAGCTCTTTGGCCAGGTGTACGGTGTCGTCCACGGTCCAGCCTTCGCGCTCGTCCTCGGGGTTCTCGGTGAGCCAGTCGGTGGCCGAGACGCGGAAGAACACCGGAAGTTCCTCGGGCCAGACGGCGCGTACGGCGTCGACGATCTCCAGCGCGAGACGGATGCGGTTCTCGAACGGGCCGCCGTAGGCGTCGGTGCGGTGGTTGCTGTGCGGAGAGAGGAACTCGCCGATCAGGTAACCGTGCGCGCCGTGCACCTCCACCACCTGGAAACCCGCGCGCAGAGCGCGCTGCGCCGCCTGGGTGAAGTCGTCCACGACGCGCTGGATCTCCTCCACCGTCAGCTCCCGCGGCACCGGATGTCCCTCGGCGAACGGGACCGGGCTCGGCCCGACCGGCCGCCAGCCGCCGTCGGCGACGGCGATCGGCCCGCCGCCGCGCCACGGCCGGTCGGTGGACGCCTTGCGCCCGGCGTGCCCAAGCTGGATGCCGGGTACCGTGCCGTGCTCGCTGAGGAACCGGGTGATGCGGGTGAACGCCTGCTCCTGGCGTTCGTTCCACAGGCCCAGGTCAGCGGGGGTGATCCGGCCCTCGGGGGAGACCGATGTCGCTTCGGTGAGGATCAGCCCGGTCCCGCCCACCGCCCGGGCCGCCAGGTGGGAGAAGTGCCAGTCGTGCGGCACTCCCGCTTCCGGGCCGTCCGTCGCGGCGCAGTACTGGCACATCGGCGACATCCAGACACGGTTGGGGATTGTCAGGGAGCGCAGGGTGATGGGGTCGAACAACATGGGGGCCTCTCAGTCTCGTCCGGTGTGGTAGTACGACATCCTTCGTGATACGAGAAACATCGTACTACGACAGTCATCGTAATACGACGACTGTCGTAGTATGGAGAGCCGGGGATAGGTGAGGGGAGTGCCGATGTCCGTCAGGGTCCTGGAGCATCCGAGGGTCGAGGAGATCCGGCTGGAGGCGGTGCTGCGCGCGCTCGCCGATCCCGCGCGCCTGGAAGTGGTGTGCTTTCTCGCTAGGACCGGGGGCGAGGCCGCGTGCTCGGAGATCGACCTCGCCGTCAGCAAGTCCACAGGGACGCACCACTACCGCGTCCTGCGCGAGGCCGGGGTCATCAACCAGGTCTACCGAGGCACCGCGAAGATGAGCTCGCTGCGCAAGGCCGACCTCGACGCGCTGTTCCCCTGCCTGCTCGACAGCGTCATCTCCGCAGCCGCCAAGCGGCCTCGTACGCAGCGCAACAAGTGAGTGAGACCGGCCGGGAATGCGCCGGGACGGCGGGGTGTTCCGGGGCCACGTGATGATCACCCGCAGGCGCCCTTCGCGCCACGTGTGAGGTCGGCGCGATCGTCCGCCTGGACGTCAGAGCGTAGGAACGCGGCGCACCACCGGCCGGGAGGGGCTGGCCGGGCGCAGCGGTCTCCAGCCGCCGCTGTCAGGACACGGTTGTATCCATTCAGGGGGAGGCACACCGTGCGCATACCTGACCGGCCGTCAGCCTTCCCCAGCGACACTGCCCGTGACAAGTACCGGCGGCTGCCCATCCCGCCCGCCTACACCGACGAGCAGGTGCGTGAGCTGTCCGTGCCCGTACAGGTGTCGTTGGGCGACTGCAGCGCGCTGCACGACGCGCAGGCGGTGGCCGCACGGCTGGCCGAGATCACGCCGTCGTGGCGGGTGGAGATCGTGCCCGGCACCGGACACGCGCTGCCCGTCGAGACTCCAGACTGGACCGCCTACTCCACCGCCGCCCTCACCGACCCCGCGCTCGCCGCGGCCGCGCTCACCCGACCCGACGCGCTGGAAGACTTCCTCACCACCCGGCTCGCCACCGCGCAGCAGGCCGGGGTCCTCGCCTCCGATCGCGACCCGCGCACCGAGGTCGCCACACTTCTGGCTCTCGCCAATGGCCTGACCGCCAGCGTCCTGGGCCGACAGCGCGGCTACGAGGCCGCCATCGCGATCACCGACTACCACCTCGACCGCCTCTTCGGAGCGGCGGCCACATTAGGGCCGCCCCCGGGCTGAGCCCCACCGACCCGGGCTCTTCAAGGCGACGAACCGGGGGCGTGGAGCACCCGGCCCGGGGGATCAGAACACGCCCATCCACATGAGCACGAACGCGCCGACGACCTTCAGCAGAGCGATCGCGACGACAACGCAGAACACGATCAGCGCCGGGCGGTGCTCGAAGTGCTTACCCTGCTTCAGCGGCGGCCGCTTGGCCACGCGTTCGGCAATGCGCTCTTCGAGCGGCTTGCGGTAGAACATGCTTTTAGTTTATCTGTACAGGACACTGCCCCCTTTTTCGGCAACCGCCCGGGCGGGATCACCGATACCCGGTCACGTCGGCCGGCTTGCCGGCGTCCTGGACCTCGACTATGTACCGCCAGGCGTCCGGCCGGCTGCCGTCCACATCGGTGAAGCCGTACACCTGGGCGAGCTGCCCGCTCGACAGCGACTGACCGTTCCACCGGCCGACCTCCGGGTCGGCGGCGAGCGCCGCGACCGCGCGCCCCACGAACACGGGCGTCTCGGAGATGGCGAAGTGAGGCTGCTCGGCCAGCGCGTCACGCCAGTTCGCCTCCGTCACCCCGAAGAGCTCGAGCATGATCTCCGAGCGCATCCAGCCGGGGGTCAGCGACACAGCCGTCGCGCCGTAGGGCGCCAGCTCCTGCGCCTGGGCGAAGGCCATGCGCGTCACCGAGGTCTTGGCCAGGTCATAGAAGAAGGAAACGCGGTAATTGTTCGCGTTGTAGTCGGTCGTTCCGTCGGTCACCTCCACCACCAGCCCGCCGGGCCGCCTGATCAGCAGCGGAAGCGCGTAGTGGCTGGTGATGACGTGCGTGTCGACGGCCAGGCGCAGGATCCGCAGGCCCGCCTCCAGCGAGTGCTCCCACAGCCGGTCACGCCAGCTGAACAGCAGCTCCCCACCCCAGATGTCGTTGACCAGGACGTCGAGCCGGCCCTGCTCCCGGTCGATGCGCTCCACCAGGGCCTGCACCTGCGCGGGTTCGAGATGATCCACCTGGACCGGGATGCCCCGGCCGCCGGCGGCGTCGACCATCTCCGCGGTCTCCTCGATCGTCTCCGGCCGGTTCATCTCCGACCGGCGCTCCCGCGTGCTGCGCCCGGTCACGTACACCGTGGCCCCCGCCGCGCCCAACGCGACGGCGATGCCCCGCCCCGCGCCCCGCGTCGCCCCGGCGACCAAGGCGACCTTGCCCTCGAGTTCTCCGTTCATGAGGGCCGATACTCGCATCCGGGACCGACAAAACCATGCGGGCGCCGGGTCAGACCAGGGCGAGCTGCCGGGCGGGGGAGCGGCGGCGCCGCCAGCGGCGGGCCGAGCCGCCGATGCCGTACATCTCGGCCAGGGCCCGCACCTGCTCGGTCACCCGGTCGCGATAGCCGGCGTCGGCGACCTGGCCCCTGCCGTACAACGCCTGGTAACGCGGCACGAGACCGGGATGCTCGCGCTCCAGCCACGCCAGGTACCACTGGCGGACACCGGCGGAAAGCCGCAGGACCAGCGGAGTCACGCTGACCGCCCCCGCCTCGGCGGCCCTCCGGACGGTCGCCTGCAGATGGTCGGTGGAGTCGGTGATGAGCGGCAGGATCGGCGCCATCAGCACCCCGCACGGGATGCCGGCCTCGTTGAGCGCGGCGCAGATCTCCAGCCGCCGCTGCGGCGTGGCCGCCCCCGGCTCGACGGCCCGGCGCACCCGGTCGTCCACGAAGCCCACGGACACGGCCGCGCCGACCCGGGTCACCTTGGCGGCCTCGCGCAGTAGATCGAGGTCGCGCAGGACGAGTGGGCTCCTGGTCAGCACGGTGAACGGGTTCCCGGCGTCGGTCAGGGCCCGGATGACGGCCGGCATCAGCCGGTAGGTCTCCTCCACCGGCTGATAGCAGTCTCCGCTGAGGCCGATCGCCACCGGGTCGCCGGCCCAGCGGGGTGCGCCGAGCTCGCGGCGTAACCGGTCGGCCAGGTCGGTCTTCACCACGATCCGGGTGGCGAAGTCCGCGTCCGGGTCCAGCCCGAGATAGCGGTGGCCGCGCCGGGCCGCGCAGTGCCGGCATCCGGCCTCGCATCCGCGGTAGGGGCTCGCCGCCCACCGGTAGGGCAGCCCGGCGCTCTCGGGGACGCGGTCGATGGCGGCCCGGGCCGGCACCTCCAGGCAGGTGACGCCGCCGACGACGCGGGCGACCGCCCGCCGCTCGATCGGCCGCGCCGCACCCGAGGCGGAGACTTCGAGCAGCGGCTGTTGGACGGGATGCCGGGCCGCCGGAGCCGGTGTGGGAGAGGCGTCGCCACGCATAGAGATCAGTAGAACACGCATTCGACCCTCCCGCCAAGCGCCCATGCCGTACGACCGCGCCCGACTCCGCCGTCTCCGGCACGGGCGGCGGCCCGCCCCGATGGCCGGGATAGCTGGAGTCCCTGGCCGTAAGGCTCTCGCCACGGGGACGATCGCCATTTAAAGTGGGACAAGCGTTCTGTTTAACGGGAGGGTCTTGATGGCCTGGCTTCTGCTCTCCGGCGCGATCGTCTCCGAGGTCGTGGCCACCTCCGCGCTCAAACTCAGCGACGGGCTGACCCGGCCCGGCTGGACCATCGTCGTCGCCTCCGGATACATCGCCTCGTTCGTGCTGCTGGCCCAGGCGCTCAAGCTCCAGATGCCCGTCGGCTTCGCGTACGCGATCTGGTCGGGCATCGGCACGGCCGCGATCGCGGTGATCGGGGCGATGTTCCTCGGCGAGGCCATGAACCTCACCAAGGTCGCCGGACTCGTTCTGATCATCTGCGGCGTCATCGTCCTCAACCTCGCAGGCAGCCACTGACCCCCTGACGTACAGCGCCGCAATCTGATCGTTTGACCCGGCGGGCATCGGCCGCGAGAGTTGTCGACGGTGGTTCCCGATCAGAGAGAGGCAGTGCAGGAGATGGCGCCGGACCCGGATCAGTCCGTCGGCCGCGGCGACGGGGCGGCCCGCCCCGCGACCCGGACGGCGACCGGCCGCCGGCGGCCGCAGGAGCGAGCGGTGCGCCGCCGTGAGGCGCTGCTGGAGGCGGCCGTCGACCTGCTGGGCGAGGGCGGTTTCACCGCCGTGACCCACCGCGCGGTCGCCCAGCGTGCGGGCCTGCCGCTCGCGGCCACCTCCTACTACTTCTCCTGCCGCGACCGGCTCCTGACCGAGGCGTTCGCCCTGCTGGTGGAGCGCGAGCTCGACCAGATGCGCGCCTACCTGGACGCCATGCCCGCCGACCCGCCGGAGCGGCTCGCGGAGATCCTCGCCACCGTCTACGCCCTCGACCGGCCCAGGCAGCTCGGCCTGTGGGAGCTGTACCTGCAGGCCGGCCGGGACCCGGCGCTGCAGAGCGTCGCCCGCGCCTGGACCGACGGATGCGACGAGATCGTCGCGTCCGTGCTGCGCCGGGCGGGGCGCCCCTGCGGTCTCGCGCAGGTCCGCTTCGTCACGACCGTGCTGTCCGGGCTGTGGCTGGAGGACATCGTCGAGGCCCGGCCGCAGTCCCGGGAACGCGCCCGCGACGTGGTCGTACGCGCGCTCGACGCGATCGGGTGAAACCCGATCGGGTGGAGACGCCCCGTCCCAGGTCGATGATCGGCGGCCTCCCTCATCTGGTCGGCGACAGCGCGCCCAGCACGGACGCGACGTTTCCGA
>BCRI01000012.1 GCA_001552515.1 Sphaerimonospora mesophila NBRC 14179 = JCM 3151
TTCTGGAATATCACCCCCAGGGGCTGTTCGAGGGCATGGGGAATCTGTGGCGCGCCCAGGGCCGCCGGGCCCGACTGGAGTTCAAGCACTTCCGGCGGCATGTCATGACCCAGACCCTGCTGCACCCCGAGGAGGTCGAGGGCTGGCGGGGCGAGATCCGCGACAGCCGAGTCGTCAAGGACCAGGAGGCCGCCCTGCGCGAAGAGGAGGAGCACGGGTTCCCCGGCGAGCCCGGACCCGAGGCGGAGGCGGAATACGAGGCCGAGGTGGAACCCGAGACCGAGACCGAGGCGGAGGAGGCGGCGGGCGAGCGCGAGGCAGGACAGTACGCCTCCGTCCCGTTCGAGAGAGCCCGCCGAGGTCGTGAACCCATGGAGCGGCCCGTACGGCGCCGCCGGCCGCCCATGGCGGAGACACGCACATCGAAGGGGAGGAACGCATGACCGTAGCCGTTCCGTCCGGAGGCGGCGGCCTACCCGGTCGCTCATCCGGATCCGGCCTGGCAGACGTCATCGACACGATCCTGGACAAGGGCCTCGTCATCGACGCCTACGTCCGGGTGTCACTCGTCGGCATCGAGATCTTGACCATCGACGCGCGCATCGTCATCGCGAGCGTGGACACCTACCTCCGGTTCGCCGAGGCCGTGAATCGGCTGGATCTCTCCAAGACCCAGGACACGCTGCCGGAATTCCTGAGCGGCATGACCGAGGGAGTGGCGCAGGGCAAGTCGAAGGGCGTGGCCAAGGGCGTGCTGGAGGCGGCCGGGGAGAAACTGCAGGACTTCGTCTCCGGATATGCGGAGCAGAACGAACCGGCGTCCCGCCCGCGCCGTCGACGGGAGGGGAGCTGAGATGCCGGGCCACACCGGGATGTCCGGCGGCGCCCGGGCGTCGTCGCAGGCCACGCCGCGGGCCGCGTCCCGAGCCGCCGCATCGGGAACCACCGCAAGAGCGGACGGCCGGGCAGCCGACAAGACCGCCCACAAGGCCGCCGACAGGACCGCCGACCGGGGCGGGGCCGCCCCGCGCGACATCGCGTGCTACGTCTACGGCATCGTGCCCGCCGACGTCGAGACCAGCCCGGACGCCGTCGGCGTCGGCGACCCGCCCAACCAGGTCAAGATCGTACGGCATGGCGAGATCGCCGCGCTGATCAGCGACGTCGACGTGAGCCGTCCCCTGGGGCGGGCGCGGGATCTCGTGGCACACGAAGAGCTGCTGGACGCCGCCGCCGTCGAGGTGCCCGTGCTGCCGCTTCGGTTCGGCGCCGTGCTGACCACGCCGGACGCGGTCGTCGAGGAACTGCTCACCCCGCATCACGACCAGTTCGCCACCGCCCTGAAGCAGATCGAGGGCCGCGTGCAGTACGTCGTGAAGGCCCGTTACGCGGAACGTCCGATCCTGACGGCGGTGCTGGCCGAGATCCCCGAGGCCAGACGGCTGCGTGACCGGATCCGCGACCTGCCGGAGGACGCCACCCGCCCAGAACGGATCAGGCTCGGCGAGGTGATCACCCAGGCGATCGAGGCCAAACGCGAGGCCGACACCCGACGGCTGATCGATCACTTCGCCTCGTGCACGGCGGCCGCCAACATCCGGGAGCCGACACACGAGCGGGACGCCGCCCACGTCGCGTTTCTCGTCGAGGCCGACCGCATCCCCGACTTCGAGCACACGCTGGACGAACTGTGCCGCGAGTGGGCGGACCACGTCGAGTTCCGCCTGCTCGGCCCGATGGCGTTGTACGACTTCGTCACCACCGGATGAGACGGCACATGGCACGGGTGAGACGGCACCGGATGCGGCAGGGAGGACGACCCGAGCGCGTGAAGGAGGAGGACAGATGGGACTGTTCGGCGTGCTGTTCGGCTGGCCGCTCGCCCCCGTCCACGCGGTGATCCGGCTCGGCGAGCTGATCCAGGAACAGGCCGAGCGCGAACTGCGCGACCCGGCGGCGGTCCGGCGGCGCCTGGAGGCGATCGAGGAGGCCAGGCGCGCGGGGGAGATCTCCGAAGAGGAGGAGGCACAGGCCGTGGAAGAGGTGCTCCGGCTGATGAGCGGCCCGCGGAGAGGGTGATGATGCGATGCCTCCCAGCCGACGATCGCGCTACGAATACCAGGCCGGGCCGTACGGGCGCACCGCCGTGTCCGAGGCGGAGGAGGGCGACGAGCGGGTCGAACAGTCCCGTGCCCGGCAGCGCCCACTCAACGCGGCGACGGCGGGACGGGCCGGCGCGCGCTACATAGCCGACCTGACCGCGAAGGTCCCGGAGGGCGTCACGCTGGTGGAGCCGCTCGAGAACGGCTGGGTGGTCGGTGTGGAGGTGGTCGAGGACCATCGGATCCCGTCGTCCGGCGACATCCTCGCGGTCTACGAGGCGGAGATGGACGACGAGGGGAACCTGCTGGCCTACCGACGGGTGCGGCGCTATCGGCGGGGCACCGGAGACTGCGTCGAGGGCCTGCCGCGATGACCGATCCGCGTGCTCGCCCGGTCCTGCGGGATTCGTACGTGCCGGCCGCCCCCGCCGCCAGGGAGTCGGCCAACCTGGGCGACATCCTGGAGCGGGTGCTCGACCGGGGCATCGTGATCGCCGGGGACATCCGGGTGAACCTGCTGGACATCGAGCTGCTGACGATCAAGCTGCGGCTGGTGATCGCGTCGGTGGACACGGCGCGTGAGCTCGGCATCGACTGGTGGGAGCACGATCCCTGGCTGACCGGGAAGAACCGTGAGCTGCTGGAGGAGAACCGGCGGCTGCGCGACCGTCTCGCCGCCGCCGAGCAGCACGCCTCCCTGCCGAGACGTACGGCTCCGGAGGACACGGTTCTTGAAGACACGGTTCTTGAAGACACGGCTCCTGAAGACACGGCTCCTGAAGACACGGCCCTGGAGGAGAGGGCTCAGGGGGACGCGGGTCGGGAAGGCGCGGGACCGGAGATCACGGGC
The DNA here is from genome assembly GCA_001552515.1 of Sphaerimonospora mesophila NBRC 14179 = JCM 3151. Classification (GTDB taxonomy): domain Bacteria; phylum Actinomycetota; class Actinomycetes; order Streptosporangiales; family Streptosporangiaceae; genus Sphaerimonospora; species Sphaerimonospora mesophila. Next base: position 2,953 of record BCRI01000012.1, read on the forward strand.
GAGCGTCGGCGACGCGGGACGGAGCGGCACGGTGGGTGAGCGGGACGATCACGGTGGCCAGGGCGTGTACCTGTACGCGGTGACCGGCGACCTGGGAGAGGACGGCCGGCGGGAAGGACTTACCGGCATCCTCGGCGCGCCCGTCCAGGTGATCGGGCACCGAGGACTGCTCGCGCACGTCAGCCGGGTGCCGCTGGACCGGTTCGGGGAGGAGCCGCTGCGCCGCCACCTGGAGGACCTGGACTGGATCGAGGGGGTGGCCCGGGCCCATCACCACGTGGTCGAGACCCTCGCGGAGGCCGTACCGACCGCGCCGGTGCGGCTGGTCACCGTCTACAGCGGCGAGGAGCAGGTCCGCGGCCTGCTCGACCGCAGGCACGCCGACTTCGCCGCCGTGCTGGCGCGGGTCGCGGGCCGGCGGGAGTGGGGTGTCAAGGCGTACGTGAAGCCGGACGCGGCGGCGCTCGAACCAGGCGGCGGGCCGACCGGCGGATCCGCCGCAGGCGCGGCGGGTGCGGCGGCGGACAGCCCGGGCACGGCCTATCTCCGGCGGCGCAAGGCATCGCTGCGCAGTCGGCAGGACCTGTGGCGGGCGGCGGCGGAACGCGCTGAACGGCTGCACGCCGCCCTGGAGACCGTGGCGGTGGCCGCACGCCGGCATCGCCCCCAGGACCCGCGGTTGTCCGGCAGGACCGACTGGATGGTGCTGAACGGCGCCTACCTCGTGGACGCGGGCCGAGAGGAGGAGTTCGCCGCGGTGCCCGCCTCGTTCCGCGAGGAGGGGATCGACGTGGAGATCACCGGTCCCTGGGCGCCCTACTCCTTCACCGAGCTGCCCGCCGAGACACACGGGGATGTTCCCCCGGAGGCATCGCCATGACCGTCGAAAGCGGCAGGGGGGCGGCACTGGCGGCCGAGGGACGCCTGCCGGCCGAGCGCGTGGCGCTCGTCGACCTCCTCGACCGGCTGCTGGCGGGTGGCGTCGTGGTCGCCGGGGATCTGGTGCTGTCCATCGCGGACATCGATCTCGTCCGGATCTCTCTGCGCGCGCTCATCGCGTCCGTACGGGAGGCCGATGTCGTCGGTCCTGAACTGGGATATGAGGAGCGAGAGCATGAGCCGTACGGATGACGACCGGAGCCGGGACCGGTGTGACGGCGGGCGGCCGGCGACCCAGTGGCGGCTCAACACCGACCCGGAGGCGGTCGAACGCGACCTGAGCCGCCTGGTGCTCACGCTGGTGGAGCTGATCCGCCAGCTCGTCGAGCGCCAGTGCATCAGGCGGATGGACCAGGGCGATCTTTCCGACGAGCAGGTCGAGACGCTGGGCCTGACGCTGATGCGCCTGGAGGAGGCGATGACCGAGCTGTGCGACCGCTTCGGGCTGTCGCTCAGCGACCTGAACCTCGACCTCGGGCCGCTCGGCACGCTGCTGCCCACCGACTGAGCCGCCCACCGACTGAGCCGCCCACGGCTCGGATCAGCCGTGGTTGATACGCCAGAAGTCCGATATCCCCTGCCGGTTGTGCAGGTCCTGGACGAGCCCCTTGGGGTCGGTGTGGAAGAGCTGCCCCTGCCAGTCGGGCAGGCCGGGCGGGGTGACGATCGGCTTGACCGTGCTGTTCCCGGAGACACCGCCCTCGCCGATCTCGTGCTTGACGCCCTCCTCGGTCATGATGAAGTGCACGTACAGCTTGGCCGCGTTGGGATGCCTGCTCTTGCTGGCGATCGCGACGTACTTGGGGTAGCTGAAGCCGACGAACGGCACCAGGCCCTCACACGTCGACTGGTGGTATCCCTTGTCCTCGTTGTTGCGGAACTTCGAGAACGACATGAAGGCGATCTTCTTTTCGGTGGCGCTCGGCGCGCCCACCGCCCCCGAGATGTCCTCATCCGAGCCGGTCAGCACAGGTTTGTTCTTCGCGATCCGCTTGATCCACTCGTAGGCCGCGCTCTCCTCCTCGGTCTTCAGCGGCTCGCCGTACTTCTCCTGGTACGCCTGCTCGAGCGCCTGGCCGCCGTGTGTGACGAGCTGGGTGAAGAACGACAGCACGGTCGGCTTGCCGAGTGGATCCTGCATGACCAGTTTTCCGGCCCACTCCGGTTCGGTCAGGTCCCACACGTTCTTCACGGGACAGCCGTCGGGGGACAGTCGGGTGTTGTAGGCGAAGACCGTCGCCTTGGAGAGCGCGAGCAGCGGGTTCTGGTTCTCGGCCGGGATCTGGTCCTTCAGGTCGGCCGGCACCCAGGTCTGCACCACGCCCCGCGGGATCAACTGGCCCACGAGCACTCCGCCGTCCTCGTACATCGTCGCGTCGATCGTGACGTTGTCGGCGGCGTGCTCTCTGATCATCTTCTCGGCCGTCTGCGGAGAGTCCGACTTCACCCCCTCCATGGTGATTCCGTACTTCGCGGTGAACGCCTTGGCCACCTCTTCGATGTCGCCGCTGGAGTCGTAGACCAGCACACTGCCCTCCTTCTTGGCGGCCTCGACCAGTGCGTTGAGATCGAAGCTCGAGTCGATCGAGGGGCCGGGCAGGGCCTGGGTCGCCGATGACGCGGCGGAGGTGTCCATGGACGTGGAGGGCGCGCACGACGCGACGGCGGCCGCCAGCAGTGCGATGGGAAGGATCTTTCGGGTACGCCTCACGTGGCGTCACTCCTCTTGCTTCTAGGGGGTGTAGGCGCCTTCCCCGAACCCCGATCGAGCGCCATGAGCTCAACGATGAACGTCCGGTAGATAATTTGTCAAGACATTCTTACCTGCGCTCCTTCGTCCGCGCACTCGCCGGCCTGCGACGATCGGGCGGGGTCGTGACGTACGGCTCCCACGCCTCCCGGTGGTCCCACCACGTTCCGATCGTCACTCTGGCGCGTGCCTTTTGATCTTGAGGATGATAGTTCGTCCGAATGTCAGGACAAAGTCTTGACTCTTTCCCTACCGAACACTTAGAACTGGAGGCCTCCGGACGAGGAGCCTTCATGCCTTTGTGCTTGCCGGGTCTGTTGCCGGATCTGTCGCCGGATCTCGGTCGAACAGGTCCGTTTCGCTTCGCCCTCCTCCCGACTCCCGTCTGATGGGGTGGGCGGCGGCGTTCGCCGTGATGGCGATCCTCTTCGTGCTGATCAGCGGGGCCAACGACGGCGCCACCCTGATCGGGCTCGGGCTGCGGTTTCCCCGCTCGCCGGGATGGCTGATCACCGCGATCCTGCTGGTCGCGCTCCTGGCCGTGCCGTACGTGCTGGGGGTCGCGGTCGCGCGGACCTTCACCGAGGGGCTGGCGGAGCTCGACACCCCCGGCGGCACGGCGACGTTCCTGGCGGGAGTGGTGGTCGCGGTCGTGGTGATCGCCGTCCTGACCCGCAGGGGGCTGCCGACCAGCCTGACGCTCGCGGTGATCGGCGGCATCGCCGGTGCGGGTCTCGGCGCCGGGCTGCCGGTGTCGTGGCGGCGGTTGGGCACCGTGCTGGCGATCGGGGTCTGCGCGCCGCTGGTCGGCCTGTTCCTGGGCTATCTGCTCGGGGCGCTGTCACGGCGGGTGCCGTCCCATCGGCGGATGTCCCGGCTGATGTCCGCCGCCCACCTGGTGGCGTACACGGCCCAGTGCGTCGCCTACGCCGCGAACGACGGACAGAAGATGATCGCGGTGGTGAGCGTGGCGCTCGATGTGGCCGGCCGGGCGGGCGGGCCCGGCGCGGTGGGCCGGGTCGAGGTCTCGCCCGGCTGGATGGCCGTGCTCGCCGTGCTCTTCCTCGTCGGGTCGCTGACCAGCCTCACCCGTGTCGGGGAGCGGCTGGGCCGCGGCCTGGTGATCACCCGGCCGCTGCACATCGTCTCGGCCGAGACCGCGGCGACCTGCGCGGTCCTGGGCAGCTCGGCCCTGGGCAGTCCGGTGAGCATGACGCAGTCGATCACGGCGGGCGTCGTCGGCGTCGCGGCGAGCGAAGGAGTCAAGAGAGTGAGGTGGCAGGGGGTGCTGAACGTGGGTACGGCATGGCTGGTCACGCTGCCGTCGTCGATGGCGCTGGGCTGCCTGGCGGGCCTCGCGGTGAGGCTGCTGTGAGCGGCGGCAGGGGCGGCCGCACGGGCGGAGAGCCGGGCGGCGGCCGGAAGGGCGGCGGCAGAGGCCGCCGACCCCGGGGGCTGATGCGAGCCTGGGACGAGCTGCGCGGCCGGTCGGGATGGCGGGTGGTCGGCCTGGTCCGCGGTCAGGTGACCGTCGCGCGGGCGGGGGCCGTGCTGGCGCGATCGACCGCGGCCGGCGTGATCGACCGGTCGGCGGCCCGCGCCCGGATGGCCGAGGTGGAGCACGAGGGCGACGCGGCGCGGGCTGAGCTCGTACGTGCCCTGCGTCGCATGCTCGCCACCCCCGTCGACCGCGAGGACCTCTTCCGGCTCTCCCGCTCCATCGACGACGTGCTCGACCACCTGCGCGACTACGTGCGCGAGACCGATCTGTTCGGGCCGGAGGACCTCGACTTCGCGGTCGAACCGCTGGAGGCCGTGATCGACGGACTCGACGAGCTCGAGAACGCGGTGCTGAAGATGCTCGACGATCCCGGCTCTGTCACCGTCGCCGTGCTGGCCACGCGCAAGGCCTGCAGCCGGATCCGTCAGCTCTACCAGACCAGGCTCACCGAGTTGTTCGCCGGTCCGCTGGAGATGGACACGCTGCGCAGGCGTGAGCTGCTGTCCCGGCTCGACGCGGTGGGCCGTCGGCTGGGGGAGGCCGCCGACGCCCTCGCCGACGCGATGCTCAAGCGCAGCCACTGACCTCCGTTGTCGCCCCTGGAGATCCCCCGACCGAACCCGGCCGACCGACCCCCTAAGGAAGTGGACATGGCCGTTGCGACCAAGGCGGAGACACCGCCTTCCCCACCCCCACCCCCGCCGCGGCTGCGCAGGCTGGTCTACCGGCTGCGTGTGCTGCGCCACGAGCCGACCGCGGCGCTCGGGCTGATCCTCGTCGTCCTGCTCGCCTACCTCGTGGTGGCGCCGCTGGTCGCGGTGCTGTCCGACGCCTTCCGCGTGCAGTACGGCGACGACGTGCACGCCGGGCAGCAGGCGGGAGAGTGGACCGGCTACTACCTGTGGCGGGTGCTCCGCTCCCAGATCAGCGGTCTGCTGTTCTGGGAGCCGCTGCTCAACACGTTGGTGATCGCCGTGGGCACCACGCTGTTCGCACTGGTCATCGGTGGCGGCATGGCCTGGCTGGTGACCAGGACCAACGTGCCCGGCCGCAAGTGGCTGGCGGGCGCGCTCGTGGTCCCCTACATGCTGCCGTCGTGGACCTTCTCGCTGGCCTGGCTCTCGCTGTTCAAGAACGAGCGAGCCGGCGGCCAGGTCGGGTTCCTCCAGGCGCAGGGCATCCGCACCCCCGACTGGCTCGCCTACGGCGCCATGCCGATCATCATCACGCTCGGGCTGCACTACTACCCGTTCGTGCTGCTCCTGGTCGGCAACGCGCTGCGCCGCATCGACGTGCAACTGGAGGACTCGGCACGCATCCTCGGCGCGCCACGGCGGACCGTCGTGCGGCGGATCGTGGTGCCGCTGATGCTTCCGGCGCTGTCGTCGGCGGTGCTGCTGGTGGTCGGCCGGGTGCTCGGCACGTTCGGCACGCCGTACGTGCTGGGTCTGCCGGCCGACTACCGGGTGCTGTCCACCGGGCTGTTCCAGTCCATCCGCGACCGCAGCACCGGTGTGGCCTCCGTGCTCGCCACCGTCATCGTGATCATCGGAGTGCTGATCGTCTTCACCGACATGCGGCTGATGCGGGAGCACCGCCGCTTCGTCACGGTCGGCGGCAAGGGGGCGATGGACCGGCTCGGCGACCTGCGCCGCTGGCGCTGGCCCGCGTTCGCGCTCGGCCTGCTGGCCTTCGGGGTGAGCGTGCTTGTCCCCATACTCACGCTGCTGCTGTCCACGGTCACCCGTACGCCGATGGACCTGAAGACCTTCACCCTCGACTACTGGTTCGCCGAACGGCTGCCCGGGGCCGTCGGTTTCCCGCACGGGGTGTTCCGCGGCGCCGAGATGTGGGAGGCGGCCTGGAACTCGCTGCGGGTCGTCGGTCTGGCCTCGCTGATCTGCGCGGTCGTCGGGCTGCTGGTCGGATACGTGGTGGTCCGGGGTACGGCGCCCAAGGTCGCGGCCTTCCTCCGCCAGGTCTCCTTCCTGCCTTATCTCGTCCCCGGCATCGCCTTCGCCGCCGCCTCGCTGTCGCTGTTCGCCGTCGCCCGGGGCCCCATCCCCGCGTTGTACGGCACGACCTTCCTGCTGATCCTGGTGATGGCGGTGACGCATCTGCCGTACAGCTCGCGCTCGGGGATAGCGGCGATGACGCAGCTCGGCGTCGAGCCCGAGGAGGCGGCGCAGATCGCCGGCGCCTCGTGGTGGCAGCGGATGCGGCGGATCATCTTCCCGATCCAGAAGGGCGCCCTCGTCACCGGGGTGGTGCTGCCGTTCATCTCGGGGCTCAAGGAGCTCAGCATCGTGATCATGCTGACCACGACCGGAACCCAGCTGCTCACGACCCTCTCGATCGGCCTCGTCGACTACGGATACACCCAGCTCGCCAATGCGGTCGTGCTCGTGATCGCGCTGGTCTCCTTCACCATGACCTACCTCACCCAGCGCCTGACCAAGAGCAGCCTGGCGTCCGGCATAGGAGGATAGATGCCGAACATCACCCTGAGCGGAGTCGCCAAAAGCTATGGCGGGGGCGACTACGCCGTGAAGAACCTGGATCTCACCGTTCCCGACGGAGCGTTCATGTGTCTGCTCGGCCCGTCGGGCTGCGGCAAGACCACCACGCTGCGGATGATCGCCGGGCTGGAGCAGCCGACCTCCGGGACCATCGCCGTGGACGACCGGATCCTCGACTCCGTCGAGCGCGGTCTCTACGTCCCGCCCGAGAAACGCGGGATGGGGCTGGTCTTCCAGAACTACGCGCTCTGGCCGCACCTGTCCGTACGCGAGAACGTCGAGTTCGGTCTGCGCATGCGCAAGGTGCCCGCCCCCGAGCGGCGGGCCAAGGCCGAGGCGGCGCTGCGGATGGTGCACGTCGATGCGGCCATGGACCGCTATCCCTCCCAGCTGTCGGGCGGCCAGCAGCAGCGCGTCGCGCTGGCCAGAATGCTGGCGATCAACCCCTCGGTGCTGCTGCTCGACGAGCCGCTGTCCAACCTCGACGCCCGGCTGAGGCTGGAGATGCGCGCCGAGCTCAAGCGCATCCACGAGGAGTCCGGCGCGACGATCGTCTTCGTCACCCACGACCAGCTCGAGGCGCTGACCATGGCCACCGACATCGCGGTCATGAACGAGGGCGAGCTGCAGCAACTGGCCGCGCCGATGGAGATGTACGCCCGGCCGGCCAACCGGTTCGTGGCGGAGTTCGTCGGCAGCCCCCCGATGGCGATCATCGACGTCGTCCCCCCGGGCGGCGGGCGGGCCTCCACCGGGCTGGCCGCGTCGCTGACGCGCTTCGCCGAGTCGCGGGTGGGCCCGTGCGCTCCCGCCGCCGTCGGCGTCCGGCCCGAGGCGCTGCGCCTCGGCACGCCGCCGTCCGGTGCCGGATGGCGTGAGGAGGCCGTCGTGGAGGCGGTGCTGCCGGCCGGATCGTCCTGGACCGTACGGCTGCGCGTGCTGGACACCGAGCTGTACGCGGTGTCCTACACCCCGGTCGACGCCGCCCCCGGCGACGTGCTGGACTGCTGGACCGAGCAGATGCACCTGTTCGACGCGGACGGCATACGGATCTTCTCCCTGGACGGGGCGGAGGTCCGGGCGTGATCCGGCCCGAGGCCCTGCTGCTGGATTTCGGCGGGGTCGTCGTGGAGACCACGAGGCGCCCGTCGTGGGTGGCCGAGCTCGCCGCGGAGGTGCACGGCCTCCTCCTCCGGGCGGGTTTCGAGGGCCTGGGAACGGAGGACATCGAGAGCGACATCCGCGCGGGCGCACGGGCCGACAAATATTGGAAGGACTCCACCTCCCGGCAGTTCGCCCCGGCGGAGATGACCCATCGCGGGTTCTGGGCCGACTACGTCGCGGCCGACTGGCCCGACCAGGCCAGGGCACTGGTCACGGCGGAGGCGACCCCGCTGTGCCGGCGGATGGGCGAGCTGCGCAGCGGCCGCAAGGTCAGGCCCGGGATGGTGGAGCTGCTGACCGCGTGCTGGGCGCGCGGGATCAGGCCGGGCGTCGTCAGCAACGCCCTGTGCGGCATCGTCCACCGCGATTTCCTGGCCGCCACCGGCCTCGACCGCCAGATGGCCGTGCAGGTCTACAGCGACGAGGTCGGTGTGCGCAAGCCCAACCCCGAGATGATCTGGATCGCCTGCCGGGCGCTCGGCGTCGATCCGGGGCAGGTCTGGTATGTGGGCGACAACTACGACCGAGATGTGGTCTGCGGCGCCCGCGCTGGCGTGGCCGCCACCGTTTTGATGATCTCCCGGAGCACCGAGGAGATCCCGTACCGGGTGCGGCAGAACCCGCAGGCGACCGTCGAGGATCCGCGCGGTCTGCTGCACCTGCTGGAGGAGACATGGATCTGAACACCTCGCGTGAGCTGGCCGCGATCGCGGTCGAGGCGGCGCGGGCGGTCGGCGACCGGCTACGCGGCGCCTTCCGTTCCCGGCCGGCCGTGCAGACCAAGCGCGACTTCCACGACCCGGTGACCGAGCACGACAAGGCGGCCGAGGAGCGCATCCGGGAGGTCATCGCCCGCCTGTGCCCGGACAGCGTCGTCGTCGGCGAGGAGAAGGGGACCCGGGGGCAGGGGGACATCAGCTGGTATGTCGACCCCATCGACGGCACCGCCAACTTCGCCGCAGGGCTGCCCTTCTTCTGCACCTCCATCGGGGCCGTGGTGGACGGCAGGGTCGTTGCGGGAGTCGTCTACGACCCCGTGCGCGACGACGAGTTCACCGCCTCGCTGGCGGGAGCCACCTGCAACGGTGAGCCGATCCGCAGCACCGGCGCGCGCACGGACCGCGAGGCCGTACTGCTCGCGAGCTATCCGACCCCGCGCGATCTGGCCGCCGACGGGGAGGAGACCGCGCTCCGGCGGTTCGCCAGGATGCAGTACGCCTTCGCCACCACCCGCCGGCCGGGAAGCGCGGCGCTGAAGCTGGCGCACATCGCCGCCGGCTGGTCCGACGTCGCGTTCGGCACGCACGTCAACGCCTGGGACGTGGCGGCCGGGTCGCTCCTGGTCGAGCGGGCCGGAGGCGTCTTCATCCCGCTGTCGGGCAGCGTCCTTACTCCCGGCGCCTATCTCGCCTGCGTCGGCGGTTTCGACCTGGCCGGATCGGTGCTGGCCGAGGTCTTCCCGGCGATCTCGGCGGCCGTCGCGACAGGGAAGCCGACGGGGGCGTCGACAGGGGAGACGGCAGGGATGCCGGCAGGGGACGCCCCGGGCCGGGGGGCCTCGTGATCCGCTGGATCGTCACCGACCTGGACGGCACACTCGTCGGACGCGACCTCGCCATGGTGCCGTCGGGCCGGGAGGCACTCGGCCGATTCCGCGCGGCCGGCGGCGAGGTGATCATCGCGACCGGGCGGATGGAGGCGTCGGCCCGCCCCTACTACGACGAGCTGGGGCTGAGCGGGGCCGCGATCCTCTACAACGGCGCCAGGACGGTCGACCTCGCCACCGGGGAGGTGCTGCGCTCACGCCACCTGCCGGTGACCGCGTGGAAGGTGCTGCTCGACCTGTTCGACGACCTTCCGGAGGGCGTCTATCCGGTCGCGTTCTCCGCGGGCGAGGCCCTGGCCCGGCATGACGTGCCAGAGCTGCGGGCCTACGCCCGCCGAGACGGGATCACGCTGCGGGATCCGGGAGCGTGGACGGCGCTTCCCGCCGATGAGATCACCAAATGCATGCTGATCGGCGATCGGCTGCCGCGCCTCGAAATCCCGGGCACCGTGGCGGTCAAATCCGAGGTGACCTACCTGGAGGTGCTGCCCGAGGGGGCGACCAAGGGCGCCGCGCTGCGCGAGCTGGCCGCCGCCCGGGGCGTGCCGCTGGAGCGGATCGCGGCCGTCGGCGACAACCCCAACGACATCGACATGATCACCTCCGCCGGGCTGGGGGCGGCGGTCGGCGACGGCCACCCGGACGTCCTGGCGGCGGCCGACGTCGTGGTGGGAACCTGCGCCGCCGGGGCCGTCGCCGACGTGGTGCGGCTGGCCATGTCGTGATCCGGACACTCCCCCGGCCGGTCGTCGAGTGAAGATCGCTGTGAGCCGTTCACCGCCCCGATCCGTTTCAGTAGGCATGAGGATTTCGCGAATCGTGCCGTCGGCGGCACTCGTCCTGGCCGTGAGCAGCGGTACGGCACTGCCGGCCGCCGCCGGTGCCCAGGTGGGGCAACAGGCGGGTCAACAGGTGAGTGCACAGTCGAACGGGCACAAGAAGGTGCTCGTGCAGCTCCACGAGACGGGCGGCTTCGCCGGCATCGACGACCGCGTGACCGTCTACACGAACGGATGCGCCCGGTTCAGCCGCCGCCAGACGCCCGCAGTGAAGAAGTGCCTGACCCGCGGGGAGATGCGCGAGCTGCGCGGCCGGCTGAAGCGCCTGCGCGTGGGCTGCTCGGAGAAGCGGCCGCAGGGCGCCGACTTCATCAAGTACACGCTCACCTATCAGGGGCACCGGGCCAGCCGCTACACGCTGCCCAGCACCTGGGGCCCGGTCGTCCGGCAACTGGAGAAGGTCCTCCACAAGTACACCGCCCCCGCCTGACGCCGCTCTTCCCCTGCCTCAGGCGGTCGCCCCCCAGAATTCTCGTGTCGATTCCCGCGATGATGTCGAGAACCGGGCCGCGTGCTTCGACCCATGGGTGAAAGTCGCGGAGAGGCCCGCGCAGACAGGGAGACGATCTGATGAAGTACATGCTGCTGATGCAGTTCAGCGACCAGACCGGCCTGCCGCCCATCGGGACCTGGCCGCCGGAGGACGTCAAGGCCCACATCGAGTTCATGCGCGACGTGGACAGGAAGCTCGTCGAAACCGGGGAGCTCGTCGACGCGCAGGGGCTGGCCATGCCGGACCAGGCCAGGATCGTCCGGTCCGGCGCGGGCGGATCTCCCGTCGTCACCGATGGTCCGTTCCCCGAGACGAAGGAGTTCCTGGTCGGTTACTGGATCGTCGACGTCGAGAGCCAGGAGCGTGCGGTCGATCTGGCGGCGTACGTCTCGGCCGCGCCCGGCCCGGGCGGCGAGCCGCTGAACATGCCGATCGAGGTGCGCCAGGTGATGTCGGCCCCGCCAGCGGAGCTGTGACCCTGGGCGGCCCGGCCGTCGACGACCTGCTGCGCGAGCTGGCGCCGCAGGTCGTCGGCGTGCTCACCCGGCGGTTCGGCGACTTCGACATGGCGGAGGACGCGGTGCAGGAGGCGCTGCTGGACGCCGCCGCCCAGTGGCCTGAGGAAGGCGTGCCCGGCAATCCGCGTGGCTGGCTCGTCCAGGTGGCCAACCGCCGGATGATCGAACAGATCCGCAGCGAGCAGGCGCGGCGCCGCCGTGAGGATCTCGTCGCCGCGCAGGCGCCCATCGAGGGCAGGGCGACGACGCCGCCGGCCGACGAGACGTACGAGACGGACCGGGACGACACGCTGACCATGCTGTTCCTGTGCTGCCATCCCGCGCTGACCCCGGCATCGGCGATCGCGCTCACCCTGCGGTCGGTCGGCGGTCTCACCACCGCGGAGATCGCCAAGGCGTTCATGGTGCCGGAGGCGACGATGGCGCAGCGGATCAGCCGGGCCAAGCAGCGCATCAAGGCGTCCGGCGTCCCGTTCCTGCTGCCGGAGGCGGAGGAGCGACGCGGCAGGCTCGGCTCGGTGCTGCACGTGTTGTATCTGATCTTCAATGAGGGGTACGCCAGCAGCGACGGGCCCGAGCTGCACCGGGTCGAGCTGTCCCAGGAGGCGATCAGGCTGACCAGGATGGCGCACCGCCTGCTTCCCGACGACTGCGAGGTGGCCGGCCTGCTCGCATTGATGCTGCTGACCGATGCCCGCCGCCCCGCCAGGACCGATCAGAACGGCGTCCCGATCCCGCTGGCCGAGCAGGACCGGAGCAGATGGGACGGCGCCGCGATCGCCGAGGGAGTGGAGCTCATCACCCGCACCCTGGCCAGGGGCGCGGTCGGGCCCTATCAGCTCCAGGCCGCGATCGCCGCGCTGCACGACGAGGCGGCGACGGCCGAGGAGACCGACTGGCCGCAGATCCTGGCGTTGTACGGCCTGCTGGAGCGGATGTCGGACAACCCCGTGGTCTCGCTCAACCGCGCCGTGGCCGCCGCGATGGCGCACGGCCCAGCGACCGGCCTCGAAATGCTCGAGGCACTCGAGGCCGAGGGCCGCCTGGCGGGCAACCACCGCTTCCACGTGGCCCGGGCGCACCTGCTGGAGATGGCGGGCGAGCACCGGGCGGCCGTCGACGACTATCGCGCGGCGGCGAGCCGCACGCTGAGCATCCCGGAACGGGACTACCTCACCACCCGGGCCGCCCGCCTCGCCGCCGCGGCCGACTGAGGCAGGCCTTCCCGAGATCGGAAAGACCGCGACCCGAGGCGGCATATCGGCGGCGTCTCTCACGGCGAAGGCCGCTCCCGGTCAAAGGGGAGCGGCCTTCGTGGGTGGCTGAGGGCGGGTCAGCGGCCCTGAAGGGACCTGACGTTGTCGCCGAAGGTCCAGCCCTTCGACCCGTCCCAGTTGATGGACCAGGTCATCAGACCCTTGAGCTGACCGTTGAAGCTGTTCCAGCTCTGGCTCACCAGCGAGGGCGACATGTGGCCGCCGCCGGCTCCGGGCTGCGCGGGCAGACCGGGCACCTGCTTGTCATAGGGGACCCTGATCGTGGTGCCCTGGATGACCAGACCCTTGTCCAGGCAGGTGGTCTGGGCGACGAAACCCTGAACCGTGCCGGCGGAGTAGGAGTCGCCCGAGCAGCCGTACATGCTTCCGTTGTAGTACTGCATGTTCAGCCACCACAGGCGGCCGTTGTCGGCGTACTTCTTGATGATCGGCAGGTACGCGCCCCAGATCGAGCCGTAGACGACGCTGCCGCCCGTGACGTACGCCGTCTCGGGGGCCATGGTCAGGCCGAAGTTCGACGGCATCTGGGCGAGCACGCCATCGATGATCCGGATGAGGTTGGCCTGGGAGGCGGACAGCTGGTTGATGTTGCCGCTGCCGCTGAGGCCGGTCTCGATGTCGATGTCGATGCCGTCGAAGTTGTACTTCTTCAGGATCGGCACGATGGTCTGGACGAACCGGTCGGCGACCGTGCTGGAGCTGAGGTCGATGCCGGCCGTCGCCCCGCCGATGGACATCAGGATCGTGGCACCGGCGGCCTTGGCCTGGCACATCTCGGCGGGAGTGGCGACCTTGACGGTGCTGTCCATGCCGTCCTCCCACAGGACGGTGCCGTCAGAGCGGATGACCGGGAACGCCGCATTGATCACGTTGTAGCCGTGCTGCCGGATGCGGGCGTCGGTGATCGGGGTCCAGCCGAACGGCGGGTGTACGCCGTTGGACGCGCCGTCCCAGTTCTCCCAGTAGCCCTGGAGCACCTTGCCGCTGGGCTTGCCCTTCACCGGGCAGGTCACGTCCCCCGGAGAGGGTGACGGTGACGGCGACGGAGACGGGGAAGGCGACGGCGAAGGAGATGGGGAGGGCGAGGGGGACGGCGAAGGCGAGGGTGAGGGGGAAGGCGACGGGGACGGGGAGGGCGACGGGGACGGGGAGGGCGACGGCGACGGCGAGCCGCCGGGGCCGTCGAAGTTGACGTCGTCGACGTAGTAGGTGCCCTGGCCGTACCATCCGTGCAGGTAGATCACGGCGGTGGTCTGGTTGGCGCCCGTGGTGAACGGCACGGTGAGCTGCGTGTAGGCCGAGGCCGACGAGGTCCAGGTGGACGCGCCGCCGTTCACACCGAGGTAGACGTAGCTTCCGCGGACCCAGGCGCTCAGCGTGTAGGCCGTGTTCGGCTTCACCGAAACGGTCTGCGTGCACTGTGCGTTGTCGGAGGCACTGGCCGCACCGGCGAGTGCCTTCGTGCCTGAATGGACCGGGGAGCCGACGACCGACCCCAGCCCGCCGGTGCAGGACCAGGGCGAGAGGTTTCCGGTCTCGAAGCCGGGATTCACGAGCAGGTTGGCCGCGTTGGCCGGCGCCTGCGTGAGGACGATGCCCGTGGCCGCAAGCAGCAGCGATGCTGCCAGCGTCAGCAGGCGGGACGTGCGCTTTCGCATGGAGGTCTCCTGAACCAGGAGTGATCGGAGCCATGGCGCCGATCGTGGGGGGTGAGGGCGCACCGGCGACGCCGCCGGTGGTTGTGTTCACCAGCGAGCCGCTGGACGAGTACGGATCCGTGCTCCCATGGTCGGGACCGACGGCCTCATTTGTCAAGATTCTTAACAAATAACGCTGTCACCAGCGCGAACGCTTTCCCGGTCACGATTCCGGCGGTGCGGAATCCGCCGGGGTCAGGAGAAGCGCTCGATCGTCACCGGGATCAGGCCCTCGCGGCGCATCGCCGTCGTCAGCTCCCGCAGGAGCCGTCGGATCACGCCGCCCGTCCGGGGGGACGGCTCGCCCAGGCAGGCCGTCAGGTCGACGGACCAGGCCATGCCGCCGACCCGGCGGAGGTCCCAGGAGAACAGGTCGCCCGCCAGGGTGATGTGCGCCGTGCCGACGACGCGACCTCGGGCGTCGTCGTCGGCGGCGCGCATCCGCCATCCGGCCGACAGGTTCGCCAGGCCGGTCTCACTCAGGTCCCCGGCGAACAGGATCCGATAGACCCGCCGGTCGTGGAATCCCTCGGGCACGTCCGGAGGGCCGAGCCGCAGCGGCGCCGACCCGTCGAACGGCAGGGTGTCGTGGAAGTAGGTCCTCAGCGTGGCCTCGCCGGGCAGCTCGCCCGCGCCGAGCCGTCGGTAGGCCGCCTCCGCTTCGTGCCGGGAGACCGCGACGACTCGGCCGCGCAGCTCCGGATCCGCCCGCATCGCGCGGGTGAACTCGGCCGAGCTCCACCACGCGCCGTCGGGGGCACCGCCCGCGGCGCCGTCCATCCGGGTCCAGGCCGCGCCGTTCAGGCCGGTGGCCGTACCGTCATCGGAGAGCACGAACTCCTCGGCCACGATCCCCGCCGGCGGTCCCGCGGGAGCCGCGGCCTCGCCGGTGATCACGTAGTAGTCCAGCTCGGGTTCCGGTGTCCGCATCCCCGGCCGAGCCGGTTCGGGCCGGTACGTCGTCTCGGGCAGGTTCGGCTCAGATCGGTACGTCTCGGATCGGTACGTCTCGGCGTCCATGTCGCCTCACGCTCCGGTGGCGCCGTCGGTCCGTTCGCGGAGCAGATCGGCGTGGCCGTTGTGGCGGGCGTACTCCTCGATCATGTGCAGATAGACCCAGCGGAGGTTCATGTCGACGTTCCGGCGCGGGTGATGGAAGGTCTCCTCCAGGGAGTGCCCGGCCGCCGCCGCCCGGGCCAGCTCGACCTCCCGGGCGAAGGCGGCGAAGTCCGTCTCGGCGTCCGCGGTGTCGACGTCGTCGAAGTCGCCGTCCGGATTGGTCTCCGGATCACAGTAGAGGAAGTCGACCGTCTCGCCGGCGAACCTGCGGCGGAACCACGAACGCTCGACCTCGGCCATGTGGCGTACGAGCCCGAGCAGGCTCATGCTCGACGGCTCGACGGCGCGCAGCTTGAGCCGGTCGGCGGTGAGCCCGGCGCATTTCAGCAGCAGGGTCTCCCGGTGATGGTCGAGCCAGGCCTCAAGGAGGGCGCGTTCATCCCCGACCGTCGGCACCTCGGCACGGTCGATTGGCGGAGCGATCCAGTTCATCGCCCCATCATGTCGAAATGACCGGACAAGATAGGGGCATTCGCCCGATCGAGGGAGTGTCACCCGGGCCCATGCGCGTCCAGTGCCCGGGCCGCTGCCGCCACCTGCCGCGACCTCATGAGCCCTGCGAAGCGGTGACGCGGTCGTCCCGCTCGGCCGCCGAAGACGCGTCCTGAACCCGGCCCGGCGCCGGAGCCGGCCTCGGCCGGATGTGGTGGCGGCCGATGGGGAGCATCAGCGGGCGGCCGGACACGGGGTCTTCGATGATGCGGCTGTCGAGGCCGAAGACGGTACGGACGCTGTCCTCCGTGAGGACCTCGGCCGGCGTGCCGCAGGCGTGCAGCCCGCCATCGGCGAGCGCGATGAGGTGGTCGGCGTACCGGGCGGCGAGGTTGAGGTCGTGCAGCACCATCACGATGGTGGTGCCACGGGTGTGATTCAGGTCGGTCAGCAGATCGAGGACCTCGATCTGGTGGCTGGCGTCGAGGAAGGTGGTGGGCTCGTCGAGCAGCAGCAGATCGGTCTGCTGGGCCAGCGCCATGGCGATCCAGACCCGCTGGCGCTGGCCGCCGGACAGCTCGTCGACGGGCCGGTCGGCGAGATCCGCCGTACGCGTGGCCTCCAGGGCCGCCGCCACCGCTGCGTCGTCCCTGTCGTTCCAGCGGGAGAAGATCCCCTGGTGCGGATGGCGTCCGCGACCGACGAGGTCGAGCACGGTGATGCCCTCGGGTGCGACCGGCGACTGAGGCAGCAGCCCGAGAGTGCGGGCCAGCTCCTTGGCGGGCATGCGGTGCACCTCCTTGCCGTCCAGGACGACACGGCCCCCGCGGGGTGCCAGCAGCCGCGACAGCGAACGCAGCAGCGTCGACTTCCCGCAGGCGTTGGCGCCGACGATGACCGTGATCTCGCCGGGTGGTACGACCAGGTCGAGGGCCTCGACGACGACGCGGTCGCCGTAGCCGAGCGTCAGGTGCTCGGCCGCGAGGGAGTGGGATGTGGTCACAGCGAACCTCCGGCCCGATGGCTGCGGACGATCAGATAGACGAGGTAGGGCGCCCCGAGGACGCCGGTGACGACGCCGACCGGATAGCGGGTGTCGAACGCGAACTGGCCGGCGAAGTCGGCGACGAGGACCAGGAGCGCGCCGACGAGGGCGGCGGGCACGAGCAGGGAGCCGCTCACCCCGATGATCCGGGCCGCGATGGGGCCGGACAGGAACGCCACGAACGCGATCGGCCCGGCCGCAGCCGTGGCGAAGGCGATCAGGCCGACGGCTGCGACGATCACGGTGATGCGGGTGCGTTCGACCCGGACCCCGAGGGCGGAGGCGGTGTCGTCGCCGAGCTGCATCGCCGACAGGTCACGCGCCCGGGACAGCAGGACGGGGGAGAGGACGACAAGCGCGGCGAGGGCGGGCAGGACCTGTTCCCAGGTCGTGCCGTTGAGGCTGCCGGTCAACCAGCGCATGGCCTCCTGCAGGTCCCATTCCGGGGCCCGGGACAGGACATAGGAGGTGATGCTGTCGAGGATCGCGGAGATCCCGATGCCGATCAGGATGAGCCGTGTGCCGGCGACGCCGTCCCGGAACGCCAGGCCGTACACCACCAGGGCGACGGCGAGTGCGGCGACGATGGCGATGATCGACACCTGGGTCCCGCCGAGGGAGAACGACACGATCGCGATGGCCGCGGCGGCACTCGCCCCCGAACTGATTCCGATGATGTCGGGGCTGGCCAGCGGGTTGCGGAGCATCGTCTGGAAGGTGACGCCGGCCATGCCGAAGCTGAGTCCCGCGATCACGGCGAGTACGGCCCGGGGCAGCCGGAGCCGCCCGACCGTGAACGACGCCCCCGGGACCTGCTCGCCGAGGACGACGCGGATCACGTCGCGGGGAGGGTAGAAGGTCTGCCCGGCCATCAGGGTCACCGCGAACCCGGCCACGACGAGCACCGCCAGCGTCAGGATGACGAGGCGGCGGCGGGCGGAGCGCCGGCGGCGTCCGCTCGCGACGGCCTGCAGGATGGACGGCCGGGTGACCGCTGGGGCGCTCACAGGTCACGCACTTTCTGCCGGCGGACGATGTGGATGAAGAACGGCGCGCCGATCAACGCGGTCACGATGCCCACCTCGACATCCGAGGGACGCGTCACCATGCGGCCGACGACGTCGGCGGCGGTGAGCAGCGCCGCGCCGACCAGGGTGGAGAACGGCAGCAGCCAGCGGTGGTCCACGCCGACGAGCAGACGGCACGCGTGCGGGACGACGAGTCCGACGAAGCCGATCGGCCCGGCGACGGCCGTGGACGCGCCGCACAGCACGATGGCGCCGAGAGCGGCCGTGGCCCGGACGACGGCGACACGCTCGCCGAGCCCGGCCGCGAGCTCGTCCCCGAGCGCGAGCGAGTTCAGCGCACGGGCGGACAGGAGGCATATGACGAAGCCGACGGCGATGAACGGCAGGACGTGCCCGATGCGCTCGTACGACGCGCCGCCGACACCGCCGATCTGCCAGAGCCGGAAGCTTCCCGCGATGTCGTTGCGCGGCAGGACGACGGCGCTGACGAGGGACGCGAAGGCCGCCGACGTGGCCGCGCCGGCGAGCGCGAGCTTGAGCGGGGTGGCTCCGCCCCGCCCGAGGGAGCCGACGATGTACACGAACACGGCCGAGGCGGCGGCCCCCGCCAACGCGACCCAGATGTAGCCGGTCGGAGATGTGAGCCCGAAGAACGCGACGGCGGTGACGACGAAGAGCGAAGCGCCCATGTTGACGCCGAGGATTCCCGGGTCGGCCAGCGGGTTGCGGGTCACCCCCAGCATGACCGCGCCGGCGAGGCCGAGCGCGGCGCCGACCACCACGGCGAGCAGGGTGCGCGGTATCCGCTTGGTCACCGCCGCCTGTTCGAGGGAGTCGTCCGCGCCGCCGAGCGCGGCCCACACGTCGGCCCAGGAGACGTCACGCGAGCCGAGGGCGACGGAGGCCACCATGAGCGCGGCCATGACCAGGATCGTGACGAGCAGCCACAGGACGCGGACACGCGCCGGACGCCGCACGAGGGCGGCGTCCGGCGCGTGGTCGACGTCGACGACCGACGTCACTTGACCTTGTCCGCTGCCTTGGCGAGCGCTGCGACGTAGTCCTCCAGCACCCAGGAGATGGACAGGGGCGTCGGGTTCGCTGCGGTGCCCAGGGGTGTGCTCCCGGGCAGGAGGTACACCGAGCCGCGCTTGACGGCGGGGATCTTCGACAGCAGCGGGTCCTTCCTGAGCGTCTCGATCAGTTCACCCTTCTCGTCGCCGTATCCGGTGATGATGTCGACGTCGTCGAACAGGTCGATCTGCTCCGCGCTCCGCGTCAGGGCGAACTTGTCCGTGCCTTCGGACGCCTTGGCGATGCTGTCCGCGATCTTCAGTCCGAGGTCCTCGAAGAACAACGTGCGGGTGTCATGCTTCGTGTAGAAGCCCACCTCGCTCACGTCGTTGGGGTCGACGTGCGTCATGAACATCGCCGACTTGCCCTTGAGCTGCGGATACTTCGCGACGACCGTGGCGATGTCGCCCTCGATGTCGGCGATGAGCCTCTCGCCCTCTTCGGCGAGCCCGATGGCCTTGCTGTTCATCCGGATGATCTCGCGCCACGGGGTCGCCCACGCGGCGTCCGGGTAGGCCACCACGGGCGCGATCTCGCTCAGCGTGTCGTAGTCCTGCTTGGTCAGGCCCGAGTAGGCGGCCAGGATCACGTCGGGCTTGGTGTCGGCGACGGCCTCGAAGTCGATGCCGTCGGTCTCGTCGAACAGGACGGGCTTTTGGGCGTTGAGCTCCTTCAGGCGCTTGTCCACCCAGGGCAGGAGCCCATCGCCGTCGTCGTCGCCGAAGTTCGCGGCGGCCATGCCGACCGGGACGACGCCGAGGGCCAGCGGCGCTTCGTGGTTGGCCCAGTTGACCGTGGCCACCCGCTCCGGCTTCGCCGGGATGGTGGTCGTTCCCAGCGCGTGTTGGATCGTCATGGGGAAGGCGCTCGAACCGCCGCTCGTGCTCTTCTGCTCGGTCTCAGCCGGGCCGCCGCAGCTCACGATGCCCGTCAGGATGGCCGCCACAGCGAGGATGCGGAGGCTTAGTCGACGCTTCAATCCGTACTCCGGTCTCAGAATTCCGCTGGTGGCGGCCCTCTCACGTCCTGGCTCGCGATAGGCGTTTGTGGAGCTGCGCACCGTGTTGCGGCAAAACCCCTGCTCAGGTGTGCTTTCAAGGGCCGCGACAGGCGACCCTCTGCCGGCACCACCTAGTTAGGTAAGCCTTGCCTTGCCAGCACTCTAAGAGAAATAACCGACTTGTCGCAATCTCGGGTTTGAGACGTCTTTTATCCGGATCGGCGTGCGGAGGCCGGGTGGTGATCGTTCCGGTGGCCCCGTGCCGACGCCGCGACGGCCCCCGTCCCGGGTGCGTGCCGCGGCGACCCGACGTGCGAGGCCGGTGCCCGTTTCCGCACTCCAGCACCTCGGTCCGGCCCGCTGGTTAGGCTTACCTTATATTTGAAAGGTGAACTTTTCTGAGATCCGTACGGTGACGACCGAGGCCGAGCTCCGGGAGATCGTGAAAGAGCCGGCGCAGGCCATTTGGGACAAGGACATCGCACGGATCGACGAGCACGCGCGCACGATCATCGCGCACTCGCCGTTCGTGCTGCTGGCCACCTCGAACCCGGACGGCACCTGCGACGTCTCCCCCCGCGGCGACCCCGCCGGCTCGGTGCTGGTCCTCGACGACCATCGGCTGGTCCTCGCCGACCGGCCCGGCAACCATCGGCTGGACAGCCTACGCAACATGCTGCACAACCCCCGCGTCGGCATGCTGTTCATCGTGCCGGGGATGAACGAGACGCTGCGTGTGAACGGGCGCGCCACGCTCGTGTCGGACGCACCGTTCTTCGACGACCTGGAGGTCAAGGGCAGGCGGCCGCAGCTGGCCGTCCTCGTCGACGTCGAAGAGCTCTACATGCACTGCGCGAAGGCGTTCCTGCGCTCGTCGCTGTGGCAGCCCGAGACCTGGCCCGACCGCAAGAGCCTGCCCACGCTCGGCCGGATCGCCAAGGACCATCTGGGCATCAAAGAGATGACGGTGGAGGAGATCGACGAGGGGCTCGCCCAGGACGCCAGGACGAACCAGTACTGACCTCGGCTCGGGATTCTCCGCGCGGGGATGGCCGGCGCTCGGGTGTACGGCCACCCCTCGCCACCCCTCGCCGCTCCGACCGCTCCGACCGCTCCAACCGCTCCAACCGCTCCAACCGCTCCGGATCACCGGCGACCTCGTGCGGCCTGAAGATGGTCCTCGAAGCGGGCGACTCCCGCTGACGGAGTCCGGTGCGCATCACGGCCCGGTCGCCGACGAGGCGAGCGTATCCGCCGTGCGCGGAGCATTCAATCACGCAGAGTGATTGACATGTCACTCTCCATTACCTGATGATGGCCGTGTCAAGGGTGTTCCATGGGGCGGAAGCGGACGGCGAGAGCTCTACAGGCGTGCCCTGAGGTGGTCGAGCGAGGGGAGTGAAGGTGTTCAGCACGGTTCTCGGGCTGGCCGCGGTGTCGGCCACGGCGTTTCTCGCGGGGGCGGGACCGAGCGATGAGGTCAAGGGCGAGGTCGTCGTGTTCACCACCGAGGTCGAGCAGCTCAGCAGGTATCAGAACCTGCCGGCGGGTAGCTGCCGGCGGCTTCCGCCGACCGCTCACGTGCTGATCAATCTCACCGGCTCCAGGGTGTTCATCCACGCCACGCCGTCGTGCCTCGGCCCCGGCATCCCCGTCGATCCGAACCACGGCTGGCACGCTCCGCCCAGCGGGCAGTTCAGTTTCTCCGTCGCCTGATCGGCGCGGGTGAGCCCAGAGGGTCATCGGGTCGGCGGCCATCCGGCTCGACCGCCGACTAAATCACCGCGAACGATTCCGATCGCCTGACCGGCGACGACGCTCCGTTTCATGTCCATGGCCGGTAATTCGATTCAACACGCGATTTTCCACCGGGCGCCGGATGTCCGTAGGGGCGAAAGCGGATCCGGCGCTTGGACCGATCCACGCCGCTCCGGATCGCTGACGCGGCGTCGATGAATCATTTCGCCGGAGGCCTCCCCGGCCGTCCGACGCCGAGTCCGGATCAGCCGATGAAACGCATTTCGATGAGGTGCGCCGCAGGCGGAGCAGAACGGAGTTGCTGCGTGTTACACAGTTTCATCCTCGGAATGGGCAGAGCCGGGGGAGGACTGCATCTTCCGGCGCTCGCCAGAACGCGCTCGCTGAGCCCCGGCCTGTTCGCTCCCGGGCCGGTCGTCGCCCACGATCCTTTCCGGCCGCCTTCCGGCATGACCGGTGTCGTCATGGCCGACACCCTTGAGGAGGCGGCCGCGCTGACTCCCCCGCACCGCACCGTGGTGCACATCTGCACGCCGCCGCAGATCCGCCTGGGCGTGCTGGAGCGGCTGGCCGGGCTCGGCTATCGAAAGATCATCGTGGAGAAGCCGCTGGCCCTGGATCTGGTGGGACTGGCGGCGATCGCCCGGTTGCGGCGCAGCCGGGGACTGGAGATCACCGTCGCCACCCAATGGCTCCACAGCGACCTGACCCGTCGGCTGCGCGAGGCCGTGGACACGGAGGAGTTCGGCAGGCTGCGCGGCATCCGCTTCGTGCAGAACAAGCCCCGGTTCACCCGCAGCGCCATGGTCCCCGATCACCCCACCGCCTTCGACGTGGAGGTGCCGCACGCGCTGGCCGTGGTGCTCACCCTCGCGGGCGGCGCCCGGATCACCGGCGCGTCCTGGGCGGACATGGCGACCGGTCGGTTCCGGCTGCCCCGCCTGGGCCGCGCCGCGCTCCGGCTGGAGCACCACTCCGGCGTGCGCACCGAGATCGACTCGGATCTGACCTCGCCCGTTCGTGAGCGCCGCATCACCCTGGAATTCGAGCGGGCGACTCTCACCGGCCACTATCCCTGCAGCGACACGGACCACACCGCGCAACTCCGGGTGGTGGCCGAGGGCCGTGATGCGATCCGGACCGTCTTCGACGACGACGCCCTTTCCGCCTTCGTCCGCTGCACCTACTCGCGATACGGCCGTCTCCCCGCCACGCGGGGGGCGCTGCCCGTGCAGGTGGAGGCCGTACGGCTGCTCACCGAGGCAAAGGATCTGTGCGCCGCCGGTGAACGGGAAGCCACCCAGCGCGAGGAGGCCCAATACGAGGAGTCACAGCACGAGGAGGAACGGCGTGTCCACGGCGTCCGCTGAGCCCGGCCCGGCCCCGACCCCGGCCGCCTCGGCTCCCGCTCCTGCGCCCGTGGCCGGTGGGCGGCTGCCGGGCGGGATCGTGTCGGGCGGGATCGCGCTGGCCGGGATCGGCGACGAGGCGGCACCGGATCTGCCCGGGCAGCTCGACGCCGTGCGTGAGCTGGGCTGGAACCGCCTCGAGCTGCGTACGATCGCCGGCGTTCCCATCGCACGGCTGGACGAGACGGCCTTCGCCCGATCGGCTGATCGCATCCGTACGGCCGGTGTCGCCGTGGTCGGCGTGGCCTCCAAGATCGGCGACTGGTCCCGGCCGGTGACCGGGGATTTCGCGCTCGACCTGGCCGAGCTCGAGGTGGTCGCCCGGCGCTGCCCCGTCCTGGGCACCCGCCTGGTGCGCGTCATGTCCTATCCCTCAGGCGGACTGCCGGAGGCGGAATGGGGACGCCGCGCCCTGAGCCGGCTGCGTGAGCTGACCCGCCGGGCCGAGGACGCCGGGCTGCTGCTGGCGCTGGAGAACTGCGCGGGCTGGGCGGGCGATCGTGCCGAACGCATGCTGGACCTGGTGACCGCGATCGACAGCCCGGCGTTCCGGTTGCTGTTCGACACCGGCAACGGCGTCGCGTACGGATACTCGTCGCCGGAGATGCTCGCCGCTGTCATCGGCCATGTGGCGCATGTGCACGTCAAGGACGCGGTGATCGGCTCGGACGGCGGGGTCGGTTTCGTGTCGCCCGGCGTCGGCACGGCACACGTCGCGGAGTGCCTGCGCATGCTGCTGGCCCACGGCTACACCGGAGTGCTCTCCATCGAGCCCCATCTGCACCTGCGCCCACACCTTTCCGGCGTGGGCGACCCCGGCAGCGGAGACCACGCCGCCTTCGTGGCGTACGGACGGGCGCTGGAACGGCTGGTGGGCCGGATCGCTCCCGCCGAAGACGCGGGGAGGACTCGTTGACCGCACCGATGCCGGTCGTGCCGCCTCCTCCGCTCGCGCCCGAAGACCGCGATCTGCTGCTGTGGCTGCTGCGCCTGCCCACGGCGGGTCCGCTGGAGACCGGTGCCGGTGCGCCCGCGCCACGACTGCGGGAGGCACAGGCCGGTTACGCGCGGGCCGCCGCCGCGATCGGCTTCCGGGCCGTACGGCACGCGCCCCCCGAGGCCGCCGAGCTGGACCGCCCCGACGTCCCCGCGCCCGTACGCGCGGCACGCGATCTGCCGGGTTTCCTCGCCGACCAGCCCAGCCTGGTGCTGCGGCTGGGGCCGGAACTGCCCGCCGCACGCACCGTGATGTTCAACGTGCACCTGGACACCGTCGCGGGTCGCCAGCCGGTCCGGTTCGACGGCGATCACTTCTACGGACGCGGTGCGGTCGACGCCAAGGGACCGGCGGTGGCGCTGCTCGCCGGGGTGCGCGCCGCGCGGGCGCTGCGCCCGACCATCGGCTGTGACATCGGCGTACTGATCCAGGCCGTGGCCGGTGAGGAGGGCGGCGCCATGGGCGTCTTCGGCACCAGACCGCTCGTGGAGCGGGGATACATCGGGCGGCTCAACGTCTTCTGCGAGCCCACCCGGCTGCGGTTTCTGCCGCGGAGCACGGCGGCGATGACCGCGCGTGTGGTGGTCGACGGCGCCGACGCCGTCGACGACCATGCCGCCACCGGACACAACGCCGGCGTGCTGCTGGGCTTCCTCACCCAGCATCTCGCCCGGGCGCTCGACCGGCCGGCGACGGAAGGCGGGGTGTGCGTGGCCGGCCTGCACACCGGCACGCGGCACAACAAGGTCTACGGACGCGGCTCGCTGCTGCTCAACCTGGCCTACGCCTCGGCCGACGTCGGACGGCGGCTGGAGCGTGACCTGCGGGCCGCCCTGGACGACGGGCTCGACGCGTTCTGCGAGGCCTTCGCGGACACGGCGCTGTTCGCCAGGACCGCGGCCGACGCGCGTGCCATCACCCGGCTGGAGTGGCTCAAACGCGGGCTGCCCGTCCTGGACGACCACGACGTCTGGGGGCACCGGCTGCTGCGCGACATGGCCGGGATCGAGCCGTGGCCGTGCCACGAACCCGGCTTCACCTGCGACGCCATCTGGATGTCGGGCATCGCCGATGCCTGCACCGTGGTGCTCGGCCCGGGCGATCTGGCCGCCAACAACGCCCACGCCGCGGGGGAGTTCGTCGGGGTCGGCGAGCTCGCGGAGTTCGCCGACGCGGTGGCCAGGCTGCTGGCGGCCTTCGCCGACGACAGGAGCGGACGACCATGAGGCCGGCGGACACGCACCTGGCGGCCACCGCGCCGTGTCCCGCATCGCGTATCGGACCCGCCCCGGCGGCGCCGGAGATCGTCCGGGTGCGCTACGCCGACCTGCTCGGCTTCACCTCTGCGGTGTTCGCCGGCCGGGGGATGGCGGCCGAGCAGGCGCACGAGGCCGCACGGGCGCTGTGCTACGGCGATCTCACCGGAATGGACTCGCATGGCCTGGTCAATCTGACCCGGATCTACCTGCCGCTGATCGACGAGGGGCGGATCGACCCCCGGGCTCGGCCCCGTACGGTCGCCGACCGCGGCGCCGCCGTGCTCATCGCCGCCGAAAGGGCGCTCGGCCTGTGGATCGCCGGGGCCGCCATGGACGTGGCCGTGGAGCGTGCCATGCGGTACGGCGTCAGCGTGGTCGCCGTGCGCGGCGCCACCCACCTCGGCTGCGCCGGGCATCACGCGCTGCGCGCGGTGGAGCGGGGAATGATCGGGCTGGTCGCCAGCAACTGCGGCGGGCAGCGGATCGCGAGGCCACCGGGTGGTGCGCTCGCGATGCTCGGCACCAACCCGCTCAGCGTCGCCGCCCCGGCCGGCGAACACCCCCCGTTCGTGCTCGACATGAGCACGACCGCCGCGCCGACCGGCCGCATTCGCCAGGCCGCGCGGGCCGGTCGGACCGTACCCGAGGGGCTGCTCCGCGACGACGGGGGCGCTCCCGTGACCGACCCGGCCGCCTTCGACGCCGGGCGGGCGCATCTGATGTGGCTGGGCGGTGAGGCCGCGCAGCACAAGGGGTTCGGGCTGGGCATCGCGGTCGAGGTGCTGGCCGCGCTGGTGCCGGGCGCCGGGCTCGGCGCACACCCCGACGCGCTCCGCGGAGACGGCGGCCCGAGCGGGCGCGACGACGACATCGGCTTCTTCTTGATGGCGGTCGCGCCGGGTGCGCTGCGCGAGGGGGCCGAGGCCGACGCGGGCACCCTGTTCGGCGCGTTGCTCGCCTGCCCACCCGCCGACCCCGCCCGGCCGGTGCGCTACCCCGGCTGGCACGAGCATCGGCGTGCCCAGGAGCGGCTGCGTACGGGTGTCCCGCTCGACGCGGCGGTGTACGCGGAGCTGACCGAGGTCGCGGCGCGGGCGGGCCTGGCCGTACCCGACGTTCTGGAGGACAGTTGACGGCTCCACTGCGGGTCGGGGTCATCGGCCTCGGCGTGATCTCCCGTTTCTATCTGGCGGCGCTGCGCGACTCGGCGACGCTGCGGCTGTGCGCGGTGTGCGACCGGGATCCGGCGGCGCCGGCCCTCCGGGCCGCTGAGGTGCCCGGCTACCGCGACCACGTGCGGTTGCTGGAGGAGTCGCGCCCGGACGCGGTGGTCGTCACCGTGCCCAACGACGCGCACGCGCGGGTCTGCGCGGACGCGCTGGAGCGTGGGGTGGCCGTGTGCGTGGAGAAGCCGCTCGCCCTGGACGCCGCCCAGGGGGAGCGGCTGGTACGGCTCGCGGCGGACGTGGGCGTTCCGCTGTTCACGGCCTTCCACCGCCGGTACAACGACGAGGTCGCCCGGCTCCGGGCCGAAACGGCCGGGGCACGGGCCGAGGAGCTGACGGTGCGTTACCTGGAGCGCATCGAGGAGCACGCGGGTGCGGACAGCTGGTACCTGGACCCCGGGCGATGCGGCGGGGGATGCGTGGCCGACAACGGGCCCAACGCGTTCGATCTGGTCGATCGGCTGGTGGGCCCGGCCGAGGCGGTGTCCGCCCGGATCACCCGGGATGCCACCGGCGTCGACCGGCGGGCCGACATCGAACTGCGCGCCGGGCCGACGCGGGTCCGGGTGCTGCTCGACTGGTCCTACCAGGGGGAACGCAAGGACATCGACGTCTGGCTGGCCGACGGCCGGACCCTGCACGCCGACATGCTGGCCGGCCACCCGGGGTTCAAGGGATCACTGTGGCACGAGTACGTGGGCGTGCTGCGCGCGTTCGAGCGACGGGTGCGGGACGGGACGGGCGACGGCGACGGCGGGCTGCCCGCCCTGCGGCTCGTGTCGGACGTGTACCGGCTGGCGGCGGACGCCGGAAAGGAGACGGCGTGAACCCCTGCGAGGACGGACCCAAGCGCGTCGTGGCCGCGACCCTTGTGAAGGTCCTGGTCCATCGCCGGATGGATCGCGGCATGCGGCTGGAGCCGTACGCGAGCCGGTGCGTGCGGGCCGGCGAGGTGCACGAGCTGGTCCTCACCGACCACACCGAGACCGATGCCGGTGCGGTGATCGATCGTGTCGGGTTCGTCGGTTTCGTCGAGATCGCCAATGCGGGGGTGCTCGACCGGGGCGACGAGGTCCGGATCGGGGGTCGCCGGATCGGCGTGCTGCTCGGGTTCGACGGCTGCCACTTCCCCAACCACTACAACGTGCTGGTCCATGCCGATCCCGTGGTCACCGGCCGGGACCTGGGGCTGACGCCGGAGGCGCCGGTGGAGTTCCGGCAGGGGGAGTTCCCGGGAAATGATCACGGATGAATCCGGCGGTCCTCTCACCGATTTCGCGGATATTCAAATCATATCGACACCCTTAATGGGTGGGTTGCGCATTTTGTGTGATCAGGCGCTCCGCCGCTTTCTCTATTGGGGATAAGTAAACTTCCTTGATTCCGCGTTTACCGAATGCCGAGCCTGGCAATCCCTGTAGCAGGAAAACGAAATCCGGCAGCCTCCCTGCGCCGTCGATTTCGTTCGGTCCGGGGTGCCCTCATCGATGGAGACGGCCCCGCATCACGAGAAAGGTCTGAAATGGCCACAGATGTCAGAGAGTCCACCCGCCTGGAAGAGCGATTCCGCCTCTGGGACATCGACGGAAACGGAGTGATCGAGCGCTCCGACTTCGAATCGGAAGCGGAGGGCATCATCAACCGCCTCGGGGTCCAGGGCACCGCGCGGGGCGCCGAGCTCAAGCAGGCGTACCTGGACATGTTCGACCGGCTCGCCAGCGCGGCGGGCACCTCCCGGATCAGCAAGGACAAGTTCCTCCAGGTCGCCGACCAGGAGATCATCAGCAAGGGCGACGCCGGGTTCGCCAGCGTGGTACGCCCGACGATTCAGGCCATCGTCAACGTCCTGGACGTCGACGGCGACGGCGAGGTCAGCCAGGCGGAGGTCGTCAAATGGTTCGACGCCATCGGCCTGGAGCGGAGCGTGACCGACAGGGCGTTCCAGGAGCTTGACGCCAACGGCGACGGCAAGCTCTCCGTGACCGAGCTCGTCGACGCGGTTCGCGACTACCACCTCGGCAAGCACGACGTCCCTCTACTCGGCCGTTGATTCCGGGGCGACCGTCGCGGGCTGTCGGAAGACGCGGCGGTCGGCTCCCATGGTGAGACCGGAAGCGCGGGCCCACGAGCCGGGCGGGGGCGACCCCGAGCCCATCCCCCTGAGGCTCGGCACCGCCAGAGTCCCGCGTGAGCTCGGGGACCCGCCTCCGTCGGCCGTGTGAACGGCAACAGACCTCACAGGAAGAGAGTCGTGGAGACAACCAGCCCTCCCCCTCCGACATTAGATCGGGCCGAGGCCGCATCCATCCCCTTCTTCTCCCAGTCCGCGTCGTTCGCGAAGCTGTGGCCGAAGATCCGCGGACACTGCGTCGACGTGCTGGACAACGGTAAGTTCTCGCACGGCGCCAAGGTCGCCGAGTTCGAGGAGGCGCTCGCCCGGTGGACCGGCGCGAGGCACGTCGTCGGCGTCAACTCGGGCACCGACGCGCTGGTGCTGCTGCTGCGCGCCGCCGGTCTGCGCCCCGGCGACCAGGTCGTCGTCCCCGCCTACACCTTCATCGCCACGGCCTCCGCCGTGGTGCTCGCCGGAGGCGTGCCCGTCTTCGCCGACATTGAGGAGCGCGGGTACGGCATCGACCCGCGATCCGTCGCGGCCGCGGTGACCTCACGCACCCGGATGGTCCTGCCGGTCCACCTGTTCGACCGGCTCGCCGACATGCGGGGGGTGCACGAGGTGGCGCGGCGGTACGGCCTGACCGTTCTGGAGGACAGCGCCGAGGCCATCGGCATGCGCCTGGACGGCAGGCACGCCGGGCTGCTCGGCACCGGCGGCGTGTTGTCGTTCTTCCCCGCCAAGACCCTCGGGGCGATCGGCGACGCCGGGGCGGTGCTCACCGACGACGACGCCGTCGCGGAGACGGTGCGGGCGCTGCGCCATCACGGCCGGGGCGGACGCACGCTGAACCACTTTCCCGGCATCGCCAACCCCACCGTGCTGTCCGGTCTCAACAGCAAGATGGACGACCTGCAGGCCGCTGTGCTGCTCGCCAAGCTCGACCGTCTCGACGCCGACATCGTCCGCCGCGCCGAACTGTCGGCGCGCTACGACGAACGGCTGTGCGCCGTACCGGGGGTGGCGTCCGTGCCCGGCGCGGTCCCGCCGCACCCCGGCGGCGACCGGGTCTGCTACGTCCACCTCGTCGAGGTCGAGGAGCGTGACGCGCTCGCCGCGCATCTGGCCGCCAAGGGCATCGGGACCGAGATCTACTATCCGGTGCCGCTGCACCTCCAGCCCTGCTTCGCCTACCTCGGGCACCGTCCCGGCGATTTCCCGCGCGCCGAGGCCGCCTGCGCCAGGGCACTCGCGCTCCCGCTCTACCAGGACCTGACCGAGCGGGAGGTCGATCGGGTGTGCGACGAGATCACGCACTTCTACGCCGGGAGACGACGGTGACCGCACCCCCCATCGCGACCATTCCCTTCTTCCCGCCCGACTCCTTCGAGAGCGAGCGCGACGTTCTGCTGGAGACGGTGCGCGCCGTCGGTGCCGGCGACGACCAGAGGTTCATCCTGGGCGAGCACACCGCCCGGTTCGAGCGGCGGCTGCGCGACAGGCTGGGCGCCGGCGACGTCATCGCCTGCTCCAGCGGCACGGCCGCCCTCACGCTGGTGCTGGCCGCCTCGGGGATCGGCCCCGGAGACGAGGTGGTCGTGCCCGCCTTCGGCTGCGCCCCGCTGGCCGCCACCGTCGTCAACATCGGCGCCCGGCCGGTCTTCGCCGACATCGATCCGGTGCGGCTGACCGCCGACCCCGCCGCGGCCGAGGCGCTCATCACCCCGCGCACCAGGGCGCTGATGCCCGCGCACGTGTTCTCGATGATGGCCGACATGCCCCGGTTCCGGGAACTGGCGGACCGGTACGGCCTGCGGCTGGTGGAGGACTCGGCGGTCGCCCAGGGCGGCACACTGCGCGGGCGGCCGGCCGGCCGCTGGGGCGACGCGGGGGTGTACTCCTTCGTGCAGGTCAAGACCTTCGGGATGCCCGGGGAGGGCGGCGTCGTGGTCACCGACGACGCCGAGACGGCCCGGCGCGTGCGGATGCTGCGCAACCACGGCCAGGACGGCGTGCACCGCTTCGTCCACCACGCCATCGGCTACAACAGCCGGTTCGACGAGGTGATGGCCGCCTTCCAGATCCACCGGCTCGACGGCCTCGACGACCGGCTGGCCCGCCGGGCCGAGATCGCGACGTACTACTCCACCCGGTTCGCGTCCCTGGCCCCGCACGGGGTGCTCGCGCCCCCGGCCGGCGGCGACGGCCGCTCCTACTACGTCTACTCCGTGCTGGCGGAACGGCGTGCGGAGCTCCGGGCGCATCTGTCCGCGCACGGCGTCGACTCCCACGTCTACTACCCGCGGCCCCTGCCCGGCCAGCCCGCGTTCGCGCCGTACGCGCCCGGCGACGCGTGCTGGCCGAACGCCGTCCGGGCCGCCGAGCGCAACCTCTCCCTGCCCCTGTACCCCCACCTCACCCACGCCCAGGTGGAGCACATCGCCGACACCGTCTGCGCGTTCGCCCATACCCTCCAGAGGAGACGATGACCGATCGGATCACCGGCCCGACAGCCGATCTCGGTGGCACGTCGGAGACCACCCAGGCAGCGAAGCCGGACCCGGCAGGGTCGCCGACTTCGGCCGCGCGTGGTGGTCTCGCGGCCTATGTACGGCTGGCCAAGCTCGACATCTACGACTACTACATCGGCCTGCCGCTGGTCTGGGCCCTGCTGGCCCCCGGCGACCGATGGCAGCCCGGCCGCATCGGCCTGCTGGCGCTGATCCTGCTCGCCGAGGTCGCCGTGGTGGCCGCGATGGTCGGCTTCGACGACGTCACCGGCCACCGCGACGGCAGCGACGCGGCCAACTACGGGGCCGATGCCGCGCGGCGGCGGCTGGCCCGTAAACCGCTGGTGGCCGGCACCCTGACCGAGACGCAGGCGCTGCGCTTCGCCTGGGCGGCGACCGGACTCGGCGCCGCGCTGTGGACGCTGGTGGTGGCCGCCGCGCCGCACCGCCCGGGATGGGCGATCGCCCTGGCCGCCGTCTGCTTCGTGGCGTCGGTGCAGTACTCCTGGGGACTGAAGATCAGCTACCGGGGTTTCCAGGAGATCTTCCTGATCGGCCTGGGAGTCGGCTGGGTGCTGGTGCCGTACGGCCTGCTCACCGGCGAGGTGAGCGCCCCGGTCCTCGTCCAGGCCGTGCTGTTCGGGTTCGGGCCGATGCTGTTCGGGCTCTACTCCAACACCAACGACGCCGCCGGCGACCGCGCGGCCGGGCGGATCACCGTCGCCGCCCTGGTGTCCGCCCGGGGCAACGCGGTGTTCATCGTCGCGGTGACCGTCGTGGCCGGACTGCTCATCGTGGCCGCCCCCGTCATGGGGGCCGCGCACTGGTGGTTCCCCATCGCCCTCGCACCCGTGCTCGTCCTGCGCGCGGCCCATCTGTCGATCGGATCCGTACGCGGGGACATCCTCCGCGCCCGCAGGATCGCCATCAGAGCCCACCGCGTCACGGTGGCCCTGCTGATCGGTGCGAATCTGGCCGCCTTCGCGCTACACGGCGCCGTCGCATGACCTCTACGCCGGACGTCGTGGTGGTCGGCGCCGGGCCGGCCGGCCTGACCGCCGCCTATCTGCTGGCCGAGGCGGGCCGCAGCGTGCGAGTCCTCGAAGCCGCCGACACCGTCGGCGGACGGATGCGCACGCTGCGCGCCGACGGCTGCCTGATCGACACCGGGGCCGAGATGCTGCCCCCGGCGGAGGGCTACCCGGCCACCTGGCGGCTCATCGCCGCACTCGGCCTGGACGCCGACCCGGCGGCGGTGCCCAGGGTGCCCGACGCGCTCGCCGTCTGGCGGGACGGACGGTCGAGGCCGCACGCCGGCCGTCCGCTGGGACTGCTCACCGGCGCGGGCCTGCCACCGGGCGCACGCCTGGACCTGCTTCGCCTCCAGACCCGCCTGACCCGGCTGCGCGGCCTCGACCCCGAGCGTCCGGAGTCCGCGCCGCTGGGCTCGGCCACCATCGCCGACCTCGTCCGGCGCTACCACCCCGACCTGCGTGACTACCTCGTCCAGCCGCTGGCGGCCGGATTCTTCGGGTGGGACATCGAGCGCGCGGCGGCCGCGCCGTTCGCCGCGCATCTGAAGGCGTCGGGAAGCGCGACCGGTTGGCGCACCTACCGCGACGGCATGGACTCCCTCACCCGTGCCCTTGCCGCCCGGCTGGACGTGGTCACCCGGCACCCGGTGACCCGGGTGACCGAGAGCCGGGACGGGGTCCGGCTGGACTCGCCGCGCGGCGTCGTCATCGCACGCGCGGCGGTGCTGGCCGTGCCGGCTCCGATAGCGGCGGGGCTGCGCCCGGACGCCCCCGACGGCGAGCGCGCCTACCTGTCCGCCTGCCGCTACGCCCCCATGCTCCGCCTCACGCTGGCCCTGGACCGGCCCATGGCCCCCACCGGTGTGCGGCGAGGGTTCGCCACCCTCGTCCCGGCCGTCGAGGATCCCCTGATCAACGTGATCACGGTGGACCATCACAAGCACCCGGGGCGGGCGCCGGCAGGCCGCGGCCTGGTGTCGCTCGTCGCCTCCCCGAAGGGCACCGCCGAACTGATCGACGCTCCCGACCGGGAGGTGACCGAGCGCCTCACCGCCGGAGCCGAGCGCTTCATGCCCGGCGTGGCCGCCCACGTCACCTCCGCCTACGTGCACCGGTTCCGGTACGGCCTGCCCGAGGCGACGCCGCACGCTCTCGGGCTGCGCGCCGCGTTCGAGGCCCGCCCGGTCTCGGCCGTCGAGTACGCGGGCGACTGGACGACGCTGCGCCCGTGCAGCGAGGGCGCGATCACCTCGGCGGCGCGGGCCGCCGTACGGATGCTCGCCCACCTGTCACGGACCGGGTGAGCGAGGCCCCTTGGCCGCCCCGTCAGCCGAATCGGAAAGGCAGCAGATGGCGCTGTTCACCAAGCCAATCGAACTGGGCACGCTGTTCGACGACCTGGCCGACCGAGGCCACACCACGACCGTGCACCTCAGCAGACCGCTCGACATCGCGCCTGAGCTCGGGACGGCGCTGGACCTCCCCGGTCTGGCCAGGCTCGTCGGCGAGGCCGCCGGGTGGCTCGCCGCCGCCGACGTACGGCGCGGCGACCGGGTCGCCATCGCCAAACGCAATCACTGGGACTACGTGCTGCTGTCGTGCGCGGCGGCACGCATCGGCGCCGTGCCCGCTTCGCTGTCCGCCGACCTGCCCCCCGACGAGCTGCATACGCTGCTGAAACGGCTGGAACCGGCCCTCCTGATCGCCGATCGCGCGCTGCTGACGGCCGGTCGGGAGCGGGGCTGCGACATGGCCTGCCTGGCCGTCCGGACCCTCGTCGTGGACGGCGCGGCCGAGGGCGCCTTGACCGTCGACGACGTACGCGGGCACGCCGCGCCACCGCCGTACCGGCCGCGGCCCGACGAGCCGCTCGCCATCATGCACACCTCGGGGACGACCGGCGTGCCCAAGCTCGTCGTGCACTCCACACACACGATCATGCGCCGGTTGGCCGGGTTCGAGGCGCACCGCTGGCCGGTGCTCGGCAGCCGTCCCGGCGACGTCGTGGCCGGTGCCCTCTCCTTCGCGCACGGCCGCGCCCTGGCCTGGACCGCGAGCGTGCTGTGGCAGGCCCCCGCCAGGCTCCTCGCGGTCTCGGCCGCCGACTGGGGTGAGGCCGGCCCGTTCCTCGACCGGCACCGGCCCACCACCCTGGAGGCACCGCCGGCGACCTACGTGCGCTGGCGGCATCACGCCGAGGGGCGAGCCGAGGGGAGATCCGCCGCTTTCGAACGGGTCCGGCTCTACATCAGCACCTTCGACGCCATGCACCCGCACACCGTACGCGCCTTCCTCGGCGCCACCCGGCACCGTCGCCCGGTCTGGCTGCAGGGCTGGGGCCAGAGCGAGACCGGCCCGCTGACCTTCCGGCTCCTCACCCGGCGTGCCGTGGCCGGCGAGCTGGGACGCCGTCTCGACATGCGCTACCTCGGCCGCCCGGTCCCCACCCGCACCCGGCTGCGCGTCGTGGATCCCGAGACGCTGCGGCCGGCGCCCCGCGGCATGGCCGGCCTGGTGTACTGCCGGACCGAGGCCCTCTGCCTCGGATATGTCGGCGAGCGGAGCCGATGGCTGAGCAAGCTGCGGGGAAGGTGGTGGAACACCGGCGACATCGGCGTGCTCACCCCCACCGGGGGCCTGCGTCTGATCGACCGCGAGGTGGACGCCATTCCCGGCGTCAGCTGCCTCGAACTGGAGGACCGCATCGAGGACCGCGTCCCCGAGGTGCTGGAGTGCGTCGTCCTGGGGCTCCCCGGCCACCTTCCGCTGCCGGTCGTGGTCACCGGGAACGGCGCACTCGATCGCGACTCCTGGCGGCGGGCCACCGCCGACCTGCCGCCGCTCGCGGAGCCCGTGGTGCTGACCTGGGATCAGGTGCCGCGCACCGGCAGCGGCAAGGTGCGCCGGATGGAGCTGCGCGACCGGATCGGTGAGACGCGCGAGATCCACGGGACGGGCCGATGGACATAGCGACACCGTTCACACGCGGCCACGCGGCCGACATCTCGGAGGAGGCGGCCGCCGGGTCGGGGCGGGCAGCCGTACGGCCGCTGGAGGGAACGGTCGTACGCGCTCTCGGCGACTCGGTTGCGCTGCGCGTCGCCGTACGGCGGCTGCGCGCTCTGGGCTGCACCGTCGAACCGGGCGGCGGAGAGCCACCACCGGACGATGCCCCAGCGGGCCGGCTCTGCGTCACCCGCGTGCCGTTGACCGCCGCGAGCGGCGCCCTGCCCGAATGCCGGATCGGCTGGTCCGGACCCGTGACCGTGCCCATGGCCGGTGAGAGCGACGTCCAGGCCGCCTGCGGGATCATGGAGGTGCACGGCAGGGCCACCGGCGGCCCACGCCCGCTCCCCGTGGACTACCTGTCGGTCTGCGCCGGAGTGCTCGCGGTCCAGGCGGTCACCGCCGGTGTGCTGGCGCTCCTGCGTGAGGGCCCGCCGCTGGTGGCCCGCACGTCGGCGGCCCAGGCGGCACTGCTGGCCATCACCCAGCACATCGCGGTGGCCACCGCGGAGCCCGACTCCGACCCGTCCGCGCCGGCCGGTCACCGATCGGGCGGACTCGCGGCGACCCTTACCCCGCCCTTCGACTCGGCGGACGGGGTGCGCTTCGAGATCGACACGTTCGACGCCGAGGACTGGCGGCGGTTCTGGGCCGAGCTGGGCGCCCGACCGGCCGCCGCCGCCGCGGGCTGGCCGCCGTTCCAGCGGCGTTTCGGCACCGCCACCTGCCCGTTGCCCGCGGAGCTCGGAGCCGTGACGGCCGCGCTGGACTACCGGACGATCCGGCGCGCGGCCGGGCGCAGCGGGGTCAGCGTGGTCCCCGTACGGGACGCCGGCGCTCCCGCGCCGCCCGCCGGGGAGTCGCCCTGGCGGCTGCGCGGGCGGGCAGCCGACCATCAGGGTCCTCCGCTGCCGCCGCTCGGCCCGCGCCGGATCTCCCCGGCCGGGCAGTGGGCTCCGCTGGCCGGGCTGCGGGTCCTGGAGGCCACCAGCAGGGTGCAGGGCCCGCTCGCCGGACACCTGCTCGGACTGCTCGGCGCCGAGGTCGTCCGGCTCGAACCGCCCGGAGGCGACCCGATGCGGGGTGTCCCGCCCATGGCGGGGCGGTGCTCGGCCCGGTTCCAGGCGCTGAACCGGGGAAAGCGGGCGATCGAGGCCGACCTGAAGTCCGCGGCGGGCCGCCGGGCCGCCCTGCGGCTCGCCGCCGCGGCCGACGTATTTCTGCACAACTGGCCGCCGGGCCGCGCGGCCCGGCTCCGGCTCGACCACGACGACCTCGCCGCCGTCCGACCGGCCCTGGTCTACGCGCACGCGGGAGGCTGGGCCGACCTGCTGCCGCCGCCGCAGCCGTTGGGCACCGACTATCTGGTGCAGGCGCACTGCGGGGTCGCGGCCCTGACCGTCGGTCCGGGCGAGCGGCCCGCGCCGTCCCTGCTGACCCTCACCGACGTGCTGGGCGGGCTCATCTGCGCCGAAGGCGTCGTCGCGGCGCTGCTGGCCCGGGCCAGGACCGGTGCGGGCGTACGCGCTGAGACCGCACTCGTCGACGCGGCCCGCCTCATCGTCGACACCGCGTACCCGGCCTGTTCGGCACCCCGCATGCCCGGCCGCGCCCCGGTGGTGACCGATCTGGCCGGAATGGCCGCGGACCCGGCCTATCGCGCCGCACTCGACACCACCGGCGCCGCCGTCTACGGCGGGCCGCCGTGGACGTTCGTCCCGGCCCCGGCGTCTCTTCCGATGGAGGCCGCCAGATGAGATCGGTCGGCGGGTCGGTGTGGATCTCGGCCAACGGCGTCGTCCTGGCCGATCTCGTGCCCAGACGGCTGCGCGAACAGTGGACCGCCGACGGGCTGTGCCCAGGCCGGGACCTCTACACCCTCTTCAGTGAGCACGTCCGTACGACGCCCGGCCGCGAAGCGGTCGTCGACGAGTCGGGCGCACTCGGATACGCGGCGCTCGACCTCCGGGTGCGCCGCGCCGCCGCCGCGCTGTCCGCCGCGGGGCTGGGCACAGCCGACATCATCGGCGTGCTGCTCCCCAACGGGCGCGACGCCGTGGTGGCCGAGCTCGCGGTCGCGGCGATCGGCGCCGTGGCGCTGCCCGTTCCCGACACGCGGGCGACCCGTGACGTCGTCGCCCTGCTCGGCCGATCCCGTGCCGCCGCTCTGATCACCACTCCGGCAACGGCCGGGGCGGCCCGGGAGTGGCGGCGCGGCCTGCCGTACCTCCGTGACGTGTGGACGTTCGGCCCGTCGCCGTCCGGGGCGCGAGACCTGAACCACCCGGGTGACGATCCGCTCTGGCGGCCCGCCCGCCCCGACCCGGAGAGACCGGCCAGGATCCTCGTCTCCTCGGGTTCGGAGGGGGAGCCCACGATGGTCGCCTACTCCCACAACGCGATGGCCGGCGGGCGGGGCAACTACCTGGCGGCGCTGCGGCTGGGCCCCGATCCGATGCGGATCCTGCTGCTCGTCTCGCTGGCGTCGTCGTTCGGGTCGTGCGGCACCTCGGTGACCCTGGCCCGGCATGGCGGCACCCTCGTGCTGCTGCCCCGCTTCGACCCGGCCGCCGCGCTGCGCGCCATCGAACGGCACCGCCCCACGCATGTGTTCGGCGTGCCGACGATGCTGCGCCGGATGGCCGACCTCGACGGCCTCGCGGACGTGGACCTGTCGTCCCTGCGTGCCGTGATCGCCAGCGGGGCGCCGCTGCGTCAGGACGAGCGGGACGTCTGCGTGCGGCGGTTCTGCCGGCCCGTCATCAACGTGTACGGATCGACCGACGGCGTCAACTGCCACACCGGACGCGACCCGGACCGGTGGCACCCGGGGCTGGCCGGACGGCCCGACCCCGCCGTGGCCGAGCTGACCGTACGAGACCACGCGGGGCGGCCGATGCCCGCCGGGGAGACCGGGGAGATCTGGGCGCTGGGGCCGATGACCCCGCTCTGCCACGTGGCCGCCCCCGAGCTGGACGACCGCAATCGGGCGGCGGGCGGGTGGGTGCGCACCGGTGACCTGGGCCGGCTGGACGCCGACGGCACCCTGTGGGTCGTCGGCCGCAGTCGCCGTGTGGTGATCAGGGGCGGGATGAAGATCTCCCCGGTCCGGGTGGAGCGCGAGCTCGGCGCCCACCCCGATCTCGCGGACGTGTACTGCGTGCCCGTGCCGGACCCGGACCTGGGCGAGCGCATGTGCGCGTGCGTGGCCACGAGGAACGGCATGCCGCCGCCGACCCCGGCCGCGCTGACCGCCTACCTGCGTGACGAGCGCGGACTGGAGCCGCGCGAGCTGCCGGAGCGGTACCTGGCGCTGCCCGAACTGCCGCTGGGCCCGACGGGCAAGGTCTGCGCGGCCACCCTCGCCCGCATGGCGGCCGAGTCCGCCGTCCCGGTTCATGGCAGCGCGGCCCAGGCCACCACTCTTGCGATCGAGGAGCCGACCATGCAGACGACGACCACCGGGCAGACGACGACCACCGGCGACGGGCAGAGCGCGTCGCGATACGTCTTCGACAACCACAGCGAGCATGCCGGAGACCAGCACACGTTCCTGGCCCGCGCCTACGACCCGGTGACCACGGCCCGCCTCGCCCAGGCCGGGGTCGGCCCGGGGTGGCGGTGCCTGGAGGTGGGCGCGGGCGGCGGCAGCGTGGCGACGTGGCTGGCCGAGCGGGTGGGCCCCACCGGCGCCGTCGTGGCCACCGACATCAAACCCGAGCGCATCCCCGGCGGCCCCAACCTGCGGATCCTGCGTCACGACATCGTGCGCGACCCGCTGCCCGAGGCCGCTTTCGACCTGGTGCACTCCCGGCTCGTCCTGCTGCACCTGCCCGAGCGCATCGCCGTACTGAACCGCCTGGTTCGGGCGCTCAAACCCGGTGGCGTGCTGCAGCTCGACGAGTTCGACATCACGTACGGCCCCGGGCTGCTGATGCCCGACCCCGCCGCGCAGCGGCTGTACGAGACCTTCCTGTCGGCCAAGATCCGTGTGATGAAGCGGGCCGGCGCCGACGTCGCCTGGGGGCGTGCCGTCGCAGCGGCGATGCGCGACGCCGGCCTGGTCGACATCGACCCGCGGCCCCGACTGGAGCTGTGGACGGCCGACTCTCCCGGTGTGCACCTGATCGCCCATCACACCCGGCACCTGCGCGATCGATTCGTCGAGGAGGGGATGACCGACCGGCAGCTCGCCGACGTACGCGCCCTGCTGGCCGACCCCGGTTTCCGGGCCACCTCGTGCGTGTTCTATTCGGTCCAGGGCCGCCGCCCGGCCGGATGAGGTTCCCGGGAGGCCGCTTGGCTCGGTTTCCGAATGGCCTGTGGTTTCCAAGTGGCCTGCAAGATCACGATCTTAGCGTGGCGCGACATGGGAAAACGGCTGATGATCTGCGTCCTGCTGATGGCCCTCACCGGGTGCGGGACGACGGGGATCATTAACGAGGATCGGGCGAGCGGCTCGGTGGGCCAGGAGGGGTCTGTGGACGACGGGGGCATCGAACCTGGCGTGCTGAAGGGGCGGGTGATCGACGCGGCGGGCAGGCCGATCGAGGGGGCCGAGATCGCCGCCGACAATCAGCTGCTCTACAACAGCAACCTGATCGTGCGGACCGATGGGGACGGCTCCTATCGGATCGACACGAACATCGGGGCGACCTTCCACGCGACGGGGACCGTGATCACGCAGTACAACGGTCAGGAATACCGGCTGAGCCTCGCACCCGACGACGACGCCTCCTTCGCCGGGCCGAGCGGCGCGATCAGGAACTTCACCTGGAAGCTCTCGGGGAAGAGGGCCGACGGTCTCGGCTTCTACGGGGGCAAGGTGCTCTTCCATCTCGACATGACCGACCCGCTCGACCCGAACGTCTTCCTGGAGGACGAGAAGGTGCAGCTCAGCCTCACCCCGGAGGGTCCGCTGATCGACGGTTCCGCAGGGTCCCCGATCGTGGCGATGGCGACGAGGAACCCAGACGGCTCCGGCCTGGAGGACGTGCCCATCGGCCGTTACCGGATCACCGCCGACTACGCGGGCCGCCCTCTGGCGGTGAAGCTCCGCGGGGGAGGCGACTACGCGGAGGAGGTCACCGCCGATTTCGCCCCCATCATGACCGGCGTCTACTGGATCGAGCTGGAGCTCGCACTCCCACGCGGGTGACCCCCGCCGGGAGCGGAGATCGTCTCCGTTCGCTTCGATCAGCCGGGTGATCGAGAGCCGGGGGTAACCGGAAAGCAGCCGGGGGCGGCTGAAAATCGCTCGCTCTTCCGTACCGTACTGCGGCAGCATGGCCACCGCGATATCGGCATTCGGGGAGGGCTTATGGCTGTGCTCGGAACGGCCGAGGAGAACGCCGAAGAAGGCCCATCTGTGCGGAAATCGGCGATTCTGCTGGCATTGCGCTATTACTGCGGTGAGCTGAGGCGTCAGTGGCGGATCGCGGCGCTCGCACTGACGCTGCCGGCGATGGGGAACATCTGCCTTTACTACCTGGCGCCGCTGGCGGTGGCCGGGCTGGTGGGGCACCTGTCCGGCGGCGGGGACGGCACCCTCGGTGCGCTGGTGCCCTACGTGCTCGCCTTCGGCGGATTGCTGCTGGCGGGCGAGGCGCTGTGGCGCGTGGGGTTGCACTTCCTCAATCGCACCGATGCCCGCGGCATAGAGCGACTCGGCGTGGTGGGCATGGACGAGTTGCTGGCCAAAGACGTCACGTTCTTCCATGACAACTTCGCCGGGTCGCTGACCAAACGGGTGCTCGGATTCTCCTCAAGATTCGAGGAATTCGCCGATACGCTCACATTCTCGATCATGGCCAAGGTGGTGCCTCTGGCATTCGCCTCGGTGGTTCTGTGGCGTTATCACCCTTTGCTGGTCCTCGTTCTCGTGGGCCTCATCATTGTCACCGGTGTTCTCGTCGCCCCGCTCGTCCGCCGTCGCCAGGCATTGGTCGACGAACGCGAGGCCGCCAAGGTGCTGGTGTCGGGCCACGTCGCGGACGTGCTGACCAACATGGAGACGGTCCGCGCGTTCGCCGCCGAGGATCGTGAAGCCGCCGAATATCGGGCCAGGATCGGCGAGCAGCGCAGGTTGTCCCTGCGTTCCTGGGATTACGGCAACCTCAAGGTGGACACCGTCGTCGCCCCGCTGTCGGTGCTCACCAGCACCGTGGGCCTGCTCCTCGCGGTGGCGCTTCGCGGTGGTCTCGGCGTCGAGGCCATCGTGGTGACATTCACCTACTACTCGAACAC
Organism: Sphaerimonospora mesophila NBRC 14179 = JCM 3151; assembly: GCA_001552515.1. Taxonomy (GTDB): domain Bacteria; phylum Actinomycetota; class Actinomycetes; order Streptosporangiales; family Streptosporangiaceae; genus Sphaerimonospora; species Sphaerimonospora mesophila. The sequence continues at coordinate 44,512 of BCRI01000012.1, forward strand.
CATCAGCATCATGTTCGAGTTCAACCAGATATACCGGCGGATGGAGAGCGTGCTCACCGAGGCGGCCCAGTTCACCGAGCTGCTTCTCGTACCGCCGACCGTGCTGGATCCGGCCGATCCGCAGCCGCTGCGCCCGGCCGACTCGGGCATCCGCTTCGACCGGGTGAGCTTCGCGTACGTCGATGGCCGGCCCCTGTTCGAGGACCTGGACCTGGACATTCCCAGTGGCGCCAAGATCGGGCTGGTCGGCCAGTCCGGCGGGGGCAAGAGCACGCTCACCCGGCTGCTGCTTCGACTCATGGACGTGAACGGAGGCAGGATCCTCATCGGCGGTCAGGACATCGCCCGACTGCGCCAAGCCGACCTGCGCAGCCTCATCGCCTATGTCCCTCAGGAACCCGCCATGTTCCACCGGTCGGTGCGTGACAACCTCGCGTTCGCCCGGCCGGACGCCACCGATGCCGAGATCCTCCGGGCCGCGCGGGCGGCGCATGTCACGGAGTTCGTCGAGTCCCTGCCGGACGGTTTCGACACCCTGGTCGGCGAGCGTGGCGTCAAGCTGTCCGGGGGGCAGCGGCAGCGCATCGCACTCGCGCGCGCCATCCTGCGCGACGCCCCCATCCTGCTGCTGGACGAGGCGACCAGCGCCCTCGACTCCGAAAGCGAAATCCTCGTCCAGGAGGCCCTGTGGCGCCTGATGCGGGACCGTACCGCACTCGTGGTCGCGCACCGCCTGAGCACCGTCGTCCGGATGGACCGACTCGTCGTACTCAACCGGGGACGCATCGTGGAGCAGGGCACACACGGCGAGCTGCTCCAGGCACAGGGCCCGTACGCCCGGCTCTGGCATCACCAGTCCGGAGGCTTCCTCGTCGAGGACGCAACCCCGGACGCGCTCCACCGTTGACCGATGCCCGGACCGGCCATCAGGGTGCGGAACCGCATCGCACGATGAGTCTTGTCGGTGCCGTAGGGCAGTATCGAACCGCCGAGCCGTTGACAGGAACAGAAGATCGCGGTGTCGCCCACGAATCGGCGGGCGGCCGACCTTGCCTTCCTCCGGAGGTTTCGATGACCAGCAGACCCGCCACCGCGCAGCACCTGCGTGACCTCGCGCGACTGCGCCGCGTCCGCGACCGGATCGACCGGGAGTACGCGCAGCCGCTGGACGTCGAGGCGCTCGCCCGCGGTGCGCACATGTCGGCGGGACACCTCAGCCGTCAGTTCCGGCTCGCCTACGGCGAGTCGCCGTACGCCTATCTGATGACGAGGCGCATCGAGCGCGCGATGGCGCTGCTGCGTCGCGGCGATCTCAGCGTCACCGAGGTCTGTTTCGCGGTCGGCTGCACCTCGCTGGGCACCTTCAGCACCCGCTTCACCGAACTGGTCGGTGTGCCGCCCAGCACCTACCGTCGCCGGTCGGCGCGCGCGACGGCGGGAATGCCGCCCTGCGTGGCGAAACGGGTGACCAAACCGATCAGGAATCGAGAAGCCCGGATTCCCGAGCCGCAGCTAGCGTGACCGTCATGGACATCACCATTCACAACACCTTTCTCCCGCACGACGACCCGGAAGCCTCCCTGGCCTTCTATCGCGACACCCTCGGCTTCGAGGTGCGCAACGACGTCGGCTACGACGGGATGCGCTGGATCACGGTCGGCCCCGCCGGTCAGCCGGACACGTCCATCGTCCTGCACCCGCCGGCCGCCGACCCCGGCATCACCGACGACGAGCGGCGCACCATCGCGGAGATGATGGCCAAGGGGACCTACGCCAGCGTCATCCTGGCCACCGCCGACCTCGACGGCGTCTTCGAGAAGCTGCAGGCCGGCGACGCCGAGGTCGTCCAGGAGCCGATCGATCAGCCGTACGGCGTGCGCGACTGCGCCTTCCGCGACCCCGCGGGCAACATGGTCCGCATCCAGCAGACGCGATGAGCGCCGAACCCCGCTCCCGCGCCCAGCGTCGTCGTGACACCGAGCATCGGCTCACCCACGACGTCGACATCTGGGTGGCCAGTGCCTCGGAAGACGGTGCGCCATATCTGGTGCCGCTGTCCTTCGACTGGGACGGCGAGGCGCTGCTGATGGCCACGCCGGTGGACAGCCCGACCGGCAGGAACCTGGCCGCCTCCCGGACCGTACGGCTGGGGCTGGGCCACACCCGCGACGTGACCATGATCGACGGCGAGGTGGAGGTCCTCCACATGGACGCGCTGCCGCGGGAGCGGGGTGACCTGTTCGCCGAGCACACCGGCTTCGACCCGCGCGTGCCGGCCACGCCGTACCGCTGGTTCCGCGTCTTCCCGCGTCGCATTCAGGCGTGGCGCGAGGTGAACGAACTGCCCGACCGAGAGCTGATGCGCGACGGCCACTGGCTGATCTGAAGTCGTGTCTGACAGATCATGCCCTGCTGCACGCGGTCCAGACGGCGCCTGCTCCACGCCAAGGAAATTCCTGACAGGCCGGAACCTCCGCGGGGCCCCGGGTGACCGTAGGCCCCGCTGCGACCTCCTCCTCCGGCTTGCGAGGACTCCGCGTTCCTCCGGCGATCAGCGGCGCCGCAGTGACGGGTCGAGCAGCGAAGGAGGGGTGTCGTACTTTTCGTGGGCGGCGAGGTCGGTGCCGGGAGCGACGATCGCGTCGATCGCGTCGAGCACATCGGGGGCGAGCACGGTGTCGGCGGCGGCGAGTTGCGAGTGCAGGTGGTCCAGCGTGCGGGGACCGATGATCGCGCTGGTCACGGCGGGATGCGCGGTCACGAAACCGAGCGCGAGCTGGATCATCGTCAGACCGGCCTCGTCGGCGACCACGGCCAACCGTTCGACGGCATCGAGCCTGGCCCGGTTGGACGGAATGGTGATGTCGAAGCGTTCCGGCATGAACGTCGAGCGGCTGGTGGTGATTTCCCGGCCTTCGCGGATCGCGCCCGACAGCCAGCCCGAGGCCAACGGGCTCCACGCCAGCACGCCGAGCCCGTACTGCTCGGTCACGGGCAGCACGTGGGTTTCGATCCCGCGCTGGAGGATCGAGTAGCTGGGCTGCTCGGTGACGTAACGACTTAGGTGGTTGTCGCGGGCGGCCCATTGGGCCTGCACGATGCGGTACGCGGGGAAGGTCGAGGAGCCGAAGTAGCGGATCTTCCCCGCGCGCTGCAGGTCGGTCAGAGCCGACAGCGTCTCCTCGTCGCTGGTCGCCGGGTCCCACCGGTGAATCTGGTAGAGATCGACGTGGTCGACACCGAGGCGGCGCAGGCTGTCGTCCAGCGCGGTGATCAGCCAGCGGCGTGAACCGCCCCGATGGTTGCGTTCGTCGCTCATGGGCATGCTCGCCTTCGTGGCCAGCACGATGTCGTCGCGGCGGCCGGCGATGGCTTTGCCGACCATCTCTTCCGACTCGCCGACGCTGTACATGTCGGCGGTGTCGATGAGGTTGATCCCGGCCTCAAGAGCGGCGTCGATGATGGCGGTGGCCTCGTCCTGGGTGGTGCGGCCGATCTTTCCGAAGTTCATCGCGCCGAGCGCGAGGGAGCTGACCTGCACACCGGTGCGGCCCAGATCGCGGTACTGCAAGAGAGTGTCTCCTTGGTTGCCGATGAAGCGTGGTGGCGATGCGTGCTTGGTTCCCGGTCCCTGCTCTGGCATCATGAGTAACCGGAACCTTGTCCCGTTTGACGATACGGGACATTGTCCCGTTTAGCAATCCCGGTAACGGAGGGAACGGCGCGTGAACGACAGCGACCGAGGCGCAGGGCGTGCGATCCCGCGCAAGCGGGCCGACGCCCGGCGCAACGAGAAGGCGCTGCTCGACGCCGCCGCAGCGGTCTTCGTGACCTCGGGCGTCGAGGCGCCGATACGCGACATCGCCGCGGAGGCCGGCGTCGGGACGGCCACGATCTACCGCCACTTCCCCACGCGCGCGGATCTCATCATCGCCGTCTACCGACACCAGATCGAGGCACTCGCCGACGCCGGTCCGGCCCTGCTGGCGGCCGGTCCGACTCCGCACGCCGCGCTGGGGCGATGGATCGACCTCTTCGTCGACTTCCTGGTCACCAAGCACGGTCTAGCGGCCGTGCTGCAGTCCGACAACGCCGCCTTCGAAGCGCTGCACGCCTATTTCCTCGACCGGCTCGTGCCCGTGTGCGCCCGACTACTCGAGGCCGCGGCCGCCGCCGGCGAGATCCGCACCGGCATGAGCGCCTACGAACTCATGCGCGGCGTCGGAAACCTCTGCATCGGCGTGGAGAACGACCCCCGGTACGACGCGCGTCGACTGGTCGAACTCCTCATCGCCGGACTGCGCCTACCCCGCTAGCGTCGCGCCGACGTACGCGGCGAGGTGCTCGCCGGTGAGGGTGGAACGGGCGGCGACGAGGTCGGCGGGCGGGCCTTCGAAGACGATCCGGCCGCCGTCGTGGCCGGCACCGGGGCCGAGGTCGATGATCCAGTCGGCGTGCGCCATGACGGCCTGGTGGTGCTCGATGACGATGACCGACTTGCCGGAGTCGACGAGGCGGTCGAGCAGGCCGAGCAGCTGCTCGACGTCGGCGAGGTGCAGGCCGGTGGTCGGCTCGTCCAGGACGTAGATGCCGCCGTTGGCGGCCATGTGGGTGGCCAGCTTGAGCCGCTGCCGCTCCCCGCCCGACAGCGTGGTGAGCGGCTGGCCGAGGCTGAGGTAGCCGAGCCCGACGTCGGCGAGCCGCTTGAGGATGGCGTGCGCGGCCGGCGTGCGGGCCTCACCCGCGCCGAAGAACTCCTCGGCCTCGGCCACCGGCATCGCGAGCACCTCGCTGATGTCACGGCCGCCGAGGAGGTGGTCGAGCACCGATGCCTGGAACCGCTTCCCCTCGCACTCTTCGCAGGTGGTGGCGACACCGGCCATCATGGCCAGGTCGGTGTAGACGACGCCGGCGCCGTTGCAGTTGGGGCAGGCGCCCGCTGAGTTGGCGCTGAACAGCGCCGGCTTCACGCCGTTGGCCTTCGCGAACGCCTTGCGGATCGGGTCGAGCAGCCCGGTGTAGGTCGCCGGGTTGCTCCGGCGCGAGCCGCGGATCGCGCCCTGGTCGATCGAGACCACACCGGCGCCGGCGGGGATCGAACCGTGGATCAGCGAGCTCTTGCCCGAGCCGGCGACGCCGGTGACGACGACGAGCACGCCGAGCGGGATGTCGACGTCGACGTCGCGCAGGTTGTTCGCGGTCGCGCCGCGGATCTCCAGCGTGCCGGTGGGCTTCCGTACCGACGGCTTCAGGGCGGCCCGGTCGTCGAGATGGCGGCCGGTGACGGTGCCGCTGGCCCGCAGCCCCTCGACGGTGCCCTCGAAGCAGACGGCGCCGCCCGCCGTGCCGGCGCCCGGTCCGAGATCGACGACGTGGTCGGCGATCGCGATCATCTCCGGCTTGTGCTCCACGACGAGCACCGTGTTGCCCTTGTCCCGCAGCCGCAGCAGCAGGTTGTTCATCCGCTGGATGTCATGGGGGTGCAGGCCCGAGGTGGGCTCGTCGAAGACGTAGGTGACGTCGGTGAGCGAGGAGCCGAGGTGACGGACCATCTTGGTGCGCTGCGCCTCGCCGCCCGACAGTGTGCCCGACGGCCGGTCGAGCGAGAGATAGCCCAGCCCGATCTCCACGAACGAGTCGAGAGTCCGCTGCAGTGTCGCGAGCAGCGGCGCCACGGACGGCGCGTCGAGGCCGCGGACCCATTCGGCCAGGTCGCTGATCTGCATCGCGCACGCGTCGGCGATGTTGATCCCGTTGATCCGCGAGGCGCGGGCGGCCTCGTTGAGCCGGCTGCCGCCGCACTCCGGGCAGGTGGTGAAGATGACCGCCCGGTCCACGAACGCCCTGACGTGCGGCTGCAGCGCCTCCCGGTCCTTCGACAGGAACGACTTCTGAATCCGCGGGATCAGACCCTCGTACGTCACGTTGATGTTGTCGACCTTGATCCTGGTCGCTTCCTTGTGGAGCAGGTCGTACAGCTCTGTCTCGGTGTAGTCGCGGAGCGGCTTGTCGGGGTCGAGGAAACCGGAGCCCATGAAGATGCGGCCGTACCAGCCGTCCATGCTGTAGCCGGGGATGGTGAGCGCGCCCTCGGCGAGCGATTTGTTCTCGTCGTAGAGCTGGGTCAGATCGAAGTCGGTCACGTTGCCCATGCCCTCGCAGCGCGGGCAGGCGCCGGCGGGCACGTTGAAGCTGTAGTGGAACGACGGGCCGGCGCTCGGCTCGCCCAGCCGGCTGAAGACGATACGCAGCATCGCGTTGGCGTCGGTGGCGGTGCCGACGGTGGAGCGGGAGTTGGCGCCCATCCGCTCCTGGTCGACGATGATCGCCGTCGTCAGCCCCTCCAGCACGTCGACCTCCGGACGGGCCAGCGTCGGCATGAATCCCTGCACGAAGGCGCTGTAGGTCTCGTTGATCAGCCGCTGCGACTCCGCGGCGATCGTGCCGAACACCAGCGAGCTCTTGCCGGAGCCGGAGACGCCGGTGAACACCGTCAGCCGGCGTTTCGGGATCTCGACGCTGACGTCCTTGAGGTTGTTCTCACGCGCGCCCTGCACGCGGATCAGGTCGTGGCTGTCGGCGACGTGCGGCCAATGCGGCCGCGGGTCGGTGGGCATGCTCATCGTCTTTCCATCCGTTCTTCGGGGTCTTCGGCGTCGTCTGGGTCGATCTAACCAGCTTTTTGTAGTACATACGTTCGTGTAGCGCGCCTGATTTTCTTGGGGGGGCGGCACGATCCGCGGCACGATGGCGGTGACGGCCGCCGGCGTGGCCCGAGCCGGCCCGGTCCGGCCGGTCGGCGCGGCACGCGCGGGCGGAAGGCGTGGGTACGGAAAAAGTCGACCGTTTCCGTCTGCCGTGTCGATCCGCGGCCGTCCCGTTCGACCTTGGAGTGAGACGGTCGAAAGGCGACCGCGGATGCGAGGATATCGAAGATGGCGAAGTACATGCTGATCATGCGGGGTACGGACGAGTCCGTCGCGAAGATGATGGCGACGCCCTTCGAGCAGATGCTCGAGGTGGTGGGCCGCTTCAACGAGGAGCTGATCCGGGCCGGCGTGCTCGTCGCGGCCGAAGGTCTGGACGACCCGGCCCAGGGCGTGGTGGTCGACTTCAGCGGCGAGACACCGGTGGTCACCGACGGTCCGTACGGCGAGACGAAGGAGCTGTTCGGCGGCTTCTACCTGATCGACGTCGCGTCGAAGGAGGAGGCGGTCGAGTGGGCCAAGCGCATCCCCGCGATTCCCGGCAGCAAGTGTGAGGTCCGCCGGGTCCCGGGCATCGACGAGTTCCCGCAGGACAACGAGTGGGTCATCATGGAGCGGGCGTGGCGCGAGCGGACCGGCCAGCTGTGACGTCCGCGGCCACCGGCGGCCCGCCGAGCGCCGAGTCGGCGCGGCGGGCCGTCGAGGCCGTCTGGCGGATCGAGTCCGCCCGGGTCGTCGCCGCGCTGGCCCGTTACACCGGAGACTTCGAACTCGCCGAGGACGTCGCGCAGGAGGCGGTGGCCGAGGCGCTCGTCACCTGGTCGCGAGAGGGCGCGCCGGCCAACCCGGTGGGCTGGCTGCTCGCGACGGCGCGGCGGCGTGCCATCGACGGCTTCCGCCGCCGCTCGGCGCTGGAGGAGCGGTACGCCATGCTCGCCGGTCGGCTCGCCGAGGGTGAGGCGAGCTCGGGCTCGACGGACCCGCCGAACGGGTCGGACGACCTGCCGTGGGATCCCGACCGGATCGACGACGATGTCCTGGCGCTGATGTTCGTGGCCTGCCATCCGGTGCTCTCGCCCGAGGCCCGGGTGGCCCTGACGCTGCGCGTGGTCGGCGGCCTGTCGAGCGAGGAGATCGCCCGGGCGTTCCTCGTGCCCGTGCCGACGGTCCAGGCCCGGATCACCCGGGCGAAGAAGACCATCGCCGCAGCGGGAGTGCCGTTCGAGCTGCCGCCGTCGCAGGAGCGGCGAGAACGGCTCGGCGGGGTCCTGAGCGTGCTGTACGTGATCTTCACGGAGGGTTCGACCGCGACGACCGGCGACCGCCTGCTGCGCCCGGATCTGGCGTACGAGGCGATCCGGCTGGCCCGGGTGCTGGCCGCGCTGCTGCCCGACGAGCCGGAGGTGTACGGGCTGCTCGCCCTGTTCGAGCTCACGGCCGCGCGTTTTCCCGCGCGCACCGGGCCCGACGGCGAGGCGGTGCTGCTGGAGGATCAGGACCGGCGGCTGTGGGACCGGTCGGCGATCCGCCGCGGTCTGGCCGCGCTCGGCCGGGCGACGGCCATCGGCCGGGGGCTCGGGCCGTACGGACTGCAGGCGGCGATCGCGGCCTGCCACGCGTCGGCGTCATCGGTGGGGGAGACCGACTGGGAGCGTGTCGTGCTCCTGTACGAGGCGCTCGGCCGGGTCGCTCCCTCACCCGTCGTCGAGCTCAACCGCGCCGTCGCCGTCGCGATGGCGGACGGACCTCGGCGGGCGCTGTCGATCGTGGACGAGCTGGTCGCCGCCGATCGCCTGCCGGGGTCGTACCTGCTCCCGAGCGTGCGCGGCGAGCTGCTCGCCCGCCTCGGCCGGACCGCCGAGGCACGGGCCGAGCTGGAGCTCGCCGCCCGGCTGTGCCGCAACGTCCGCGAACGGTCGGTGCTGCTGCGCAAGGCGGCCGCGCTGGCGTGACATCCGTACGCCGCTGACGTCCCATATATCAGGTGCGCCGGACAGGTGCGCCCTGGGAGGCTGGTCGACCGGCCTGTCGCGACCCGGATATCCGAATGAGAGCAACGGATGAGTGACGTCAGACCCGTCCCCGAGACGGCCGCCGTCCGGTGGCGTGCGCTGCGCCCGCTGCGCCACCGCGACTATCGGCTGCTCATCGGCGCCACCGCGCTGTCGATGTTCGCCACCGGCACGTGGACGATCGTCATGGTCTTCCAGGTCATCGCCATCGACGACAACCCGACCGCGCTGTCGGCGGTCGCCTCGTGCTTCAGCGGCGGCCTGTTCGCCTTCGCGCTGGTGGGCGGCGTCGTGGCCGACCGTGTCTCCAAACGCATGGTGATCACCCTGGTCCAGGGGGTGAACCTCCTCGCCGTGACCGCGGTGTGCGCCCTGGCGTTCATGGACGTGATCCGGCTGTGGCACCTGGCCGTCGCCTCCGCGCTGCTCGGCGCGGGAGCCGCGTTCTTCTATCCCGCCTACAGCGCCTACCTGCCGAGCATCCTGCCGGCCGACGACCTGCTGGCCGCGAACGGCATGGAGGGCGCGCTGCGGCCGACCCTGCAGCAGGCGATCGGACCCGCGCTCGGCGGGATGGTCGTCGGCGCGTGGATCCCCGCCGCCGGAGCGGCCGTCACGGCCGTGCTCCACGGGAGCGCGTTCGTTCTCGTCCTCCTCCTGCGCCCGCAGGCCGGGGCGCGGGCCCACGCCGTGGCGGGCGGGAAACGGCCGGGCATGCTGCGCGACCTGCGTGAGGGCTTCGTCTTCACGCTGCGCACCCCGTGGCTGCTGTGGACCCTGCTGTTCGCCTGCCTCATGCTGCTGGTGACCATGGGACCGATCGAGGTGCTGCTGCCGTTCATCACCCGGGACCGGTTCGCCGACGGAGAGCGGACGTTCGGCCTGCTCCTCACGGCGTTCGGAGCCGGGGGAGCGGTCGGCTCCCTGGCGATCTCGTCACGGCCGCTGCCGCGGCGCTACCTCACCGTCATGGTCATCGGCTGGGGCGCGGGCACCCTCCCGCTGGCCGTGATCGGCCACATCGCCTCGTTCTGGGTCATGGCCGCGTCCCTCTTCGTCATCGGGTTCACCGGAGGCATGGGCATGGTCATCTGGGGGACCCTCCTGCAGCGGCGGGTTCCGCCGACCATGATCGGGCGGGTGGCGAGCCTCGACTTCTTCGTCTCCATCGCGCTCATGCCGCTGTCCGTCGCGGTGGCGGGACCGCTCTCGACGGTGGTGCCGACGCCCGTCATCTTCACCGCGGCGGGTGTCATCCCGCTTCTCCTCGCGATGACCGCGGTTCTCGCCGGGCGGATGACGAGTGACGAGATCGCCAATCCGCTCGACGTGCCGGCCGGCTGATCACCGGGGACGTCTCAGGACGGACATGAGCTGTTCCCCGTGCTCCCCGTGCTCCCTGTGTTTCCCGTGTTCTCCGTGTTCCCCGGCGAGAACCGGAAGGCCGTACGCGCGGGCGCGCCCACCAGGTTGTCCCAGAACCGGCCGGGGGTCAGCGGGTCCCTCGTGGCGGCGAGCAGGTCCCGGAACCGGCCGGTGGCCAACTCGCCCCTGATCCGCTCCACCTCGGCCTGGAACCGCCCGTCCGACAGCCCGGTGCCCGGGGCCATGTAGTCGGCGACGATGTACTCGACGGGCAGCGGCTTCTCATGCCCGACCCGCTGCCCGCACGCGATCGCCATGTGACCACCGACGGCGTTGGCCAGCCCGAGCCGGTCGATCACGAGGACGTCCAGCGGGAACGACGCTCCCAGGGTGCCCAGCATGTTGCCCGCGACCGCCAGGCGGGCGGGCTGATCGGCGCGGAGCGGCATCGGCCCCACCCCCGTGCCCGGCACATGCAGGCCGGTGGCGTTCTCCCGGCTCAGCGGGTCGGCTCGGCCGCGCAGGTAGGACTCGGCGTTCACCGGATGCGGGTCCCCGGTCCACCGGACGTAGAAGCCGTGCTCGTCCGCGATGCCGTCCGGCCCGATCTCCTGTGGGTACGGCACCCTGAGCGCCACGGCGCAGGCCACGGCCCACAGCGTCACGGTGGCGCAGGCGAGCGCGGTCATCGTGCGCGGCGGCAGGACCATGGCGGGGAGCAGGACGAGCAGCAGCACCGGCAGCATCATCCGGCCGTGCATGAAGTCGCCGCCGACCCGCAGGACGTACAGCAGCATCAGCGCCCCGGCCGTGAGCGGGGCCGCGGTCACGACGAGATCCCGGCGGGTGCGGCAGACCCACAGCGACAGCGGCACGACCACCAGCAGGGGGCCGATCAACTGGTAGGTCAGCAGGGTGTCGCCGGCGTAGAGCAGACCACGCGCCCACCGGCTCTCCCCGGCCTCCTTGGCGAGGGCGGTGTTGGGCACGAGGAGCCCGTAGTAGCCCATCCGGAAGATCTGGCAGGCCACCGGCAGGGCCAGGGAGACCGCCGACCAGCGGGCGGCGGCGCGCCAGCCCGGCCGCAGCAGTACGAGCAGCGCGGCGAAGAAGACCGGGTGGACCAGGGCCAGCTCGGGCCGGACGAGAGGCGCAAGACCGAGGACGAGCACCAGCGGGAGCACCGGTCCGCCCGAAGCCGCCCGGACCAGCAGCCACCAGGACGAACCTATCCACAGGAACACCAGCCCGGTCTCCAGCCCGGAGGTCGCGAACTCCCAGAACGGCGGCAGCGCGAGGACGATAAGCACCCCGGCGGGCAGGAGCACCCGGTGCGAGCCGTCGTACCGGAGCATGGCGCCGCGCATGGCGAACACCACGGCGCCGACCGTGCACACCAGGCCGAGCAGCACCGCGACGTAGGCGACGTCCCCCCGGCTCACCCAGGAGACCAGCGCGACCAGATAGGTCCACGCCATGCTGGTGTTGGCCTCGACGCGCTCGCCGACGTTGAAGACCGGCCCGTTGCCCGCGAGCAGTTGCCGTACGGTGCGCACCGCGATCAGGCCGTCGTCGCTGATCCAGCGGTTCTGCCAGCCGGCGAAGGCCATCACGGCAGCGGCGGCCACCGTGATCACGTGGTTCCACGTCCCAGCGGGCCACCGCGGTCGCTCGGCGACGGCCTCCATGGCGCTCATCCCGCGATGCCCATATCGCTGCTCCCGTGTGCCGCAGCCCCCTACGCCGTACGGCTCCGCCGGCCGTGTGCGGCGGACAGGACGACGTCGACGAGCCGATCCGCCGCGTCGGGCCTGCCGTACGCCCTGGCCTGCCCCGCCATGGCGGCGCGGCGGTGCGGGTCGGCGAGCAGCGGGGCCACGGCCTGCCGCAGGTCGTCGGCCGCCACCTCGCCCAGCAGGGCGACCGCAGCGCCGGCCTCGTGCAGGTGACGGGCGTTGTAGGCCTGCTCCCCACCCGCCGAGGTGGCGAGCGGAACGAGCACCGCCGCCTTGCCCAGCGCGGTCAGCTCGGCGATCGTCCCCGCGCCGCTCCGCGAGATCACCACATCGGCCAGCGCGAGGACGTCGGGCAGCTCCGGGCCGACGAAGCCGGTGAGGAGATAGCGGGCCGCGAGCTCGGCGGGCAGCCGACCGGCCTGGCGGCGCAGGTCCTCCAGGTTCGCCGCCCCGCATTGGTGGATGACGTTCGCGTGCGAGAGCAGCCACGGCAGGATGCCGTACACCAGGCTGTTGATCTGCTGCGACCCCTGGGCGCCGCCGGTGACGTAGACCGTGGGCAGGGTGCGTTCGAAGCCGTACAGGCCGAGCGCCTCCACCGCACGTTCGGGCCGCCCCGACAGCGCCTCCGGCCGTACGGGATTGCCCGTGACGACGGCGGTCGTACGCGCCGACCTCGGCAGGAGCGGCAGCGTGGACTCCGACGACACGGCGAAGCGCGTCGCGACCCGGGCGAGCATCCGGTTGGCCAGACCGAGACGGACCGTCTGCTCGTGGACCACAAGGGGGCGGCGGCACACCCAGGCCGCCAGGCCCAGGGGTACGGCGACATAGCCGCCCGTGGCCAGCACCACATCGGGGCGGAAACCGGAGACGACCGAGCGGGCCTGGAAGACGCCGAGCAGGGCGCGGCCCATGTCCTTGATGTTCGAGACGATCTCCAGCGGGTTGCGGGAGCGGCGTACCTTGCCGGTGGCGACCGTGGCGAACTCGATGCCCTCGGCCGCCGCGACGCGCGCCTCCAGCCCCTCGGCCGTGCCGACCCACAACACCTCCACCGCCGTGCCGGTGGCCGCGAGCCTGCGCTGCAGGGTGCGCACGGCCGTCAGGGCGGGATAGGTGTGGCCGCCCGTCCCGCCTCCGGTGACGATCAGGCGGAAGGGCCGCTTCGGATCCGGCACGAGATGGTCGGCGGCGTCACCGGTCACGAGGAGACTTCCAATCTTGGCCGCGCGGGAACTCGGCCCACGCCGGAGGACAGCGGAACATCGCGGACGATAGCAGGCAGACCGGTACGCAGCGATCTTCCCGGGCCGGCTGCTCGGAAAGGCGGTGGCGCCGGCCGGGGTGTTCGCACTGGTCGTAGGACCGGCGGCGCCGGCGCATCGCCCCGGGGGACGGTCGGCTCGTCGCCGGAACCTCTATCATCACGCAGAGCATTTGATCGCCTACCAAAAGTGAGAGTCGGGCTCTAGGCTCACAGCAGAGGAACGGACATGCCCATGCGCCTCGGCGCCGCACGCTCGCCCCGGTCGCAGGACGACGGGTCGCGTGACGACGGGTCGGCCTCGCCGTACCCCTCCGATGGCCGGGTGCGGCCGGGCCCGTGCGGCCGCCTCGGCGCGGCCCTGCTCCGGCGCGGCCGCGTGGTCGTCGCGGCATGGCTCCTCCTGGCCGTGGCATCCGCCGCGCTGCTGCCCGGGCTGACGCAGCGTCTGAGCCCACCGCCGCTCGAGGTGCCGGGCTCCAGATCGGCCGTGGCGGCACGCCTGATCTCCCAGGGGTTTCCGCAGTTCGGCAGCGAGCAGATGGTCCTCGCCTTCGACTCCGCCACGCTGACGGCCACGGAACCGGCCTACCAGCGGGCGCTGGCCGAGACGGTCGGATCACTGGTCGACCTGCCGGGCATCGGCGGGATGTTGCCGTTGCCCACGGGTGAGGACCAGGACCCGCATCACGCGTACGTGCTCTTCGGCGTCACGGGGGACGAGGCGGCCCGCCAGCGACGGCTGCCGGCCCAGGCGGCGGCCGCCCGGCAGGCCGTGGACGAGGCGTCCGAAGGAAAGGTCTCCGTGACGATCGTCGGGGCGAGCGCGGTGTTCGCCGAGCTGGTCCGGGGCGACCTCGACGACCTGCAGCGGATGAAGGTCGTCACCGTTCCCCTGGTGGTCCTGCTGCTCGTCCTCGGACTGGGAGCCGTGGGATCCGCAGTCGTACCGCTGCTCGTGGCGGGAGCGGCGATCCTGGTGACCGCGGGGGTGCTCTCCCTGCTCGGCATGATCGCTCAGGTCGACTCGACGCAGCTGACCGTCGCCCTCACCGTCTGCCTGGGAATCGGGCTGGACTACGCGTTGCTCATCCTGCTGCGCTACCGCCAGGCCCGCCGTGACGAGTGCCTGCCGCCCGTGACGGCGGCCGTCCGGGCGGCGGACACGGCGGGCGGCACCGTCTCGTGGTGCGCCGTGGCCATCGTGCTCACCGCCGGCGCCCTCTTCACCGTCCCCGTGCCGGGGATCAGGAACATCGCCCTGGCGGTGATCGTGGCCGCCCTCGTCACGGCGGCGGCCGCGTTGAGCCTGACACCGGTGCTTCTGCCGCTGCTCGATCCGTGGCTGGAGTGGAGATCGCTTCCCTGGCGGCGCCTGCGCCGTACCACCGGACGTCCGGCCTGGCTGCGTCCGGCCGGGCACCTGATGAACCACCCGGTCCGCTATGCGCTCGCCGTGACGGCGCTGCTGCTGGCGGCCGCCCTTCCGGTGCTGAGCCTGCGCCTCGGGCTGCACTACGACCGCCCTTCGCTGGCGGGCACCGCCACCGGTCACGGCCTGGTCCAGATGGAAGCCGACCGGATGGCAGGCATCACCGGGCTGGTCCTGCCCCATCCGAAAGGAAGCGGCCCGGTGAACGTCGGGGCACTGATGGACGCCCTGGAGGCCGATCCGCGGGTGGGACCGGTCGCCGTCGTGGACAACGGCCGGGACCTGACGGTGGTGCTGGTCACCGAGCGCAACCCTCCTGACAGTGCGGCCTCGGCCGCGCTGCTCCGGCACATCTATGAGGTGGCGCCGCGCCTGTCGCCCCCCGGCCGGCAGATGGTCGTGGCCGGCCCCACCGCCCTGCTGGCCGACCTCGGCGAGCAGATGCTGGCCGGTCTGGGCCTGGCGATCGCCCTGGTGCTGCTCTTCTCGTTCCTCCTGCTGCTGGTCACCTTCCGCAGCCTGCTGATCGCGGTGAAGGCCGTCTGCATGAACATGCTGTCCGTCACCGCCACCTTCGGCCTGCTCGCCCTGTGCTTCCAGCACGCGAGCCCGACCCGCGACGTGAACCTCCTGGTGCCGCTGCTGACCTTCACCGTCGTCTTCGGCCTGTCCCTGGACTACGAGGTCTTCCTGGTCCATCGTGTCGCCGAGCACTACCGGCGTACGGGCGACAACACCGCCGCGGTGCTCCACGGGCTGCGGCACACGGCCCGTCCGATCACCCTGGCCGCCGCCGTGATGACCGTCGCCTTCGCCAGCCTGTTGATCACGCACCGCAGCGATCTCCAGCAGACGGGGTTCGCCGTCGCCGTGGCCGTCGCCGTGGACGCCACTCTCATCCGCATGATCCTCGTCCCCGCGCTCATGCGGCTGCTCGGTCACCGCAACTGGTGGCTGCCCCGGCCGCTGGCACGGCTGCTCCCGCCCGCCTCGGCCACCCCGCCGACGGCCGCTTCCTCGGGATCTTGACCATCCCGTGCGTGTCCCGCCGTCGAACGCCGCACCGATGTTACTTACTGTGATAAATAAATCACTCAGAGTAATCTACCTGGGAGGCACGATGAGAATTGCTCCGGTTGGCCCGCGACGTGCGGCCCGTGGCCTCGGCGTCACCGCGGCGGCCGTGCTCGGCCTGGCGCTGGTGGCGGCGCCGTCGGTCGCACAGCCGGTCGCACAGCCGGTCGCACAGTCGGTCGCGCAGGGAGCGTCCGAAAGCGGTGTCGGGGACATCGCGGCGATCTCGCGCCCCGCACAGCCCGCCGCGACCCCGCACACCGTCCTCACCTGCTCGGCCAAGACGGTCAAGCCGATCACCTTCGACCCGCCGCTCACCCAGCGGGCCCAGTCGGTGACCACCCGCGGCGCGATCTCACTGCTCAACTGCACCTCCCCCGACAACAGCCATCCCCGACCCCGCTCGGGGCAGCTCACCTTCGAGGGCAGCGGCCTGGCGACGTGCACCGGCGTCAAGAACGCCACCGGCAGCGGCACGATCACCTGGAAGGACGCCCAGGGCACCAAGCTGGGGACCTCCACCGTGCGCCCCAATCTCAACGCGATCGACTCCTACAACCCCGGCAGCGCCCTGCTCTTCGGTGAGATCACCGCCGGGATGCTGAAGGGGACGCGCACATCCGGCAGGGCCATACCCACCACCGACATCAGCAAGTGCTCCACCACGGGCCTGACCGGCGTCGAGGGCGCGGGCACCATGGACTTCATCACGGTGGGCTGAGCCGGACCCCGGGACCGGGATCGACGACCTCCGGTCAGGGGACCCGGGAGCGGGCCGGTGGCCGCGCCTCGTCAGCAGGCGCGCCCGGCCCGCTTTCGCGTTCAAGGGAGCCGGCATCGAACGGGCGGGCGGCCCTCACGGATGACGGGACAGATACCCGCCCATGGTCGTGAACACCTCGTCGGCCGGCAGGTCGGTGCCGTCCTGGGTGCGTACCCGTTCGATCACCAGGCCGTGACTGCGGCCGCGGCGCGCCTCGGCGCCGGCCACGATGACGACGCCGTCGCCTTCGCGGATGAACACCCGCCCCGGGGTGCCGCCGTAGACGCCCGTGGAGACCGAGGCCTTCAGGACGCGGAGGCGTTCGCCCCTGTAGTAGGTGAAAGCGTTGGGGTAGGGGTCGGACTGGGCGCGTACCAGCCGCTCGATGTCCTCGGCCGGCCAGGTCCAGTCGATGTTGCCGTCCTCGAGCGAACGCTTGTGGAAGAAGCTGGCCTTGGAGCGGTCCTGCGGCGTCCAGTCGGTGCGGCCGGAGGCGATGAGGTCGAGGGCCTCGGCGACGATGGGGGCGATGAGGTCGACGGTGCGGTGGAACAGGTCGGTGGCGGTGTCGTGCGGGCCGACCGGGACGGCCCGCTGCACCACGATGTCCCCGGCGTCCAGGTCGGCGTCCATCATGTGGGCGGTGACGCCGACCTCCTTCTCGCCGTTGATGAGGGCCCAGATGAGCGGGGAGAAGCCGGCGTAGGCCGGCAGCAGCGAGTCGTGCACGTTGAGGGTGCCGTACCGGGGGAGGGTGAAGATCTCCGGCGGTATCCACGTGCGCCAGTTGTTGGCGACGATGAGGTCGGGTTCGACTTTCTTGAGGGTGAGCAGGAGTTCGTCGTCGGGGCGGTTGCGAAGCAGGACGGGGACGTCGTGCGCCTCGGCCAGCTCCGCCACCGAGTCGTTCCAGATCTTCTCGTAGGCGTGGTCGCTCCGGGGATGGGTGACCGCTAAGGCCACGTCGTGCCCGGAATCCAGCAGAGCCTGAAGGGTGCGATGCCCCCAGGTCTGATAGCCGAACATCACGACCCGCATCGGCGCTCTCCTTGTGAGGGGATGGGATAAAGGTTATGATCGCGCAGTTAGGTGAGCCTAACCTAAATCGAACCCTGGTTCCACCCGTTCAGGACCGCTCCCTCGAAAGGCCTTCAATGCCCACTGTCGAGCAGCCTGTCCACGATCTCGTCGGCATCGGTTTCGGACCCTCCAACCTCGCCCTGGCCATCGCGCTGCGCGAGCGCGAGGCGCGCACCGGCGAGCGGATCGACGCGGTGTTCCTGGAAAAGCAGCCATCCTTCGGATGGCACCGCGGCATGCTCCTCGAAGGCACGACGATGCAGGTCTCCTTTCTCAAGGACCTGGTCACCATGCGCAATCCCGCCAGCGAATTCAGCTTCCTGTGCTACCTCAAGGCGCGCGGTCGAATGCTGGATTTCATCAACCACAAAACGATGTTCCCCTCCCGCATGGAGTTCCACGACTACCTGGAGTGGGCCGCGACCCACTTCGCCGACCAGGTCGAGTACGGCTCCGAGGTCGTGGCGGTCACCCCCGTCACCGTCGACGGAACGATGGAGTGCCTCGATGTGGTGATACGCCGGGGCGAGGGCGAGCTGAGCACCCGTCGCACCCGCAACCTGGTCGTCGCCGTCGGCCTGGATCCGGTCTTACCCGACGGGGTGGTCAGCGACGAACGCGTCTGGCACAGCGAAGAACTCCTGGACAGACTGCCCTCGGTCACGGAGCCCCGCCGGTTCGTGGTCGTCGGCGCGGGCCAGAGTGCCGCCGAGGTGACCGATCACCTGCACGGCAGGTTCCCCCGGGCCGAGGTGTACGCGGTGTTCTCCAAGTACGGCTACACCGTCGCCGACGACAGCTCCTTCGCCAACCGCATCTTCGACTCCGCCGCGGTCGACCACTACTTCCAGGCGCCGGAGACGGTCAAGGAACGCCTGCGTGCCTATCACGCCTCCACCAACTACTCCGTGGTCGACCTCGACCTCATCGACGAGCTGTACCGCAGGCACTACCAGGAGAAGGTGCAGGGCAGGGAGCGACTGCGCATCCTCAACGCCTCCAGGCTCGCCGAGGTCGCGCGGGGCGCCGAGGGCCTGCGCGTCACCGTCGAGTTCCTGCCCACCGGGGAACGGACCGTCCTGGAGGCCGATGTGCTCGTCTACGCCACCGGCTACCGGCCCGGCGACCCGCTGACCCTGCTGGGCGACACCGGCGAGCACTGTGAGCGGCTGCCCTCGGGCGCCCTGCGCATCGAGCGCGACTACCGGATCGCCACCTCGGCGCACCTGCGCTGCGGCATCTACGTGCAGGGGGCGACCGAGCACACCCACGGCCTGACCTCGACGCTGCTGTCCAACACCGCCGTTCGGGCCGGCGAGATCGTCGATGCGCTGGCCGGGCGGCTGCGCGACAGCGGCCGCGGCACCTACGCGTTCTCGCGCTGACCCTCGATGGACGACCTGCGACCGACCTGATGGCCGAGGTCACGACCGGGCGAGCACCCAGGCGACATCCCTGATCAGGGCGTGCCGCCAGCCCGCCCGGTCGTGGGCCGAGGCCGACCGTGAGATCCGTACGGTCGCACCGGCCTGTTCTGTGAGGGTCTCGACCAACTCGCAGTGCGGCAGCATCCGCGCCTCGTGTTCCCCCACGTCGAACGCGACCCGCAGACCGGACAGGTCGGGGCGCTCACGCAGGCGCGCGGCGATGGCGCCGCCGACCGGACCGGCCATGGGGTCGGCCAGGTTCGCGGCGTCGGGCGTCCACCAGAAGGACGCCGACTGGCAGGCGACGCCGGACACCAGATCAGGGAACTCCAGCGCCGCGTACATCGCGCTCAGCCCGCCGAGGCTCTGCCCGGCGACGACCAGCCGGTCATGGTCGGCGGGTACGCCGCTGTCGGCCACCAGCGGCAGCAGTTCTTCCCGGATCGCCTCCCACAGTTCGGGCCTGCAGCCGAACTCGACGTCCCTGGCCCTCGCGGGCAGGAAGACGAGCGTGACGGCGGGCATCTCGCCATGGGCGACGGCCGAGTCGAACGCGGTCATGGCCGGGTGCAGGTACAGCCAGTCGTCCCCGTCGAGCAGCAGCACGATCGGGCCGCCGCCGCCCGCCGGATGGACGCGCACGGTGCGTCGCCCGCCGAGCCGTTCGCCGGTCCAGCGGAGCCGGACGCGCGGGACGGGCAGCACGTCGGCCGGGCCGATGACGGGCCAGTGCGGTTGAGCGGGGGCGTCCGGGGTCGCGGCGATGGACCGGTCGCCGCCGGCGCCGACCGGGTTGAACGGGTCGGCGTACGCCGCTTCGTCCGTGATGACCTGGTAGGTCACCCGCAGCCGCGCCGGCATGATCACCTTGGCGTACCAGCAGTCCGTGTCGCCCCATCGGCGCAGGGGCACCGGCTCGGACCAGCTCTCGAAGCCGATGCTCGCCGGGGATCCGCGCCACAGGAACAGGGTCGCCCAGCCGCCGCCGGCTACGGGCACCGACGCGGGCGTCCGCGCCGCCGCCCAGAACTCGTCGGTGCCGGGTTCACCGGGAAGCCCGAATTCAGCGAAGGTGCTCTCCACGCCAGCCCCACTTCGTCGGCCTGTTACTGAGGATAGCTTTACCTAAGTCCCGGGGGGCGTGTTCCCGCGGTGGATCAACGGGATAACGTTCGTCGGCATGGGCACGACTGTGAAGACACGTCCCACGTCCGGCACGCCGGCCCGCGTGCGGCGGCTCGCCGGTCTGGCCACGCTCGTGGGGGTCCTCATGGTCGCGGGTGTCGCGTCGGTGGCCGTCGGCGCGCGCGCGTTGAGCCCCGCCGAGGTGTGGCACGGTCTGTTCGCCGAGCCGGGCCCCGACCAGCGGCTCACCGAGATCACGCTCATCGTGCAGACCGTACGGGTGCCCCGGACCGTGCTCGCGATCGTGGCGGGCGTCGCCCTGGGGGTCGGCGGGGCGCTGGTCCAGGGGTACACGCGCAACCCGATCGCGGACACGGGGCTGCTCGGGGTCAACTCCGGCGCCTCGTTCGCCGTGGTGTCGGTGATCCTGCTGTTCGGCCTGGCCAATCCGTACCAGTACATCTGGTTCGCCTTCCTCGGCGCGGCGGCCGCCGGGGTCGTCGTGTTCGGGCTGTCGAGCATCGGCCGGGGCGCGGGCAACCCGTTGACGCTCGTGCTGGCCGGGCAGGGGGTCACGGTGTTCCTCGCGGCGATGACCACGGCGGTCGCGCTGTCGGACCAGGCGTCGCTGAACGCGCTGCGGTTCTGGAACGCGGGCTCGGTGGCCGGGGTCGGGTTCGACGTCATCTGGCCGGTGACCGCGTTCGTCGTTGCCGGATTGGCGCTGGCGCTGACCACGCTGCCCGCCATCAACCTGCTCAACCTGGGCGACGACGTGGCGCGAGGACTCGGGGTGAACATCGCGCTGAGCCGGACCGTCGGCATCGTCGCCATCACGCTGTTGGCGGGTGCGGCGACGGCGGCGTGCGGCCCGATCGCGTTTCTCGGGCTCATGGTGGCGCACATCGCCCGCTATCTCACCGGGCCGGACTATCGCCGGCTGGTGCCGTACGCGGGTCTGCTCGGCGCCGCCATCATGTTGATCTGCGACATCGTGGGGCGCGTGGTGACACGGCCGGGTGAGCTGCCGACGGGAATCGTCGTCGCCCTCCTCGGCGCCCCGTTCTTCGCGGCGCTGGTGTGGCGCGGAAAGTTCAAGAAGGCATGAGTGAGACAGCGGCGAAGCGTACGGCGGCACCGGGCGTACGGCTCGGCTTCGCGTCGTTCGTGTGGCGGCCCTGGATGGTGTCGGTGACGCTGCTGCTCGCGGCGGCGACCTTTCTGGTGTTCTGCCTGTCCATCGGTGTCGGGGACTTCCCCATCGGCCTGCCCCAGGTGGTCGCCACGATCTTCGGCCGGGGCGAGCGGGTCGACGAGTTCGTGATCATGGATCTGCGGATGCCGCGTGCCCTGGCCGGGCTCATCGTGGGGATCGCGCTGGGGGTGTCGGGGGCGATCACGCAGTCGATCGCGCGCAACCCGCTGGCCAGCCCGGACATCCTGGGGATCACCGGGGGAGCGAGCGCGATGGCGGTGTTCCTGGTGACGGTGTCGGGCGGGGTCGCCGCGGCGATCGTCGGCTCCGTCGGCCTGTCGGCAGCGGCGCTCGCGGGCGGCCTCGGCACGGGCCTGCTCGTGTACTTCCTGGCGTGGCGGCGCGGGATCGAGGGCCTGCGGCTGATCCTCATCGGCGTGTCGGTGAGCGCCGTGATGGAGGCGATCACGGTCTGGCTGCTGGTCACGGCCGACATCCGGGACGTGGCCCGGTCCCAGGCGTGGCTGATCGGCTCGCTGGACAACCGATCGTGGGGCGAGGTCTGGACGGCACTGTGGTGCACGCTCGCCCTCATGGCCATCGTGGCGTACGCCGCCTTCCACCTCGGGCCGATGCACTTCGGCGACGAGGTCGCGGCGGGTCTGGGCGTTCCGTACGCGCGGGTGCGGGCCGTACTGCTGCTGTGCGCGGTGCTGCTGGCCGGGGTGGCGGTGAGCGCGGCCGGCCCGGTCCCGTTCGTCGCGCTGGTGGCGCCGCAGGTGGCGCTGCGGTTGACGCGTTGTCCGGCGCCGCCGCTGGTGGCCTCCGGGCTGGTGGGCGCGCTGCTGTTGATCGGCGCCGACCTGGTCGCGCGTACGGCGCTGCCGATCTCTCTCCCCGTCGGCGTGGTCACCGCCGCGATCGGCGGCCCCTTCCTCGTCTACCTGCTGGTGCGGGCGAACTTGAAAAAATCCTAGGAAGGCTAGCCTAAGCTAAGTAAAGTGGACCTATGGCCGTTCAAGACATCGCCAAGGTCGAGCCCGAGTTGAAGGACGTCTCGCGCCTGGCGGCCAGGGGCGTCACCGTGGGATACGGCGGCCGGGCCGTCATAGACGACCTCGACGTGGTGATCCCGCCCGGGGTGATCACGACGATCATCGGCCCGAACGGCTGTGGCAAGTCCACCCTGCTGCGGACCCTGTCGCGGCTGCTCAAGCCGACGAAGGGGACGGTCGTGCTGGACGGTGAGGACATCGTCAAGCTCAAGACCAAGACCGTGGCGAAGAAGCTCGGCCTGCTCCCGCAGGCGCCGGTCGCGCCCGAGGGGTTGACGGTGGCAGACCTGGTCGCGCGGGGCCGGCATCCGCACCAGACCTGGCTGCAGCAGTGGTCATCGGACGACGCCGCCGTCGTCGAGCGTGCGCTGGCCATGACCGGGGTGTCCGATCTGGCCGACCGCCCGGTCGACGCGCTGTCCGGCGGCCAGCGCCAGCGCGTCTGGATCTCGATGACCCTGGCCCAGGGGACCGACCTGCTGCTGCTGGACGAGCCGACCACCTACCTGGACCTGGCGCACGCGATCGACGTGATCGACCTGGTGGACGACCTGCACGAGTCGGGCTGCACCGTGGTCATGGTGCTGCACGACCTCAACCTGGCCACGCGCTACAGCGACAACCTGATCGTGATGAGGGCGGGGTCGATCCTGGCGCAGGGGCATCCACGCGACGTGATCACCGCCGAGCTGCTGCACGAGGCGTTCGGGCTGCGCGCGAGAGTGATCGACGACCCGGTGAGCGGCCGGCCGCTCATCGTGCCGATCGGACGCACCCATTCCGAGAATTCAGAGAATTCAGACCAACAGAACTTAGGTTAGCCTAGCCTAATCTCTTCGTGCTACGGTTCTTCTGCGCCTTGATCAAGGTCGCCACGATAGAGCGAAAGCAAGGGATTTTCGGATGCTTCTCCAGCGAACGGCGGCCACCAAGGCCGTGCGACGGTTGGCCGCGGCGATCTCCGCCGTGACGCTGGGCGTCGGCCTTCTCTCCGGATGCGGTTCCGACTCCGTGGACAGGCCGAGTGGCGACACCACGGCGGCCGCCGCGGGTGGCGCGTTCCCGGTCACCGTGGAGCACGCGTTCGGGTCCACCCAGATCCCCGAGGCCCCCGAGCGGGTCGTCGCCCTCGGCTACACCGACGACCAGGCCATCCTGGCGCTCGGCGTGAAGCCGGTCGGCATGGTCGACCAGTATCCGAACCCGCCGGGCACGGTCCCCGACATCAACACCCAGTGGCCCTGGGTGAAGGACAAGTGGGGCGACGCCCGGCCCGAGGTCGTCATGAACAACGGCGACCCCGGCCCGAACTACGAGAAGATCGCCGCCCTGCGGCCCGACCTGATCATCGCGGTCTATTCGGAGATCGACCAGGCCGCCTACGACCGGCTCACCAAGATCGCCCCGACCGTGGGCCGCACCAAGGGCGAGGCGGAGCCGTTCAGCGCGCCGTGGCAGGACAACGCGGTGCACATCGCCAAGGCGCTCGGCAAGGAGGCCGAGGGCGCCAAGCTGGTGAAGGACATCGAGGACAAGCTCGAGGCCGCGCGACAGGCGCACCCGGAGTTCGCGAACCAGACCGCGGTCGCGCTGTCCTGGTACAAGAACTCGGTCGCGCCGTTCACCACCACCGACGTGCGCGGACGGCTCGTGTCGAGCATCGGCTTCAAGGGCGCGACGGAGATCGACAAGATCGCGGACGGCAGCTTCTACACCGTGCTGTCGCCGGAGCGCATCGACCTGGTCGACGTCGACCACATCTTCGTCATCGCCGACCAGGCGGACCAGGACGCGCTGAAGAACTTCAAGCTGTTCGCCAACCTGTCCGCGGTCAAGAACGGCAAGGTGTCGTACCTGCTGGACAGCGAGGGCCCGGCGATCGGCGCGGCCATGTCGCAGAGCACGCTGCTGTCTCTGCCGTACGCGATCGACGAGCTCGTCAAGTCGGTCGGCTAGCGATGGCCGCGCGCGCGTCCTGTCCCCGACCCGCCCCGGTCCGGGTGTGAGCGCCGGAGACCGGCCGGCCGCTCCGGCGATCCTGCGTACGGCCACCGGGCGCGAGACCACCCGATGGTTGGCCGCGCACTGCCGGGAGTCGGCCTGGCTGACGACCGGCACCGTCCTCACGACGGTGGCCGGGGCGGCGCTCCAGGTGCTGCCGGTCCTCCTGCTCGGCCAGGTGGTCGACGGGGTGGTCGAGGGCGGGCCGCGGTCGATCCTGGTCGTGATCGGTGTGCTGCTGGTGGCGGCCGCGCTGCTCGGCGCGGCGGCCACCGCGGCGTCGACGTACCTGATCGGACGACTGGGCGCTGAGCTGCTGGCGCGGCTGCGGGAGGCCGTCGTCCGTGCGGTGCTGGGCATGCCGAGCGCGCGGATCGAGCAGGTCGGCCGGGGCGACGTGCTGTCCAGGGTCGGTGACGACGTGGCCGTGGTCTCCAAGGGCATCAGGATGGCCATCCCCACGGTGTTCTCGTCGGGGGTGCTGGTGGCCATCGCCACGGTCGGCATGTTCGGGCTGGACTGGCGGCTCGGCCTGGCGGGGGCCGCCGCACTCCCGGCGTACGCGCTGGCCCTCCGCTGGTATCTCCCCCGGTCGGCACCGCTCTACCAGCGGCAGCGGGAGGCCCAGGCCGACCGCGCGCAGGCGTTGATCAGCGGCCTGAACGGGATCGACACCGTCCGGGCGTACCGCCTGGAGGACGCCTTCCGGGCGAAGGTCACTAGTGAGTCGTGGCGGGTGCGCGATCTCGGCATCGAGGTGTTCCGGTTCTTCGGCCGGTTCGTCGGCAGGGAGAACCGCGCCGAGTTCATCGGGCTCGTCCTGATCATCGTGATGGGGTACCTGCTGCTGGAGGCAGACGCCGTCACCCTGGGCGAGGCCTCGGTGGCGCCGCTGCTGTTCCACCGGCTGTTCGTCCCGCTGGGCGCCATCATGTTCACCTTCGACGAGGCGCAGAAGTCGGGCGCGAGCCTGACCCGGCTGGTCGGGGTGCTGGGCGAGGCGGCGGAAGAACGGCTGGTGGGCGGTGCGGTCGTCGCGTCGCCGGAGGTCGAGGCATACCCGGTGACGGTCGAGGGGCTGACGTTCGGCTATCCCGATTCCGAGCGGCCGGTGCTGACCGACGTCGACCTGACGATCCCGGCGGGCGGCTCGCTCGCGCTGGTGGGGGCGACGGGGGCGGGCAAGACGACGCTGGCGGCGCTGATCGCGGGCATCGGGACCCCGCAGGCCGGGTCGGTACGGCTCGGCCAGGTCGACCTGGCCGACCTGGACGAGGCCGGGGCGCGGGCCCTGGTGAGCATCCTGACGCAGGAGACGCACGTGTTCTCCGGTCCGCTCGCCGACGACCTGCGCCTCGCCGCGCCGCAGGCGACCGACGCCGAGCTGATGGACGCGTTGCGCACGGTCGGCGCCGACCGGTGGATCGCCGCGCTGCCCGATGGACCGAACACGGTGGTCGGCGAAGGCGGCGAGCGGCTGGACGGCACCCAGATCGCCCAGATCGCCCTGGCGCGGCTGGTGCTGGGCCGAGCGCCGGTGGTGGTGCTGGACGAGTCGACCGCCGAGGCCGGCAGTCAGGGCGCCGCCGAGCTGGATCGGGCCGTGGCGGCCGCGTGCCGGGGCCGCACCACGCTGTTCGTGGCGCACCGGCTGACCCAGGCGATGGCGGCGGACCGGATCGCCGTGCTGGACGCGGGACGTGTCGTGGAGCAAGGAACGCACGAGGAGCTGGTGGCTCTGGGCGGCCGGTACGCCGGACTGTGGCGTGCCTGGAAAGAAGGCAGTTAGCGACCCTGGTTCACCTTCACACCCCGGAAGGGACGGCTGAGGCTTCGATGACGGAACCGAGCTCTCGTCTCGCGCTGCTCTCTCCAGCGCGCCTGGCCGGCGTACGCCGGCGGACCCGCGGATATTCCGACAGGACCATCACCGCGGCGTGCGCAATCGGGCTGGCCTACTGGGCGACGGGCCGCGGCCCCGACGGTCTCGACCTCACGCCCGGCACTCCGTTCACCGACGTGCTCGGGTGGGCCGAGGCGGGCGGGAGCGGGGTCGGCGGGTGGCAGGTCGGCGCGGACGACCGCGGCATCACCGTCCCCAAGGGCGTCGCGCTGACCGACGCGCAGCTCGCGCTCGACGATCTGGCCGACTTCCCGGACCGGCCGGTGGGGACCATCGGCCCGTCCAGCGTCGCGGCGCGGATCGAGACCCTGGCCCGGTGGAACGACAACAAGGTCGACCGGGTCCGTCCGACGATCGTGGAGATGTTCCGCGAGCAGGCGCTGACCAGGCCGGACGCCGTCGCCATCGTCGACGAGCGGCGGTCGCTGACCTATCGCGAGGCGGCCGGGCTGTCCAATCAGCTGGCCCACCACCTGATCGAACGCGGGCTCACCGCGGAACAGGTCGTCGGCATCTCGCTGGACCGCTCGGCCGAGATGGTGATCGGCCTGCTGGGCGTGCTCCAGGCGGGCTGCGCGTTCGTGCCGCTCGATCCGCGGTGGCCCGCGGCGCGCCGGGCGGTCGTGATCGACGACGCCCGGGTCGTGGTGCAGCTCAACGACTCGGGCGAGCACGACCCGGGTGAACCGGAGGCCGTGGCCGTCGACCTCGGCGCCTGGCGGTTCGGGTCGTACCCCACCGAGGCGACCCAGGTCGCGATCCCCGGCCCCGCCCTGGCGTACGTGATCTTCACGTCCGGCTCGACCGGGCGGCCCAAGGGCGCGATGATCCGGCACGAGGCGATCAGCGAGCGCCTGCTGTGGCAGGTCGACGAGATCCTGGGCTTCGGTCACGACGACGCGTCGCTGTTCAAGGCGCCGCTGTCGTTCGACATCTCCATCAACGAGATCTTCCTGCCGCTGGTGTGCGGCGGCCGGCTGGTGGTCCTGCGGCCCGGCGGTGAACGCGACCCGCATCACCTGCTGAGCGTGATCGCCGAGCAGCGCGTCACCTTCGCCTATCTGGTGTCGTCCATGCTGGACGTGCTGCTGGAGATCGCGGGCGACTCCGGGCGGCTGGACAGCCTGCGGCACGTGTGGTGCGGCGGCGAGGTGCTCACCCCGGAGCTGTACGAGCGGTTCCGCGCCCGGCTCGACATCCCCATGTACCACGGCTACGGCCCGGCCGAGACGACGATCGGCGTCTCGCACGTCATCTATCGGGGCGCGGCGGAACGGCTGTCGACGTCGATCGGCAAGGCCAACCCCAACACCGAGTTGTACGTGCTGGACGAGGAGCTGCGCCCGGTCCCGGTCGGCGTCGGCGGCGAGCTGTACGTGGGCGGGTTCCTCCTGGGGCGCGGGTACGTCAACGCGCCCGGCCTGACGGCGTCCCGGTTCGTGGCGAACCCCTTCGCCGCGGACGGGTCCCGGCTCTACCGCACCGGTGACCTCGCGCGGTTCGCCCCCGACGGGTCGCTGGACTTCCTCGGCCGGGCCGACAACCAGATCAAGATCCGCGGTATGCGGCTGGAGATCGAGGACGTCGAGGTCGGTCTCGCGGAACATCCCCGCGTACGGCACACCTGCGTCCTCGCGAAGAAGAACGCGGCGGGCGGCACCTACCTGGTGGGGTACGTGATCCCGGCCGCCGGGAGTGAGGACCTGCGCGCGGAGGAGGTCAGGGCGTGGGCCGCCGAGCACATGGTCGAGCACATGGTGCCCGCGCACATCGTCGTGATGCGGGAGTTCCCCCTCACCCCGAACGGCAAGCTGGACCGGGCCGCGCTGCCGGAGCCGGTGGTCGCGACGGGCCCGCTCGTCCCGCCCGCCACCGAGAACGAGCGCGTGGTGTGCGCGGCGGTCGCGTCGGTGCTGGGGCTGGACGAGGTCGGTGTCGACCAGAACTTCTTCAAGCTCGGCGGCGACAGCATTCTGGCGATCTCGCTGCTGAGCGCGCTGCGTGACGCGGGTCTCCACGTCACGGCGACGCAGATCTTCACCGACGCCGGTCTGGGGGAGCTCGCGGCGGTGGCGAGCCGCGATGACGTCTTCACGGCCGACCCCGAGGACGTCGCCACCGGCTCGGTCGCGGGTGCGCCCATCGTGCGGTGGCTCGGCGAGACCACGGACGCGATCGACGGCTTCGTGCAGTCGGTGGTGGTGAACACCCCGGCCGACCTGACCGCCGACGCCCTCGACGAGATCCTCACCGCCGTGGTCAGGCGGCACGACATGCTGCGCGCCAAGCTCGTACGCGGCGACCGCTGGGGTTTCGACATCCCGGAGGCGGACCACGCCGTCGCGGGATGGCAGGAGAGCGACCGGCCGCTCGACGAATGCGTCGCGATCGCCACCGAAGGACTGGATCCGGACAACGGCGTGATGCTCCGTGCCGTCTGGCGGCGCGAGGCCGGGCAACTGGTCGTGGTCGTACATCACGTGGTGGTCGACGGCGTGTCCTGGCGCGTCCTCATGGAGGACCTGGCCACCGCGTGGCGGCGGCTCACCTCGGGAGAGCCGATCGAGCTGCCCCCGGTGGGCACGTCGTTCCGGCGCTGGACGCGGTTGCTCGAGCGCGCGGCGTTCGACGCGGACCGCGGTCACTACGAACGTCCCCTGCCGGGGGCGGACCGACCGCTGGGCAGGCGCCCCCTGTGCGAGTCCGACACCGTCGCACGTGAGCGGATCAGGACCGTCTCGGTCGGCCCCGAGGTCACCGCGGCGCTGCTGGGCGACATCCCCGCGAAATTCCACGCGGGCGTCAACGACGTGCTGCTGACCGCGCTCGCCGTCGCGCTCGCCCGGTGGCGCCGCGACCTCGGGCAGGATCAGACGTTCGCGCACATCGAGCTCGAGGGCCACGGCCGCGAGGGGCGGTTCGTGGCGGACGCCGTCGGCTTCGAGCCGGAGCTGTCGCGGACCGTGGGCTGGTTCACCACCCTGTTCCCGGTGACCGTCGACCCCGGCGCCGCCGCCGACCTCACCACCCCCGAGTACCTGTCGTCCGCGCTCAAGGCGGTCAAGGAGGACCTCGCCCGGGTGCCGAGCAACGGCCTGTCCTACGGCGTCCTGCGCTATCTGGCCGGCATCCGGTTCGACCTGCCGGCCCCGCAGGTGCTGTTCAACTACCTGGGCCGCTTCGACGCGGGTACGTCAGGGGACTGGCGGCTCGCCGGTGCCACCGGACGGCTGGGCGAGAAGCGCGACCCGCGGATGCGCCTGCCGCGCGCCCTGGAGTTCAACGCGATCGCCGAACCCGGCCCGACCGGAGAGCACGAGCTGGTCACCGCCATCTCGTGGCCGGACGGGGTGTTCACGGACGAGGACACCTCGGTGATCGGCGAATACTTCCGGGCGGCCCTGGTGGGGCTCGCCGCGCTCGATCGGGGCGGCCATTCCCCCAGTGACTTCGGCCCGCTGTCCCTGACCCAGGCCGACGTGGACGCCCTGGAGGACGGCTCGGCGCTGCTGGACGTCCTGCCGCTGACCCCGTTGCAGGAGGGCCTGTACTTCCACTCGGTCTTCGACGACGACTCGGCGGGCGGCTACGTCGAGCAGCAGTTGCTGACGCTGGAGGGCGAGGTGGACGCCGACCGGCTCGCGGCGGCGGCCACCCGGTTGCTCACGCTCTACCCGAACCTGGCCGCGCGGTTCGTGGCCCTCGCCGACGGCCGCGTGGTCTCGGTGCTGGAGAGCGGTCTGACGGCTCCCTTCACCGTGCTGGACCGCCCCGGCGGCACCGACGACGAGATACGCGACCACGCCGAGCGGGACCGCCGCGCCGGGTTCGACCTGGCCCATGGCCCGCTGATGCGCTACACCCTGATCCGTACGGGCCCCGCCCGGCACGTCCTGGTGCAGACCGTGCACCACATCATCGCCGACGGCTGGTCGGTGCCCCCGATGCTGCGCGCACTGCTGGCCGAGTACCACGCGCCGGGGAGCGTGCACCCGCGGGGCGGCTTCCCCGACTACGTGCGCCGGCTCGCTGAACGCGACGACGACGCGAGCGACCGGGTGTGGCGTGATCAGCTCGCCGGTCTGCCCGGCCCCTCGCTGGTCGCCGAGGGGCACATCCCGTCCGGCCGGTTCGCCGACACGGCGACGGAGCCGGGCGACGACATCGACGCGGCCGTCCGGGCGGCGGGCGTGCCGCTGAGCGTCGCCGTGCACAGCGCGTGGGCGGCGACGCTGGGCGGCATCCTGCACGGCAGAGACGTGGTGTTCGGCTCCACGGTGTCCGGGCGCGACGCGGACGTGCCCGGCATCGAGGACATGGTGGGACTGCTCATCAACACGATCCCCGTACGCGCCCGATGGACCGGCGCCACCACGGCGCGCGAACTGCTCGCCTCGGTGCGGGAGCACCAGAACGCCGTCCTGCCGCACCGGCATGTCTCCCTGACCAGGATCGGCCGCCAGGCCGGCGGCGGCCCCCTGTTCGACACCCTGGTCGTGTTCGACGTGGCGACCGATCCGGAGAGCCTGCGCAGGCCCGGCGACGAGTTCGTCATCACCGACATCGTGAACGAGGGCGCCCCGCACTATCCGTTGACGCTGGTGGTGGAGCGCGCCCGCGACGGCCGTCCGCGCTTCAACCTGATCTACGACACCGAACTGCTGCGGGAGACGGGCGCCCGGGCGATCCTGCGCACGTTCACCCGGAACCTCACCGGCCTGCTCACCCGGCCGGACGACCCGGTCGACGACCTGACGTCCGGCGGCGCCCCGCGCCCCGCGCCGATCACGCCGACGACCCTGGGCGGACTGTTCGACGCCGCCGCGAGCCGTGACCCGGCCGCCACCGCCGTCACCCAGTGCGGTCTCGACGGCGGCACCCGTTCCCTGACCTACGGCGAACTGGCGGACGCGAAGAACGAGCTGGCCTCGGCGCTGCGCGCGGCCGGTGTCGGGCCGGGCGGGCGGGTCGCCGTCGCCCTCCCGCGCTCCGTCGAGCAGGTCGTCGCCCTGGTCGCGATCGTCACGGCGGGCGGCGCGTACGTGCCGCTCGACCTGGCGTACCCGGACGAACGGCTCGAGTTCATCCTCGCCGACGCGGCTCCGCAGGTCGTGCTCGTGGACCGGGAACAGCGCGACCGCTTCACCGAGCTGCTGGCCAGGGCGGGTGTGCCGGCCCGCGTGCTCGTGCGGGGAGACGCGCTGCCGCCGGACACCGCCGCGCCACCCCGGGTCGGCCCGCATGATCCGGCGTACGTGATCTACACGTCCGGATCGACCGGCAGACCCAAGGGCGTCGTCGTCCCGCACTCCAGCGTGGTGACGCTGCTCGCGAACGCCCGGCCGGACATGGACTTCGGCCCGAACGACGTGTGGGTCCAGTTCCACTCCTACTCCTTCGACTTCGCGGTGTGGGAGCTGTGGGGCGCGCTGGCGTACGGCGGTGAGCTGCTGGTGCCGGAGTACGGGCTGACCCGCTCACCGGTCGACTTCCACCGGCTGGTCCGCGAGCGCGGCGTGACCGTGCTCAACCAGACCCCGTCGGCGTTCTACCAGTTCATCGAGGCCGACCGGCACGCCGACGAGCCGGTCACGTCGCTGCGCCGGATCATCTTCGGCGGCGAGGCACTGGATCTCGGGCGGCTGCGCTGCTGGGTCGAGCGGTACGGCACCGGCTCGCCCGAGCTGGTCAACATGTACGGCATCACCGAGACCACCGTCCACGTCACGCACCGGGTGCTGACCGACGAGGACTTCGCCTCCGGCGACGAGGTCAGCCCGATCGGCGGCCCGATCCCCGGCCTGGTCGCGTACCTGCTCGACGACCGGCTCCGGCCGGTCCCGCCCGGCCGGGTGGGCGCCATCTACGTGGCCGGAGACCAGGTGTCGCTCGGCTATCTGGGCAGGCCGGGGCTCACCGCGAGCCGGTTCGTGGCGGACCCGTTCGCGGGCGACGGCTCCCGCATGTACCACACCGGCGACCTCGCCCGCCGCACGCTCGACGGCGAGCTGGAGTTCGTCGGCCGCGCCGACGACCAGGTGCAGCTCAAGGGTTTCCGCATCGAGCTCGGCGAGGTGGAGGCCGCGATCAGGGAGCTCGACGGCGTGGTCGACACGGCCGTCACCGTGGCGGACAGCGGTGATCACCTGATCGCGCACGTCGTGGGCCGGGTGCCCGGCGACTTCACCGGCCTCCTGTCGGCGAAGCTGCCCGTGCACATGGTGCCGGGCCGGGTGCTCCAGGTCGATGCCCTCCCGCTGACGGTCAACGGCAAGCTGGACCGCAGGGCCCTGATCGAGCGGGCCGCGCTGGTCGACACCCCGACGGCCGTGACCGGCTCCACGCTCGCCGCACTGGTCGACACCCCGGCGGCCCTGACCGGCTCCACGCTCGCCGCACTGGTCGACATCTTCGCCGAGACGCTGCCCGGCTCCGATGTGGACGGCGAAACCGACTTCTTCCGGGCCGGAGGCGACAGCATCGTCGCCATCACGGTGGTCAACCGGGCCAGGGCGCTCGGCCTGCCGATCGCGCCACGGGACGTGTTCCTGCTCAGGACGCCGCGCGCACTCGCCGAGCACCTGGAGACGCGGACGTCGCGGCCGGCGGTGCCTGCGCCGACCCACGACGAGGACCGCCCGCTGCCGCCCACGCCGATCATCTTGCGCCAGCGGGAGCTGGGCGGTTCCCTCGCCGGGTTCGCCCAGGCCAGGGCGCTGGTGGTGGCCGAGGGAACCGGAACGGACGACGTCCGGCGGGCCGCGAACGCCGTCGTGGCCGCGCACCCGGCCCTCCGGCTGCGGCTGCGCGTCGAGCACGGGGTGTGGGCGCTGCGCACGGAACCCGCCCGCGAGGTCGCCGTCGTCCGTACGGACGCGACCGACGCGACGGCCGCGGCGAACGAGGCCGCCGGACGGCTCGATCCCGAGTCAGGGGAAGTGATCGCCTTCTCCTGGCTGCCGGCGAGCCGGACCCTGGTGGTCACGGCGCACCACATCGCGGTCGACGCGGTGTCCTGGCTGATCCTGCTGGACGACCTGGCCGCCGCTCTGCGCGGGGCCGCCCCGGCGCCGCCGACCACGTCGTACGCCGAGTACGCCGACGCCTTGCTGTCCCGGTCGGCCCAGGCGATCGGCGACCTCGGGCACTGGATCACCACGCTCGAAGCGCCCCCGCTGCTGCCCGCGATCGGGGGGCGGCGCGAGATCACGGTGGAGATCACGCCCGAGGTGACCGCGCGCGTGACGCGTACGGCGCCCGCCGCGCTCGGCGTCGGCCTCACCGAACTGCTGTGCGGCGCGCTGCGCGCCGCGCTGACGCGCAGCCGACCCTCGCCCACCGATCTCGCGATCGAGCTGGAGCGGCACGGCCGGGTGCCGGTGCTCGAACACCACGACTACACCCGCACGGTCGGCTGGTTCACCTCCATCGCGCCCGTACGGCTCTCGGCGCACACCGACCCCGTCGCTGCGGCGCGCGAGGTCGCGGAACGCCAGCCGGACGAGCGCGGACACGTCGCCTACGGCCAGCTCAGATACCTCAACCCGCAGACGGCCCCACTGCTGACCGCTCGCCCGCAGGTGCTGTTCAACTACCTCGGCCGGGGCAGCGAGTCCCAGGCGCTGCACATCACCGGTGGCGAGCAGGCCGGCCCGTACGCCGTCGAGGTCAACGCGTGGATCGACGCGGACACCGCGACCCTGCGCGCGACCTTCACCCTCGCCGAGGGGATCGCCGACGAGCTCACCGAGCACTGGCGGCACGCGCTGGAGCAGATCGCGGACGCCGCCGCGACGGCCGAGCGCACGGCGCCGGTGACCCCGCTCCAGAGGGGCCTGTTCTTCCAGGCCCAGCTGGCGGGATCGGCCGGGCCCTACGTAGCCCAGAGCTTCTTCACCTTCGACCGGCGGCTGGACGCCGACGCATTGGCCGAGGCGATGGCGTACGTGATCGCGCGGCACCCGGCCGTCGGCGCCGGCTTCACCACCGACGCCGACGGAAACCCGGTCCAGGTCCTCGCGGCGGGCCGTCGGGTCGAGGTCCGTACGGTCGCGCTGTCGACGGACGCGGAGGTCGAGGCGCTGCGCGCCAGGGACCGCGACACGGGTTTCGATCCGGGCGAACCGCCGCTGATCCGGCTGACCGTGATCCGCCTGCCCGGCGACCACGACGGGCTGCTGCTGAGCTACCACCTGCTGCTGTGGGACGGCTGGTCACGCGAGATCGTGCTGCGGGACCTGTTCGACGCCTATCGGGCCGTCCTCGCTGAAGAGCCGCTCGACCCCGTCCCGGCGACGCCGAGCTTCGAGGACCACGCCCGGGCGCTCGACGTCAGGGACGTCTCCGGGTCGGAACGCTTCTGGGCCGAGCACCTGGCCGGCCTCCCCGGCCCGACGCTGCTCGCCGGACCGGCGCCGTCGCTCTCGGACGATCCGCCGGGAGTGCTCGTGCGCACGCTCTCCGCCGAACGGTCGGAACAGGTGCGGCGGGCGGCCAGGGCGCACGGTGTCACCCTCAACTCGGTGCTGACCGGCGCGTTCGGCCTGCTGCTCGGCGCGTACACGGGCCGGACCGACGCCGTGTTCGGCGTGACCGTCTCCGGCCGGGAGGGCGAGGGCCTGTCCGACATCGTCGGTGTGCTGCTCAACACCGTGCCCATGTGGACGCGGGCACGACCGGACGACACGGTCCGGGAGTATCTGTCGGCCGTGCAGGCGGCGAGGGTCGCGGCGATGGAGCACGAGCACCTGGGGCTCGGCGAGATCCAGCGGGCCATCGGGCACGACACCCTGTTCGACAACCTGTTCGTGCTGCAGAACTTCCTGGACCTGGACGCGCTCGCCGAGATGAACGCCAGGCACGGCATCGCCGAGGTGCGGGCCGACGACTCCACGCACTACCCGTTCACCTGGGTCGTCACGCCCGGCGACCGGCTCACGGTCAAGCTGGAACACCGTGACGGCGACACGGAGAACGCCCGCCGCCTCCTGGACGACTATCTGCGCGTGCTCGACGACCTGGCCGGGTCGACCGGGCCGGTGGGCGCGCTGCCGGGCCTGGGGCGGGTGCCCGAGCCGGCCGAGCGCGTGGACGTCGGCACCGACACCGTGGTCGACCGGTTCGACCGGGCGGCGGACCGCGGCCCGGGGCGGGTCGCGCTCGTCGCACACGGCCGGACCATGACGTTCGCCCAGCTTCGGGACCGCAGCCGCGCGGTGGCGGGCGTGCTCGCCCGGCGGGGGATCGGCCCCGAGACGACCGTGGGTCTCGCGATTCCGCGGTCTCTCGACTCGATCGTGGCGCTGTTCGCCGTGCTGCGCGTCGGCGCGGCGTACGTGCCGCTGGAGCTGGACCACCCCGACGAGCGGATCGCGGCGATCGTCGCGGACGCCCGCCCGGAGGTGATCCTCACCGTGAGCGCCGTCTCGCCCCGGCTGACCGGTGACCTGATCGAGCTGGACCGCCCACTGCCCGAGGCCGAGCCGTACGTGACGTTCGCGCCGGACGACCCCGATCGCCTGCGGCACCCGGCGTACACGATCTACACGTCCGGCTCGACGGGGAAGCCCAAGGGCGTGGTCACCGAGTACGCCGGGCTCACCAACATGCTGATCAACCACCGGCGCCGGATCTTCGAACCGGTGCTGGCCGAGCACGGCCACCGGGTCTTCCGGATCGCGCACACCGTGTCGTTCGCCTTCGACATGTCGTGGGAGGAACTGCTGTGGCTCGCCGACGGCCACGAGGTGCACATCTGCGACGAGGAACTGCGCCGCGACGCGCCCCGTCTGGTCGACTACTGCCTCGAGCACGGGATCGACGTCATCAACGTGACCCCCACCTACGCCCAGCAACTGGTGGCCGAGGGGCTGCTCGACGACCCGGCGCGGCGGCCCGCGCTGGTGCTGCTGGGCGGTGAGGCGGTCACCCCGGCACTGTGGCAGCGGCTGGCCGAGACCGAGGGGGTGGTCGGCTACAACCTGTACGGTCCCACCGAGTACACCATCAACACGCTCGGCGTCGGCACGTTCGAGTGCCGGGACCCGGTGGTGGGCGTGCCGATCGACAACACCGACGTGTACGTACTGGACCCGTGGCTGCGCCCGGTGCCCGACGGGGTGCCCGGTGAGCTGTACGTCTCGGGCATCGGCATCGCACGCGGCTATCTCCGGCAGCCCGCCCAGACCGTGCATCGGTTCGTCGCGTGCCCGTACGGCGCGCCCGGCGAACGCATGTACCGTACCGGTGACCTCGTGGTCCGGCGGCCCGACGGGAACCTGATGTACCTGGGCCGCACCGACCAGCAGGTCAAGATCCGGGGGCACCGCGTCGAGTTGGGCGAGGTCGAGGCCGCGTTCACGGCGCACCCGGCGGTGCGGTTCGCCGCCGCGGTCGCCCAGCCGGACCCGCAGGTCGACGGCGCCCACCGGCTGGCCACCTACCTCGTGCTGGACGGCTCCGACCTGGCGACGGTCGCCGCCGAGGTGGGCGCCGCGCTGCCGGACTACCTGCGCCCCTCGCATTACGCCCAGGTCGACGCCATCCCGCTGACGGTGAACGGGAAAGCCGACACCGGGGCGCTGCCGGAGGCCAAGCCACTGGGCGCGCTGACCACGTCGGGCGAGCGTGGCCCGGTGACCGAGACCGAGACCATGGTGTGCGCGCTCTTCGCCGAGGCGCTGGACCTGGATGATGACGAGGTGAGCGCGGTGAGCGACTTCGTGTCCCTCGGCGGACACTCCATGCTGGCGGTGCGGCTGATCGGGCTGCTCCGCCGAGAGTACGGACCCGTGATCACCATCCGTGATCTGTTCACCCTGCGAACCCCCGAAGCGGTCGCCAGGCATATCGATGACGACTTCTGACGAGCGGCGGTCCCGAACGGGATCCGACATTCCCGACGAGCCCGACGAGGGGCGGCCCCGGACAGGGTCCGACATCCTCTGGACCGCACTGCGGCGCAACGCGGGCCCCATGACCTGGGGCACCATCCTCATGGGCATGTACCAGGCCGGGGAGACCGCCTTCCCCATCGCCCTCGGCCTGATAGTCGAGAACACCCTGCGGGATCGCAGCCTCGGCTCGCTCGGCCTGTCGATCGCCGCGCTGGCCGTGATCATCACGACCGTTTCGCTGTCGTGGCGGTTCGGGATGCGCATCCTCCAGAAGGCCAACACGACCGAGGCACACCGCTGGCGGGTGCGGGTCGCGGCCTGCGGGCTTCAACCGGTGGCCCGGGACGTCGACCTCAAGTCCGGCGAGATCCTGACCATCGCCACCGAGGACGCCGACCAGACCGCAGACATCATCGAGGTGGTGCCGCTGCTGATCAGCTCACTGGTCGCGGTGCTGATCACGGCGGTCGCGCTGGGCCTGGCCAGCGTACGGCTCGGCCTGCTGGTGATCGTGGGAACCACCGCGATCCTGTCGATCCTGAGCGTGATGTCCAAGCGGATCGGCGCCGGCACCCGCGAACAGCAGGCCCGCGTGGCGCGGGCGGCCGCGAAGGTCGCCGACCTGATCACCGGCCTGCGGCCGCTGCACGGCTTCGGCGGCAACCACGCGGCGTTCCGGTCCTACCGGAGGGTCAGCACGGAGGCGAGGAACCAGGCGATCACCGTCGCCGGGGTGAACGGCATGTACGCCGGCATCGCGCTGGCACTCAACGCGATCCTCGCCGCCGCCGTGACCCTGACGGCGGGCTGGCTCGCGTTCGACGGCCAGATCAATATCGGGCAGCTCGTCATGGCCGTGGGGCTGGCGCAGTTCATCATGGAACCGCTCAGGCAGTTCTCCGAGATGCCGAAGTACGTGATGATCGCGAGAGCGTCGGCCGAGCGGATGGCGTTGGTACTGGCCGCGCCGCCGGTGACGACCCCGGGGCCGGAGCGCCCGTCGGCAGGCGGAGATCTCGAGGTCGACAGCGTCAGATGCGGGTCGCTACGCGGGTTGAAGTTCCACGTGTCGGCCGGCGAGTTCGTGGCGATCGCCGCGTACCGGCAGCGTGCGGCGGCCGACCTCGCCTCGATCCTGGCCGTCAACGTCCCGCCCGACGCGTATGAGGGCGTGGTGCGGGTCAGCGGCGTGGAGATGAAGGACCTCTCGATCGAGGCGGTACGCGAGCACATGCTGGTCAACCCGTACGACGGGGAGATCTTCGCGGGCACCCTCCGCGCGAACATCGACCCGGCGGGCACCGGCCGGATGGTCTCCGAAGCCGTCGAGGCGTCCATGCTGACCGACGTCGTCTCCCTCCACCGCGAAGGACTCGACTACGGCGTCCGCGACCGCGGGGCGAACCTCTCCGGTGGGCAGCGCCAGCGGCTGTCCCTGGCCCGCGCCCTCGCCGCCGACACCGAGATCCTGGTCCTGCACGACCCGACGACGGCCGTCGACGCGGTGACGGAACAGCTCATCGCGCGCAACATCGCGGAGCTGCGCCGGGACCGCACCACCATCGTGATCACCAGCAGCCCGGCTCTCCTGGACGCCGCCGACCGGGTCCTCGTCCTCGACGACGGCGTCATCACCGCCGAGGGCACCCACCGGACCCTCCTCGCCACCGATGAGACCTATCGCCTGGCGGTGGCCCGGTGATCTCACCTACGCCTCGATGGCACGCCCCGAGCTCAAGGGCATGTCCCGACCTCAAAGGCATGGCCTGAACTCAAGGGCATGGCCTGAACTCAAGGGCATGGCCTGAACTCAAGGGCAAGCCGACCGCTCCATCCCGACCCGGAAGGAACCGAGCATGACCACCAACCCCTTCGACGACGCCGACGGCCGCTTCCTCGTCCTGGTCAACGCGGAGAACCAGCACTCCCTGTGGCCCACCTTCGCCGAGGTCCCCGCAGGGTGGACCGTCGTCTTCCCCGAGAACACCCGCGCGGCCTGCCTGGATTACATCGAGAACCACTGGACCGACCTGCGCCCGCGTTCCCTGGCCGAGACCATGGACGGTTGACCACACGCTCGGGCGGCGCGACTTCCAGCCGCCCGTAATCTCAGCAATTAACCTCTTCATACCACTTACCGCAAACGTCCTTCTCCTGCCTCTGGGGAGGCCTTACCCTGATCATGATCTGAACCGGTACAGCCAGGAGATGGGACGGGATCGTGGCCGACGACCAGCAAGTGAGCGGCACCTCGGCGGAGAACGACGCGCCGGGGAGCAGAATCGATCCGAAAAAGCCGAGCATCGCCAGGGTTTACGACTTCTTCCTCGGCGGCAAGGACAACTTCGCCATCGACCGTCAGGTGGGAGAGGCGACGTTGAAGATCGCCCCGGACGCCCCCGCGGCGGGTAGGGCGAACCGGGCCTTTCTCCGGCGCGTCGTCCATCACCTGGCGGCCGAGGCCGGCATCCGGCAGTTCATCGACATCGGCTCGGGCCTGCCCACCCAGGGCAACGTGCACGAGGTCGCCCAGCGGGTCGCTCCAGAGTCGCGGGTCGTCTACATCGACAACGACCCCATCGTGCTCGTGCACGGGCGCGCGCTGCTCGCCACGAACGGCAGCACCACGGTCATCGAGGCCGACATCCGCGACCCGGAATCGATCCTGAACCACGCCGAGCTCCGCGCGCGCATCGACTTCGACCAGCCGGTGGCCCTGCTGCTGTTCGCGATCCTGCACCACATCAACGACCACGAGGGGCCGGGGGCCATCGCCGCCCGCTTCCGCGACGCCCTCCCCTCCGGCAGCTACTTCGCGCTGTCCCACTTCCAGAACCCCGGGCCGAGCATGCCCGAGGTGTCGGCGCAGGCCACCACCGCGGAGAAGCTGTTCAACGAGAACCTGGGCACGGGCCGGTGGCGCTCCCGCGAGGACATCCTCGCCTACTTCGGTGACATGCCGCTCCTCGAGCCCGGCCTGGTGCCGCTCGCCGAGTGGCGGCCGGACCCCGACGAGTTCGTCGAGCGCGGCATCACCTACCACACGTTCGTCGGCGGCGTGGCGCGCAAACCCTGAACCGATCACAAGGTCAGGCTCGGCCCTCGCGCACTCGACAAGCCGGCGAAGGCGCTGGGGAAGGTCTAGGGCAGTTCGGGGCGCACCAGAGCCTTGGAGAAGGGCTCTCCGGTTCTCCGGGCGTACGCCATGCGTGCGCGCACCTCGCCGAGCGAGCGTGGGCGGTAACCGGGGCCCCAACAGCAACCCTTGTGAAAGCGGACACCCGCGTGCAGCAGCACCGAGAGCGTCCGCCAGCCCGCCCTGTCCCTACGGCGCGGCGCCGCGAAGGCGGAGCCGACATGGATAAGCGGCTGGGCGCATCGAGGGCAGAGCCGATCGTCAAGGCTAGGGCCCGGATACGGCTGCTTGTACGAGGCTCGGCAAGGCAAGCAGACGAAGGAGGTCTTTGCATGGGCCATACAGCCAGGGTAGGTCGATCACCCATCCGGCGCGACAGGGTTTGAAGCCGCCGCAGGGACCTGGGGCCGTCCCAGGACGTCGCCGTCGGCCGCACCGAACGATTATGGCTTCGGGGATGTTTTCGGCCAGGACCTGCTACGGGCGGTCTCGCCACTGAGCGCGAGCCAGGGTAAGTCCGTACACCTTGGCCGCGCCGCTCGCCTTCAGCCGTCTGGCGACCGCGTTCAGAGTGTTTCCGCCGGTGAACACGTCGTCATAGACCATGATGTTCTGGCCCTGCACCATGCTCGGGTTCGGCACACGCAGTGCGTCGTACAACTCGTGCGCGACAAGCCGCCGTTCCATGCGGGACTCGGTGTCTCGCATCCGGGGAGTGGCCCGCGTCTTCACCACCAGGGGCGGGTCCAAGACGAATGGGAGACCCTGATCGTCCTCCAGGATCGCCCGCTCGATGACGTACCCGGTGTGGTCGTTGCCCTGCCGGGCCTGGCGCCGCTCCAGATAGGCCGGCATCGGGATGATGGCGTCTACATCGGCGAGGAGCTCCGGGTGCGCGTAGAGGTGACCTAAAACGATCCGTGCGAAGATCATGCCCCATCCGTATGCGCCGTCCTTGAGGCGCAGGATTCCTTTTTCGAGGACTCCCGCCTTGACTCCCACGACAGCCGTCTTCTCAAAGCCC
>BCRI01000013.1 GCA_001552515.1 Sphaerimonospora mesophila NBRC 14179 = JCM 3151
CCCGCCGTTCCCGGCCGGGGACAGGGTCTTTCCGGCATGGCCGAGCGCGTCGCCGTCTACCACGGCCAGGTCGAGTCCGGCCCCCTGGCCGAGGCGGGCTGGAGGATCCGCGTCCGTCTGCGGCTGACATGACGGTCAGGGTGTTGCTGGTCGACGACCAGTCCCTGCTGCGGATGGGCCTGCGCATGGCGCTCGACAGCCAGGCCGATTTCGACGTGGTCGGCGAGGCGGGCGACGGCGCCCAGGCGGTGGCGATGACCCGGGTGTCGCGGCCCGACGTGGTCCTGATGGACATACGCATGCCGGTCATGGACGGCATCGAGGCCACCCGCCAGATCGTCGCGGCGCATTCGCCGGCTCGGGTGCTCCTGCTCACCACCTTCAACCTCGATGAATACGTCTTCGCCGGGCTTCGTGCCGGGGCCAGTGGGTTCCTGCTGAAGAACGTCCCGCCCGCCGACCTGTTCAGCGGCATCCGGGCGGTCGCCGACGGTGACAGCGTGATGTCCCCGGCCGTCGCCCGCAGGCTGCTGGACGCCTTCGCCGCCCACCTGCCCGACCCGGTGACCGGCCGGTCGGCGGCCGACGATCGGCTGGCACGGCTCACCGCCCGTGAACGCGACGTGCTGGGCGAGGTCGCCCGGGGCCACTCCAACGCCGAGATCGCCGCCGTGCTCGGAGTGACCGAGGGCACCGTCAAGATCCACGTCGGACGGATCCTGAGCAAGCTGGGTCTCCGCGATCGTGTGCAGATCGCGATCTTCGCCTACGAGAACGGGATCATCCGGCCGGGCACCAACCGGCACATATGACGCGATGCCGTTCGAATCCCCGGCGTGCGCCCGCCCGAGGTCGTCGCGACGGTCAGGGCCGGCGGGTGATGCGGGCGAGGAGGCGGGCGAAGGCTGGCGGGGGCGTGACGACGAGACGGGTCTGGCCGTCGCGGGCGACCAGGTCGGCCTGGATGCGGGTGAGCCGGTCGCGGTGCCACCAGTAGACGTGCGGGGTGAGGCCGTCGTCCCTGGTGGCGTACTCCCGCTGGGCGAACACGCGCAGCCGCTCGATGGCGCGCACCACCTCGATGCCCGCCACCGGATGGACGGCCATGATCCCCCGGTGCGGCATCGCGACCAGCACGCCGTCCTTCGGCACCAGCACGTGCTCGGCCAGGCGGCGCAGATGCGCGGTGACACTCGGCGCGGACAGCAGGGACACACCGGTCCCGCCGAGATCGAGCCGCGACACCGCGGGACGCTCGTCGGCCAGCGCGTTGCCGACCGCGACGTCCAGTGCCTCGCCGGGCGGGATCGGCCAGCAGAACGCCTCCTCCGGCCGGACCGGGCGGGTGCCGATGGTGAGCACCTCGATCAGGTCGGCGCTGAGGTGGCGGCCGATGATCCGGGAGGGGTCGGGAATCGCGGGGTCGTCGGCCGCGTGCACCCGGGCGCGCAGCAGCGGCTTTATCGGCGCGAGGTTGCAGGCGTCGAACGGCTCGCCGGACACCGAGTGGGCCAGGTGCTCGGAGACCAGCATCGGCCAGTCCTCGCGCGAGCGCCGGGCCGCCTCGCGGCGCAGGCCGACGAGGTTCACCACCCGGGCCACGATCGGGTCCGCCGAGCGCAGCGTCAGGGACGTCCCGTCAGGGGCGAACGAGCAGGTGAATCCCATGGTCTCGGCGACCAGGGCGAGCAGGGAGTCGAGGTCCACGTCCTCAACGGGCCTCGGGGCGGGGGAATCGGCCCGGGGCCGGCCGAGCAGTCGCCGCAAGAGTCCCAACGCACCATCCCTTCGCCACTGCCCGGACCTTCCGGGCCGGGTTTCAGG
The DNA here is from genome assembly GCA_001552515.1 of Sphaerimonospora mesophila NBRC 14179 = JCM 3151. Classification (GTDB taxonomy): domain Bacteria; phylum Actinomycetota; class Actinomycetes; order Streptosporangiales; family Streptosporangiaceae; genus Sphaerimonospora; species Sphaerimonospora mesophila. The sequence goes on from BCRI01000013.1 coordinate 1,825, forward strand.
GTGCCGCCCTCGGATCGCGGAACATGCTGGTCAAAGAATACGATTCAGTCACAATAGTCCCATCCGCCCCCATCCACACGCACAGCTGTGGTGCACCATGCCCCACCGGGAGCCCGGCGATCACCGGCACGCCCAGCGGGGCGAGCCGTTCCGCGAGCACCGGCAGCGGGTCGCCGCACTCGACCCACGACCCGAGTGCGAAGCCCAGCGCCCCGTCGAGGCACCCGGCCTGCCGGAGCTGGGTCAGCATGCGGTCGATCCGGTACGGCTCCTCGGTCACGTCCTCCAGCAGCACGACGCACCCCTCGGCGCGCAGTTCGTACGGCGTCCCGCACAGCGCGGCGAGCAGGGCCAGGTTGCCCCCGACGACGGGACCGCGGATCACCCCGTCACCGGCGCGTCCGGGCACGAGCAGGCGGTCGCCGACGATCGGCCCGGGCCGTCCGCCCTCGAACAGGACCTCCTTCAGGTGCGCGAACGTGACCTGGTCCGGCCCCCCCGGGCCGCCGAGCAGGGCGGTCGCGGGCATCGGGCCGAACAGCGTCGCTACGCCCAGCCGCCGGCCGAACGCCCGATGCAGCGCGGTGATGTCGCTGGAGCCCAGCAGGATCTTGGGGTCGGCCGCCGCCATGGCGCCCCAGTCGAGCAGGTCCAGCAGCCGCGTGGTGCCGTAGCCGCCGCGTGCGCAGATCACCGCGGCGATCCCCGGATCGCACCAGGCATCCTGGAGGTCGGCCGCGCGACCGGCGTCCGATCCGGCGAGAAACCACTCACGCTCCAGGACGTGGTCGCCGATCACCACCTCGAGGCCGAGCCCGGCGAGCAGGTCACGGCCGCGCGCGAGCCGCTCCGGGTCGACGGGACCGGCGGGCGCCACCAGCGCCACCCTGTCCCCCGGCCGCAGCCGCCGCGGGAACGACGCCGCCCCGCGTGTGATGCGCTCTTCCACTCCCAAAGGGTGTCAGACTTGAGCGTATCTATGCGACCTCCGACGCACATACTCGTGGTCAACGGCGTCAAGGTCCGGCAGCCGGTGTTCGTGATCGCCGCTCCGCACTCCGGCGCGGACCTTCTCGGCCGTGCCCTGAAACGATCTCCCGGCTTCCACGTCACCATGGGCCGCGCCCCGGTGGCCCGGGTCGTGTACGCGTTCGCCCGGCGGCCGTCGATCGCCCGCAGCCGGGGCGCGCACCGGGTGCTGCGCGACGCGCTGGCCGAGGCCTGGCAGGTCGTCCCCGACGCCTGCGCCGAATGCGGCGCCGCCTGCAAGGAGGCGGGCGGCATCGTCGGTTCCGGGCCCTGCGTGACGGCGCGCTCGCTCACCAGGTTCGGCGACGCCGGGCCCGATCTCCTCTACAGCACCCCGGTGCTGCTGCAGGCGTTCCCGGACGCCCGCTTCATCCAGATCATCCGCGACGGCCGCGACGTGGTCGCCGACATGCTGGCCGACCCGGCGTGCCTGGCCTGGTTCAAGCCGCACATGCTGGGGCATGACGCCGAGTTCCCCAGCCCGTTCCTCGGCGTGCGCTCGGCCGAGCACCGGGACCGGTGGAACGCCATGCCGGCGGCGGGCAAGTGCGCGCTGCGGTGGCGCAGTGCCGTACGGCTCAGCGCGACGCTCCGCCGCGAGCTGCCCGCCGAGCAGCTGCTGACCCTGCGGTACGAGGACATGGTGGCCTCCCCCGGCCGGGCGATCGGGGTGGTGTCTGACTTCCTCGGCGCCGAGATCTCCACCATCGCCCTGTACTCCGCGAAGGCGGGCGGCTGGCGTAAGCGGCTGTCGGCCGCCGACGCCGAACTGGCGGAGAAGGTGGCCCGCGAGGAGCTCAGGCGCCTCGGCTACCGGTGACCGCCTCGCCCTTGACCCCATCGCCGGAGACGTCACCGGAGAACTGCGTACGGTAGAGCTCGGCGTAGGCCCCGTCGCGCCGGAGCAGTTCCTCGTGGCCGCCGCGCTCGGCCACCCGCCCGTCCTCGATCACCAGGATCGTGTCGGCCTCGCGGATGGTGGACAGGCGGTGGGCGATCACCAGCGAGGTCCGGCCGCGCAGCGCGGTCTTCAGCGCCTTCTGCACCGCCGCCTCGGACTCGGAGTCCAGGTGGGCGGTCGCCTCGTCGAGCACGACGACCCGCGGCGCCTTCAGCAGCAGGCGGGCCAGCGCGATGCGCTGCTTCTCCCCGCCCGACAGCCGGTAGCCCCGATCTCCCACGACCGTCTCCAGCCCTTCGGGCAGGCCCTCGACCAGTTCGGCGATCTGCGCGGCCCGCAGCGCGGCCCAGATCTCCTCGTCGGTGGCCTCCGGGCGGGCGTAGCGCAGGTTGGCGCCGATCGTGTCGTGGAACAGGTGGGCGTCCTGCATGACCACGCCGACCGTGTCCCTGACGCTGTCGAGGGTGGCGTCCCGTACGTCCAGGCCGTTGATCCGGACCGCGCCCTCGTCGACGTCGTACAGACGGGAGACCAGGGAGGTGATCGTCGTCTTGCCCGCCCCCGAGTGGCCGACCAGCGCGACCAGCTCCCCCTGCCGGGCCGTGAACGACACGCCCTTCAGGACCTCCTGCGACGGCCCGGTGTCCGGCCGCGCCACCGACTCGAGGGAGGCGAGCGAGACCTCCGAGGCCGCCGGATAGCGGAACCTGACGTCGTCGAACTCGATCTCCACCGGCCCCTCGGGGACCGGCCGGGCGTCCGGCCGCTCGGCGACCATCGGCTTGAGGTCGAGCACCTCGAAGACCCGGTCGAAGCTCACCAGCGCGGTCATCACGTCGACGTGGACGTTCGACAGGCTGGTCAGCGGGCCGTACAGGCGCATGAGCAGGGACGCCAGGGCGACCAGCGTGCCGAGTTCGAGCGTCCCCGACACGGCGAACACGCCGCCGAGGCCGTAGACGAGTGCGGTCGCGAGCGCGGCGACCAGGCCGAGCGCGACCCGGAACACTGTCCCGTACATCGCGACCGTGACCCCGACGTCGCGGACCCGCCCGGCCCGATGCCCGAAGTGGGCCGCCTCGTCGGCGGGCCTGCCGTACAGCTTGGCGACCGTGGCCCCGGCCACGTTGAACCGCTCGGTCATCACCGAGCTCATCTCCGCGTCGAGCTCGAGCTGTTCGCGGGTGAGCGCCGACATGCGCCGGCCGACCCATTTGGCCGGGAAGATGAAGATCGGCAGCAGGACGAGCGCGACCAGCGTGATCTGCCAGGACAGCACGAGCATCGCGCCGAGCACCATGATCAGGCTGACCACGTTGGAGACCACCGACGACAGCGTGCTGGTGAGGGCCCGCTGCGCCCCGATGACGTCGCTGTTCAGCCGGGAGACCAGCGCACCGGTCTGGGCGCGCATGAAGAACGCCACCGGCATGCGCTGCACGTGGTCGAAGACCTCGGTGCGCAGGTTGTAGATCAGGCCCTCGCCGATCCTCGCCGAGTACCATCGCTGGACGAGGGTCAGCCCGGCGTCCACGACGGCCAGGGCGGCGATGGCCACGGCGAGCCAGATCACGAGGTCGGTGCGCCGCGGCCTGATGCCGTCGTCGATGATCGCCTTCATCAGCAGCGGATTGGCCACCGCGATGACCGATCCGATCACGACCAGCGCCAGGAACCCCGTGATCTGCCATTTGAACGGCTGCGCGTACCCCGCTATGCGGCGTACCGTCCCCGGCGCCAGCCGCTGGCTGGTCACCGAGCTGTCGCGCCGCAGGGATCGTAACGCCTCGAAGCCGTAACCGCCGCCCATCATCGCCATATGTCGCCATCCTCCCGGGAGATGCAGCATCGAGGGAAGGCGCCCGATTCCATCATCAGCTTCCAGCGAACAGTGACCTGATGCGGGCCGCCTGTTCCGCCCGCTCCGCGGCGGCCTGTTCCTCCAGCGTCCGCTGCGGCGCGCCCTGCAGCAGGCGCTTGGTGGCGGTCGCCGCCTCCCGGTTGACGGCCAGCAGCGCCGCCGTCAGGTCTCGTACGGCCCGGCCCAGCTCGTCCGGGGGCACCGCCAGCTCCGCCAGGCCGAGCCGCAGCGCCTCGGCCGCGCCGACGACGCGTGCGGTCAGGCAGATCTCGATGGCCCGTGGCACCCCGACGATGTCGACCAGCGGCTTGGTCCCCGTCAGGTCGGGGACCAGCCCGAGCGCGGGCTCCTTCATGCAGAACATGACGTCGTCCGCGACGATCCGCAGGTCGCACGCGAGCGCGAGCTGGAAACCCGCGCCGATGGCGTGGCCCTGCACGGCCGCGATGGACACGATGTCAGGCCGGCGCAGCCAGAGAAAGCCGCGCTGGGCCTCGGCGATCAGCCGACGCAGTTCGGCATCGCCGCGCGCCGCCGCCGCGGCGAACGAATCCGTCCCGGGCACCCGCTCGGTCCCACGATGCTGAGCGGGCTCGGGATGCTGAGCGGGCGGCTCGGGTTCCGGGGCGAACATGCCCAGATCGAGGCCCGACGAGAAGGACGGCCCCTCGCCTCGGACCACGACCACTCGCACCTGCTCCGGAAGGTCTTCTCCTATCCGGGCCAGAGCCGACCAGGTGGCGAACGTCTGTGCGTTCCGCTTCTCCGGCCGGTTCAAGGTGACGGTCGCGATCTCGCCGTCCATCTCGAAGCGCAGTCCGCTCCCCCCAGTTACCGCTTCCGCCATCGCTGCTCGCTCCTGCCTTCGGTGGGCGTTCGCTCGCCTCACACACGGCCGGGTCCGGTGCGGCGTCCCGTCCGTGCGCGCCAGGCCCGTACACATTCCGTACGTGCCGTCGCTCGCGCTCCCCTGTCTCCGCGGTCGCGCCCGAGCCTACCGAATCTCATTCTGGCGGCTCGGACGCGACCACTCCGGCTACTGGAACGAGCGGCTGCGGTCGCGCGTCTTGAGGTGGATCGCTAGCGCTTGGACTTGCCCCGGGTCGCACCGCCGCGCCCGCGCAGAGTCACTCCCGACTCGCTGAGGATGCGGTGGATGAACCCGTACGACCGGCCGGTGGAAGCCGCCAGAGCGCGGATGCTCTCACCCGCGGCATAGCGCTTCTTCAGATCGTTGGCCAGCTTTTCACGGTCGGCCCCGGTCACCCGGGTGCCCTTCTTGAGAGTCTCGGCCACGAGTACCTCCTGTAGTGCCAGACTTCCGCAGCGTTACTCACGCCATGATCAGTCATTTCGGCGAGATCGGCTACCTACTCCGCGGGAAAAGATCCCTACCCGCTCAAATTAAGATCAGGCGAGTGCCACAAGATCGGAAAATTCGTCACTCCACGCGTCTTCGACTCCGTCCGGCAGCAAAATCACCCTATCCGGCCGCAGCGCCTCGACGGCACCCTCATCATGGGTGACCAGCACGATCGCACCGGCGTACGAGCCGAGGGCCGCCAGAACCTGCTCCCGTGACGCCGGATCGAGGTTGTTGGTAGGCTCGTCGAGCAGCAGCACGTTGGCGCTCGACAGCACCAGCGTGGCAAGGGCGAGCCGTGTCTTCTCACCGCCCGACAGCACCCCGGCCGGCTTGTCCACGTCGTCGCCGGAGAACAGGAACGAGCCGAGCACCTTGCGCAGCTCGACCTCGACGAGATCGGGCCCGGCCGAGCGCATGTTCTCCAGGACCGTGCGCTCCGGGTCGAGGGTCTCGTGCTCCTGGGCGTAGTAGCCGATCTTCAGGCCGTGGCCGGGCCGTACCTCGCCGGTGTCGGGCTTCTCGATCCCGGCGAGCAGGCGCAGCAGGGTGGTCTTGCCGGCGCCGTTCAGGCCGAGGATGACGATGCGGGATCCCCGGTCGACGGCCGCGTCGACGTCGGTGAAGACCTCCAGCGAGCCGTACGACTTGGACAGGCCGTGCGCCGTCAGCGGCGTCCTGCCGCACGGAGCGGGCTCGGGGAAGCGCAGCTTGGCGACCCGGTCGGCCCGCCGCTCGCCCTCGACGCCCGACAGCAGGCGGCGGGCCCGGCGCTCCATGTCCTGCGCCGCCTTGGCCTTGGTGGCCTTCGCCCGCATGCGGTCCGCCTGCGACAGCAGCGCCGAGGCCTGCCGCTCGGCGTTGACCCGCTCGCGCTTGCGGCGCTTCTCGTCGGTCTCCCGCTGCGTCAGGTACGCCTTCCAGCCGACGTTGTAGGTGTCGATCACGCAGCGGTTGGCGTCGAGGTGCAGAACCCGGTTTACCGTCGCTTCAAGAAGGTTTACGTCGTGGCTGATGATCACCAAGCCGCCCTGGTGTGAGCGCAAAAAATCCCGAAGCCACCCGATTGAGTCCGCATCGAGGTGGTTTGTGGGCTCGTCAAGCAGGAGAGTCTCGGCTCCGCTGAACAGGATCCGGGCCAGCTCCACCCGCCTGCGCTGCCCGCCCGACAGGGTCTCCAGCGGCTGCCGCAGGACCCGGTCGGGCAGCCCGAGGCTGGAGGCGATCGAGGCGGCCTCCGCCTCGGCCGCGTAGCCGCCGAGCACGTGCAGGCGGTCCTCCAGGCGGCCGTAGGCGCGTACCGCCTTGTCGCGCGTCCGGGTGTCGGCCGAGGCCATGCCGAGCTCGGCCTCGCGCAGCTCGCGCAGCACCTCGTCCAGTCCCCGGGCCGACAGGATGCGGTCGCGGGCGAGCACCGCCAGGTCGCCGGTGCGCGGATCCTGGGGCAGGTAGCCGATGCTGCCGGTGGCGCTCACGGTCCCGGCCGCCGGCAGGCCCTCACCGGCGAGGACCCGGGTGAGCGTGGTCTTGCCGGCCCCGTTGCGGCCGACCAGTCCGATCTTGTCGCCGGGGTTGACCCGGAAGGAGGCGCCCTCGATGAGCAGCCGGGATCCCGCGCGCAGTTCGACGTCAGTAGCGATGATCATGAATGGGGACACTCCCGTGAGGAAATTTCGAAGGGGATCGGCGCATGTGCCGATCAGTCGGGAGCGCGCATGCCCGCCATTGTAGTCGCCGGCCGCCACGAGCCGAACGTGATTATCGGCCCGGCCTGTCGCCGGCGCCGATCACGAACCTCGGCTGAAGCCCGGTCCCTCCACCCACGAAGATTCCTCGCAGGCTCGGAATCTCCGCGGGGCCCGGGATGCGCCGGGAGGAAGCTCCGGTCCACTGTGCGGCCCGCTCCGGGCTTTCGCGTGCGGTCCTCGCTCCCGCCCGCTCCGCTGCCTCGATCCCGATGAACGCCGGCGATCAGGACGGCCCGGAACCGGTCTCGACGACGCGGATGCGCACACCGCGGAACATCGCGGGAGTCCCCTCGAGCACGCCGCGCCTGGGGTCGGGCACGGTCAGGAACGGCTCGGCCTCGAGCGCGAACAGCGGCGCCAGCCGCCGGTCACCGCGCAGTTCGGCGACCGCGCGCCGGTCGCCGCCGAGCACGACCGCGTCGAGCTCCGCGACGTACGGCACGAGCACCCGGAAGGCGGCGTCGGCCGCTGCGCCGAGGGCCTCGGCCGACTGCTTCTCCCTGCGCCGGGCGAAGCGCTGCTGCGACCAGCCGCCGGCCGCGCTGCGCCCGTGCACCGGCCGCGATCCGACCTTCGAGGCGACCAGCCGCGCCCCGGTGAACACCCCGGCCGCGTAGCCGCCGAGCCGTACCAGCAGGACCCCCACCGTCCGCTCCCGGGACGCGTGCCCGACCAGATCTCCCCGCAGCGGCGGGAACGGGACCCGGCACTCGGCCACCGAACCGTCGGCCGCCTCCAGCCGCACCACGTCGTCGGTGACGGTGGTCGCGACGGCCCCGTGCCGTACGGCGAAGCCGTCGATCCACCGGGCGAGCCGCTCGGGGGTCACCGAGACCCACCTGCCCCCACCCGCCGCCGGTCGCGCCGCCATGACAGGTCAGGCTACCCCACCCCCATTGCCGTGATCTTGCGATCTCTCGCACCCCACCCGCATGACCTGCCTGAACTTTTTCGCTGATCTTGCACTTTCTCGCAGGAATGCGGTCCGACGTGCGCAGACCCGCGTGGTGATCTTGCTCTCAAGATCATGGCCATGAGGGGGTGGGGGCGATCAGGGCTCGATGAGGCCGGCGCGGATGGCGTAGCGGGTCAGCTCCAGCCGGTCGCGCATGCCGAGCTTCTGCAGGATGTTCGCCCGGTGCCGGTCGACTGTCTTGACGCTGATGAACAACGTCTCGGCGATCTGCTTGGCGGAGTTGCCCTCGGCGATCAGCTTGACGATCTCCTCCTCACGCGGCGTCAGGATGCTCTCGGGCATCTGCTCGCCCTGCCGGGCACGGTGCAGATAGTCGCGGATGAGCGCGGTGACCGCCCCCGGATAGAGGAACGGCTCGCCGCGCACGGCAGCCCGGCACGCCTCCAGCAGGTCCTGGTCGGCCACCGACTTCAGCACATAGCCCGAGGCCCCCGCCTTGAGCGCCTCGAAGAAGTACTGCTCGTTGTCGTACATGGACAGGATCAGGATGCGGACGCCGGGCGCCCGCCGGCTGATCTCCCTGGCCGCCTGGATCCCGGTCATCCGGGGCATCGCGATGTCGAGGATGGCCAGATCGATGCCCCCGCCCGAGATCGCCTCGACGGCCGCGGCGCCGTCCGCCGCCTCGGCCACGACCACGAGGTCGGGCTCGGCGTCGAGGATCAGGCGCAGCCCGTGCCGTACCAGGGCGTGGTCGTCCGCCAGCAGGATGCGGGTCTTGGCCGTCTCCGTGCTCGGCTCAGCTGAGGTGTTCACCGCGTTCGGCTCCGTTCGGCCTCGATGGGTATGACCAGACGTACGTCCGTGCCGGCGCCGGGCGGGGACGCGATGGTCAGGCGCGCGCCGATGAGGTGGGCGCGCTCCCGCATGCCGCGGATGCCGGCGCCCTCGTGCCGGGCGCCGCCGCGTCCGTCGTCGGTGACGCGCAGGATCAGGTCGCCGTCGCCCACGGTCAGCGACAGCTCCACATGGTCGGCGTGGGCGTGCCTGGCCACATTGGTCAGGCTCTCCTGCGCGATCCGGTAGATGACCAACTCCACGTCCTCGCTGAGATCGGGCAGGACCGGATCGACCTTCCGCGAGATCGAGACCTGGTTGGCCTGGGAGAACTCGCTGCTCAGCGCGCTCAGCGCGCTCTGCAGCCCGAGGTCTTCGAGCACGCCGGGACGCAGCCTGCGGGCCACCTGGCGCACCTCGTCGAGGCTGGAGCGGACCGTCTCCTGCGCGGCGCGCAGGTCCTCGCGCAGTTCCTCCGGCGCCCGGTCGACGACGCGTTTGAGACTCAGCAGCGCCACGGTGAGGCTCTGCCCGATCTCGTCGTGCAGCTCGCGCGCGATGCGCTGCCGCTCTCCCTCCTGTGCCGCCAGCGCGTGCGCGCTGCTCGCGCTGCGCTCCGATTCGAGCCGGTCGAGCATCGCGTTGAACGTGCCGATCAGGTGGGAGAGGTCTCCGGTGCCGCTGTCGGCGAGCCGATCCCCCGATTCCAGCAGGTCGACGCGCTGCATGAGCGTGGTGAGCGCGTCCAGCGGGGCCAGGCTGGCCCGCAGCAGCAGCGCGTTGGCGGTGATGATCAGTGTCAGCCCGATCGTCAGGACCGGCAGCTCGGCCGGCCGGACCATGGAGGACACCGTGGCGGGCGACAGCGCGAGCACGAGCGTGCCGACCGTGAACACGAACCCGTTGATCGCGAACAGCCGCCAGAACAGCGCCCGCGCGGGCGTCCGCGAACGTCTGGCGGCCTGCCGCGGCCGCCGGTCGTTGGAGTGGCTCATCGGGGTCCTGGCCTCCCCCGGCCCGCCCTTCGGGCGGGCGCGCAGGCGCCCTTCCTCCCTTCCGCAGTCCTTCCTAGTCCCGTGAAACCCGGATGTCCATGGGGGTTCTCTCCCATCTCGGCCGGAGATTGCAGGTCAGACCCCCGCCGAAATGGGTGCCAGACCCGATGGCGGACAGCCGCGCCGCCGTCGAAAATGGACTGTGGGGCCGGAACCGTCCGGTATCACCCGCGGTAAGGATCGGCGACCAACGGAAGGTCGGAACGGAGGTATCTCTGCGTGCGCGTCTCCCGCACGGCTGTGCCCGGCACCGGCACCCTACATCAGTGTGTCACCCGAGGAGGACAGCGTTTCGGCGTCCTCTCGGACAGGACCGGCCGGTACCGTCTCCTCGTCTACGCGGCCGGGTCGGACGAACCACTGCAGAGCATCGCACTCGAGCAGGACGAGGCCGACCAGCTCGCCGAGATCCTGCACAGCCGGCCCATCGCCGATCGGGTCGCCGTCCTCGAGCGCCGCGTCGCCCAAATCAGCGAAACGGCACAGATCGCCGGAACGACGTCGTGAGCGCGCCGGCGACGACCCCGAACGACCGGGCGACCGGCACCGTCGTCACCGAGCGGAACCCCGCCGCCCCTGAACGGAAAAGCACCGTGCAAGCACGCGATATCGCCATGAAGCCCCCCACGGTCACCATCGACGACCGGGTCACCAAGGCCTTCCAGATCATGGCGCTGAACCGGATGCCCGGCCTTATCGTCGTCGACGAGGCCGGGCGGCCGGGGGCGGTGCTCTCGGGCACGGACGTACTGCGGCTCGCGATCCCCCGGGCGTACCACGAGGATCCCTCTCTCACCCGGATCGTCGACGAGGCCTACGCCGACGCCTTCTCCCAGGACCTCGGCGACCTGTCGGTGGGCGACTGCCTGCCGCGTCCACTGGTCAAACCGGTCACGGTCTCACTCGACGCGACCCTGCTCGAAGTGGCCGCGATGATGATCCAGTTGCGCAACCCGCTCGTGGCCGTCGTCACCCCCGACGGCAGGCTGGCCGGGGCGATCACCCTGGAACGGTTGCTGACCAGTCTGGCGCTGTTCACCCCGGGTACCTGACCCACCGGGCCGCTCCGCCTCGTCCCGCCTCGCCACAACGTGCCCGACGTCAGGAGGCCTGTCATGCCTTGCCGCACCATGCCTGTTTTCGCCATACCCCTACGGTTCGTGTCCGTACAGACCGGTACCGCAGTGACCGGGTCGGCTCCGGCCGCGCCGCCGGGGGGCCGTCGATGAGCGCGATCGCCTCCCTAGCGATCTTCCTGGTCGCCTTCTTCTTCATCGCCACCGAGAAGGCGAACAAAGTCAAGGTGGTGCTGATCGCCGCCGGCCTGATGGCCGTACTGGGACTGATCCCCGGCAGCGAGGTGTTCTTCTCCGAACATGCCGGCATCGACTGGAACGTTGTATTCCTGCTGCTGGGCATGATGATCATCGTCGGCATCATCAAGCAGACGGGGATCTTCGACTACCTCGCGATCTGGGCGGCGAAGAAGTCGAAAGGGCAGCCGTACCGGCTGATGGTCATGCTGATGACCATCACCGCGATCGCCTCACCGTTCCTCGACAACGTCACCACGATCATGCTCGTCGCGCCGGTCACGGTGGTGGTCTGCGACCGGCTGCGCATCCCGGCCCAGCCGTACCTCATCGCCGAGGTGCTCGCGTCCAACATCGGCGGAGCGGCGACGCTCATCGGCGACCCGCCCAACATCATCATCGCCAGCCGCGCCGGGCTGACGTTCAACGACTTCCTCGTCCACATGACGCCGATCGTCGTCATCATCTTCGCGACGTTCGTCCTGTTCACCCGGGTGCTGTTCCGCAACGCGTTCCAGTACAACCCCGAGCACGTGGCGTCGGTGATGGCCCTGCAGGAGCGGCGCGCCATCACCGACCGGCGGCTGCTCATCCGATGCATGATCGTGCTCGGCGTGGTCATCCTCGCGTTCTGCCTGCACTCCGTGCTGCCGCTGGAGCCGGCGATCGTCGCGCTGGTGGGCGCCGGGGTGATGATGCTGGTGGCCCGCACGGACGTCTCGGAGGTGCTGCGCGAGGTCGAGTGGCCCACGCTGGTCTTCTTCATGGGCCTGTTCGTGATGGTCGCCGGGCTGGTGCACACCGGTGTCATCGAGACCGTCGGCGGCTGGGTGGTCGGCGTGCTCGGCGGCAACCACTTCCTCACCGCCACGACGCTGCTGTTCGGCTCCGGCGTGCTGGGCGCCTTCTTCGACAACATCCCCTACGCCACCGTCATGGCGCCCATCGTCGAGGGCCTGGTCGCGCAGACCGCCGATCCGCAGATCGGACAGGCGCTGTGGTGGTCCTTCGCGCTGGGGGCCGACTTCGGCGGCAACGGCACCGCGGTGGCGGCCAGCGCCAACATCGTCGCGCTCGGCATCGCCACCCGCACCGGTCACAACATCAGCTTCTGGCAGTTCACCCGGTACGGAATCTTCGTGACCGCGCTGAGCCTGCTGATGGCGTGGGGCTATGTCTGGCTGCGCTATTTCCTCTGACGAGGAGGGTGCGACCAGCGGTCACCGATGGTCACCGCTGGTCGGCAGGGGTCGGCGGTCAGCGGCCGTGCGGGGTCCCTGAGCCGCGGAACCCGCCGGCCTCCCGGCCGCGGTTCTTCCCGCCGTCGGAGCCCCGCCGCCGTGAGAAGGAACGCGGGCGGCGGTCGGTCGACCGGCCCTCACGGCGCGGGTGCGGCGGCCTGCCGGCCTCGGGCTGCCACACGGAGATGGCCTCGCCGCTGGGCCGCCGCGCACCGGTGATCCCGCCGAGGACCTCGTCGCCGGGCCGGACACGGTGCCACGTCGGGGTGATGCCCGCCCGCCGGGTCATCGCGTTGATGGAGCGGCGCTCGTCCGGCATGACGAGCGTCACGACGCTGCCGCGCTCCCCGGCGCGGGCGGTACGGCCGCCACGGTGGAGGTAGCTCTTGTGATCCGCCGGCGGATCCACGTGCAGCACGAGGCTGACGTCGTCGACGTGGATGCCGCGGGCCGCGACGTCCGTGCAGACCAGGACGGTCACCTTGCCCTCGCGGAACTCGTCGAGGATGCGGGTCCGCTGGTTCTGCCGCTTGCCGCCGTGCAGTCCGCCGGCGCGGACCCCCACCCTGGCGAGCTGCTTGACGATCCGGTCCACCCCGCGCTGGGTGCGGGCGAACAGGATCGTACGGCCCTCACGGTTGGCGATCTCGGCGGTGACGTCCATCTTGTCGTCCCGATGCACCTGGAAGAGGTGGTGCTCCATGGTCTCGACCGGGGAGGTCACCTCCGCCGGCGAGTGCGTGACCGGGTCGGTGAGGAACCGCCGGACCAGCTTGTCCACGTCACCGTCGAGGGTGGCGGAGAAGAGCAGGCGCTGGCCGTCCGCCGGGGTCGCGTCGAGGATGGCGCTCACCACGGGGAAGAAGCCGAGATCGCACATGTGGTCGGCCTCGTCGAGCACGGTGACCTCGACGTCCTCGAGCGAGCACTCGCCCTGCCGCATGAGGTCGGTCAGGCGCCCGGGCGTGGCCACGACGATGTCGACGCCGCGGCGGAGCGCCTCGATCTGCCGTCCCATCGGCATGCCGCCGACGACGATCTTGGTACGGAGCGACAGACCTCGGCCGAGCGGCTCCAGGGTGTCGGCGACCTGCAGGGCCAGCTCGCGCGTGGGCACGAGGACGAGGGCGCGCGGCCGCCGGGGGGCTGCGCGCTCACCCGCGACGCGGGCCATCGTCGGCAGGCCGAAGGCGAGGGTCTTGCCCGAGCCGGTCTGGCCCCGGCCCAGCACGTCGCGGCCGGCGAGCGCGTCGGGAATGGCCGCCTCCTGGATGGGGAACGGCGTGGTGATGCCCTCCCTGGCCAGCGCGGTCACGAGCGGCCGGGGCAGCCCGAGCGCCGCGAACGTGGAGTCGGACGTGGATTCGGACGTGGAGTCGGAGTCGGAGGCGGAAAGGATATGGCCAGCGTCGAGCATGGTCACGAGGTCGTGCCTTTCATCGAAGCGAACGCGTCGGAACGCGGGGGCACGTCACTTCTGCGAAAGGACGAGCCGGGACATCTGCTGTCTTGCCCTACCGGAATCGGACGCAGGGGTGAACCGGAAATGCGACCTGGCCGGAGGGTGGGGCTACTGCGTCGGACGCAGTGCCACGCGATTCGCCCATGTCTTCACGAGCGACCCTGTCACGAACACCGTCGTTCAAGTCGCTTCGGGCGTAACAAAAGGACACCCTACAACATCGAATGCCATTGACGCCAACGGCGGGCGGTCCCGGCGTGACGCGGCGCGCCCCGCCGGGCCGTCGGGCGGCCGAACGCTCAGAGCCGACAGGCGAATATGGCGGTGACGAGAATGGCCTTGGCGCCGATCTCCGCCAGGCGGTCCATCACCCGCTGGTGCCCCTTGCGCGGGACCATCGCCCGGACCGCGACCCAGCCCTCGCGGTGCAGCGGGGAGACGGTCGGCCCCTCCATGCCGGGGGTGATCGCGATGGCCTCGTCGATGTGCTCGACCCGGATGTCGTAGTCGATCATCACATAGTCCCGGGCCACCAGAACGCCCTGGAGACGGCGCACGAGCTGCCCCAGGCCGTTCTCCTCCGGCACGCCGGCCCGCTTGATCAGCACCGCCTCGGAGTGGGCGATCGGCTCTCCGAACGCCTCCAGCCCCACGTTGCGCAGCGTGGTGCCGGTCTCGACCACATCGGCCACCGCGTCGGCCACGCCCAGCCTTATCGCGGTCTCGACCGCCCCGTCGAGCTTGATCACTCGGGCGTCGACGCCCTCGTCCGCGAGGTACTTGCCGAGCAGTCCCGCGTACGAGGTGGCGATCCGCAGCCCGGCGAGCTCCGACACGCGGGAGAAGGCCCCGGGGGCGGCGGCGAAGCGGAACGTCGACCGCCCGAACCCGAGCGGCATGACCTCCTCAGCGGGGGCGCCGGAGTCGAACAGCATGTCGCGGCCGGTGATGCCGGCGTCGAGCGTGCCCTCGCCGACGTAGACGGCGATGTCCCTGGGACGCAGGAAGAACAGCTCGCAGGAGTTCTCCGGGTCGACGACCACGAGCTCCTTGCTGTCCGAGCGCTGCCGGTAGCCGGCTTCCTTCAGCATCGCCTGGGCGGCCTCGGTGAGCGCGCCCTTGTTCGGTACGGCCAGACGCAGCATGACGTGAGATAACCCTTCAGGAGTCGGATGGAACGAGGTGGGGCCCGCATCGAGCCGCGACGGACCACGGCCGCCGCGGCTAGAGATGCTTGTAGACCTCGTCCAGCCCGATGCCGCGCGCCAGCATGAGGACCTGGATGTGGTAGAGCAGCTGCGAGATCTCCTCGGCGGTCCGCTCCGTGGATTCGTGCTCCGCCGCCATCCAGCTCTCGGCGGCCTCCTCCACGACCTTCTTGCCGATGGCATGAACGCCGGCGTCCAGTGCGGCCACGGTGCCGGATCCCTCCGGCCGGGTGCGCGCCTTTTCAGCCAGTTCGGCGTACAGCTCTTCGAAGGTCTTCATCGTTTCTCTCGGGTCGTCGTACGTGTCCATTCAGGGTAGCGGACCGATTCAGCCGAAGACCTTCCTGGCGATGCCGAGCATCTCCAGCGCCTGGCGGGTCCCGCCGCCCTCGTGCCCGTTGAAGGGCCAGACCGAGATGTCCTTGGGCCCGGCGTAGTGGTTGTATGCGGCGAAGACGGTCGAGGCCGGGGTGACGCCGTCGCGCAGGCCGACGGAGAACTGGGCGGGGGTGCGTGCGCGCACCGCGAAGTTCATCCCGTCGAAGTAGTCGAGCGTGGCGAAGACCTCGTCCACCCGGGCGCGCTGCGTGGCGCAGAACCGGCCGAGCTCGGCGTAGGGCTCCTCGTCGGTGATCTCCGCCGCCCGGCGGATGTGGCACATGAACGGCACGTTGACGAAGGCGTGCGCGATCCCCGGGACGAGCGCGGCGGCGGCCAGGGCCATGCCGCCGCCCTGGCTGCCGCCGGCCACGATGATCCGGTCGGCGTCGACGCCGGGGTGGGATCGGGCCGCCTCGACCGCGCGGACCACGTCGGTGTAGAGCCTGCGGTAGTAGTAACCGTCCGGGTCGAAGACGCCCTGGGTGAGCTTGCCCGGGACCTCGGGACCGAGGCCGGGCGCCGGGTCGGGGGTGTCGCCGGTCCGCCAGCCACCGCCCTGACCACGGGTGTCCATGACGAAGGTGGCATATCCGGCCGAGGGCCACAGCAGCCAGTCGTGCGGCAGGCCGCGGCCTCCGTTGTAGCCGACGAACTCCACGACGCACGGCAGCGCGCCACCGCGGGCCCCCGAGACCGGCCGGAGCAGCCACCCCTTGACGGGATGGCCGCCGAACCCGGAGAAGGTCACGTCGAAAACGTCGATCATGGCGAGGTCGGTGGCGTACGGCCGGAACTCGGCGCCGAGATCGTGCTCACGCGCCTCGGCCAGCGTACGCGACCAGAAGTCGTCGAAGTCCTCTGGCTCTCGCCGCTCGGGCAGGTAGGTCCTGAGCTGGTCGAGTGGCATGTCAACGAACACGGTGGTCTCCCGGGGGGCCGGAGGGTACGGGGGCCAGGCGATCTTCGACCCGCGGATCAAGGCTACCGAAGCCGTACGGACGACAGGAGTCTGACCCGGTTAAGGCGACGATCTCCGTTGGCACGATCTCCGGATTCCGGCGTGCCGCTGCTGCGCCCCGCCCTCGCCGCCATGTCGATCTTCATCGTGCTCGCGGAGTGGAACGACTTCCTCTGGCCGCTGATCACCGTGCAGAGCGACGAGATGGCGAACATCCCGGTCGCGCCGGCCCGGCTCAACTCCTACTTCCCCGGCGCGCAGAAGCAGGGCGCGATCCTGGCGGGCGGCGTGCTCGCCTCCCTGCCGTCGATCGGCTTCTTCCTGGTCTTCCAGCGCTATTTCGCCCCGGGGCATCGTGCTCAGCGGACTGAAGGGCTGAGCACGCCGGAGCGGCCGGGCGAGATCAGACGTTGAAGCCGAGCATGCGCAGCTGCTCGCGCCCGTCTTCGGTGATCTTGTCCGGCCCCCACGGCGGCAGCCACACCCAGTTGATCACGACGCTCGACGTGAGGTCGGCCAGCGCCGAGTTGGCCTGGTCCTCGATCACGTCGGTCAGCGGGCAGGCCGCGCTGGTCAGCGTCATGTCGACCGTCGCGACCGGGAGCTCCCCCTCGCCGGCGGGGTCGAGGTTGACCCCGTAGACGAGGCCGAGGTCGACGACGTTGATCCCCAGTTCGGGGTCGACGACGTCCCGCAGCGCCTCCAGCACCTCCTCGGTGGAGACCTCCCCCTCGTCGGCGGTGGTCTGGGTCGTCAGGGTCGTCGGGGTCTCCGTCGGCTTGCTCACATCGCCTCCTGGCTTCTCAACACCGCGTCCTTGTAGGCCATCCACGCCAGCAGGGCGCACTTGACGCGGGCGGGGAACTTCGCGACCCCGGCGAACGCCACCGCGTCGCCCAGCACGTCCTCGTCGGCCTCGACCTGGCCTCTGCCCTGCATCAGCCGGGTGAACTCGTCGACGACCGCCAGCGACTCCTCCACCGTGGACCCCGTGGCGAGATCGTGCAGCACCGAGGCGGCCGCCTGGCTGATCGAGCAGCCCTGGCCGTCATAGGAGACGTCCTGCACCTTGCCGCCATCGGCCAGCTTCACCCGCAGCGTGACCTCGTCGCCGCAGGTCGGGTTCACGTGGTGCACTTCCGCGTCGTACGGCTCGCGCAGCCCCCGGCCCTGGGGGCGCTTGTAGTGCTCCAGGATCAGTTCCTGGTACATGGATTCAGCGATCATGGCTCAGCCGAACACCTTCTGCACGTGGTGGAGGCCGCGGACCAGAGCGTCGATCTCGTCCGTCGTGTTGTACAGGTAGAACGACGTGCGGGTGGTCGCCGGGATGCCGAAACGCAGGTGGAGCGGCCTGGCGCAGTGGTGGCCTACCCGCACCGCGATGCCGTACACGTCGTCGAGGATCTGTCCGACGTCGTGGGGGTGGATACCGTCGAGGACGAACGAGACCGTGCCGCCGCGGGCGACCACGCCGCGCGGGCCGATGATCCTGAGCCCCGGGATCTCCGCCAGCGCGTCCAGCGCGTACGCGGTGAGCGCCCGCTCGTGCCGCTTGACCTGGTCCATGCCGACCGAGGTGAGATAGTCGACGGCCGCGCCCAGGCCGATCGCCTCGACGATGGGCGGCGTGCCCGCCTCGAACTTGTGCGGCACCGGCGCGTAGGTCGAGCGGTCCATCCAGACCGCCTCGATCATCTCGCCGCCGCCGAGGAACGGCGGCATCGCGTCGAGCAGCTCCCGGCGGCCCCACAGCACGCCGATCCCGGACGGACCGACCATCTTGTGCCCGGTGAAGGCCAGGAAGTCGACGCCGAGCTCGCGCACGTCGACGGCCTGGTGCGGCACCGACTGCGACGCGTCGAGCATCATCAGCGCGCCCACCTCACGGGCCCGGGCCAGGATCGGCGAGACCGAGTTGACCGTGCCCAGCACGTTCGACTGGTGCACGATCGACACGATCCTGGTGCGCTCGTTCACCAGCTCGTCCAGGCCCGTGATGTCGAGGCGGCCCTCGTCGGTCACCGGGAACCAGCGCAGCGTCGCGCCGGTCCGCTGCGCGAGCAGCTGCCACGGCACGATGTTGGAGTGGTGCTCCATCTCGCTGATGACGATCTCGTCACCGGGGCCGAGGCGGAACCGCTCGTCGGTGTTCGTCGGGTTGCCGAAGGCGTACGCCACCAGGTTGATCGCCTCGGAGGCGTTCTTGGTGAAGATCACCTCTTCCCGCGACGGCGCGCCGACGAAGGCGGCGATCTTGTCGCGGGCCGACTCGTACGCCTCGGTTGACTCGCTGCCCAGCGCGTGCAGGGCCCGGCCGACGTTGCCGTAGTGCGACATCAGATGCTCGCGCATCGTGTCGATCACCTGGACCGGCTTCTGCGAGGAGTTCGCCGAGTCGAGGTAGACCAGCGGGCGGCCGCCGGGCAGCTCGCGGGCGAGGATCGGGAAGTCCTTCCTGATCCTCTCCACGTCGAGGCCGCCCGTGCCGGCCGTCGGCTGAACGTCGGTGCTCGTCATCAGGCCGATGCCTTCGTGTAGGACTCGTACCCCTCGGCCTCCAGCTTCTCCGCGAGCTCGGGGCCGCCCTCCTCGACGATCCGGCCGCCGGCGAAGACGTGGACGAAGTCGGGCTTCACGTACCGCAGGATGCGGGTGTAGTGCGTGATCAGGAGCACGCCGGTGTCGCCGCTGCGGAACCTGTTGATGCCCTCGGACACCACGCGCAGCGCGTCGATGTCGAGGCCGGAGTCGGTCTCGTCGAGGATCGCGATCTTCGGCTTGAGCAGTTCGAGCTGGAGGATCTCGTGGCGCTTCTTCTCACCGCCGGAGAAGCCCTCGTTGGTGTTGCGCTGGGCGAAGGCGGGGTCCATGGACAGCGCGTCCATCCCGGCCTTCAGGTCCTTGGCGAACTGGCGCAGCTTGGGCGCCTCGCCGCGGACCGAGGTGATCGCCGAGCGCAGGAAGTTGGAGACGCTGACGCCGGGCACCTCGACCGGATACTGCATGGCGAGGAACAGACCGGCCCGGGCGCGCTCGTCGACGGACATCTCCAGGACGTCCTCGCCGTCGAGCAGCACGGCGCCCGACGTGATCGTGTACTTGGGGTGACCGGCTACGGCGTAGGCCAGGGTCGACTTGCCGGAGCCGTTCGGCCCCATGATGGCGTGGGTCTCCCCCGCGCCGACGGTCAGGTCGACGCCGCGCAGGATCTCCTTGTCGCCGACGGCGACGTGCAGGTCACGGATCTCAAGGGTGGGCACGTTTTACTCCTTCGAGAGCGAGACGAACACGTCATCGCCTTCGATCTTGACTCGGTAGACGTTCACTGGCTTGGTGGCGGGCGGTCCTGTCGGCTTGCCGCTGCGCAGGTCGAAGCACGAACCGTGCAGCCAGCACTCCAACGTGTGGTCGTACACGTCGCCCTCGCTGAGTTTCACCTCGGCGTGCGAGCAGACGTCGTGCAGGGCGAAGACCTCGTCGCCGACGCGGACGACCGCGACCGGGACCTCACCGACCTCCACGCCGATGACGCCCTCGTCGGGGATGTCGCCGAGCGCGCAGACCTTCTCCCATTCCGCGCTCATCGGGCCAGCTCCGCCTCGACCGCCGAGAGCACCCGCTCCCGGATCTCGGGGACCTCGATCTTCTCGAGCAGCCGGGCGAAGAACCCGTGCACGACCAGGCGGCGGGCCTCGTCCAACGGGATGCCCCGGGCCTGGAGGTAGAAGATGTGCTCGTCGTCGATGCGGCCGGAGGCGGACGCGTGGCCCGCCCCGGCGACCTCGCCGGTGAGGATCTCCAGGTTCGGCACCGAGTCGGCGCGGGCGCCGTCGGTGAGGATCAGGTTCCGGTTCAGCTCGTAGGTGTCGGTGCCCTCGGCCTCGGCCCGGATGATCACGTCGCCGATCCACACCGCGTGCGCGCCGTCGCCCTGCAGCGCGCCCTTGTAGGTCACGTTGCTGCGGCACTTCGGCACGGTGTGGTCGACGAGCAGGCGGTGCTCCAGGTGCTGACGGGCGTCGGCGAAGTACAGCCCGGTCAGGTCGGCGTCGCCGCCGGGCGCCGTGTACGACACCGACGGCGACAGCCGTACGAGATCACCGCCGAGGGTGACCACGAACGACCGGAACGTGGCGTCCTTGCCGATCCTGGCGTGGTGGTGCGAGACGTGCACCGCGTCGTCGTCCCAGTCCTGCAGGCTGACCACCTTGAGTGTGGCGCCCTCCGCGACGTCGAACTCGACGTTGTCGGCGTAGACCGCGCTGCCGCGGTGGTCCAGCACGACCACGGCCTCGGCCATCGGGCCGACGTCGATCAGGATGTGGCCGTAGGCCGCACCGGCGCCGGCGCCGCCGGTCCCCCGCACGCCGATCACGATCGGCTTGGACGTGACGGCCTCGCGCGGCACCGTGACGACCGTCGCCTTCTCGAACGACGAGTACGCCTGGGCGCTGACCCGGTCGGCCGGCACGTACGCCCGGCCGATCCTGGCGTCCTCGCGGCCGACGGTCTCGACCGTCGCCTCCGGCGCGGCGTCCACCTCGACCACGACGCTGCCGGTCACCTCGGCCGTGCCGTCGTGCAGGCCGCGCAGGCGGGACAGCGGGGTGAACCGCCACTCCTCCTCGCGCCCGGTCGGCACCGGGAAGTCCGCCACGTTGTAGGACGAGATCTCGTGCAGCGTCGACAGCGGCTTCGTGTCCAGGCCCATCAGCCGACAGCTCCTTCCATCTGCAGCTCGATCAGGCGGTTCAGCTCCAGCGCGTACTCCATGGGGAGCTCGCGCGCGATCGGCTCGACGAAGCCGCGCACGATCATCGCCATCGCCTCGTCCTCCGTCAGGCCGCGGCTCATCAGGTAGAAGAGCTGGTCCTCCGACACCTTGGACACCGTGGCCTCGTGGCCCATCGACACGTCGTCCTCGCGGACGTCGACGT
The DNA here is from genome assembly GCA_001552515.1 of Sphaerimonospora mesophila NBRC 14179 = JCM 3151. GTDB lineage: Bacteria > Actinomycetota > Actinomycetes > Streptosporangiales > Streptosporangiaceae > Sphaerimonospora > Sphaerimonospora mesophila. The sequence goes on from BCRI01000013.1 coordinate 23,038, forward strand.
AGGGGTAGGTGTCCGAGCGGCTGATCTGGTCCACCAGCAGCGCGTCGCACTTGACCGTGGAGGCCGACCCGGCGGCGCCCTCGTCGATCTGCACGAGGCCGCGGTAGGAGGTCCGGCCGCCGCCGCGCGCGACCGACTTGGACACGATCGTCGAGGAGGTCTTCGGCGCGAGGTGCACCATCTTCGCCCCGGCGTCCTGATGCTGGCCCTCACCGGCGAACGCGACCGACAGGGTCTCGCCCTTGGCGTGCTCGCCCATGAGGTAGACGGCCGGGTACTTCATCGTGATCTTGGAGCCGATGTTGCCGTCGATCCACTCCATGGTCGCGCCCTCGTACGCCACGGCGCGCTTGGTGACCAGGTTGTAGACGTTGTTCGACCAGTTCTGGATCGTCGTGTAGCGGCAGCGGGCGCCCTTCTTCACGATGATCTCGACGACCGCCGAGTGCAGCGAGTCGGACGAGTAGATCGGGGCGGTGCAGCCCTCCACGTAGTGCACGTAGGAGTTCTCGTCCACGATGATCAGGGTCCGCTCGAACTGGCCCATGTTCTCGGTGTTGATCCGGAAGTAGGCCTGCAGCGGGATCTCTACGTGCACGTTCGGCGGCACGTAGATGAACGAGCCGCCCGACCAGACCGCGGTGTTCAGCGCGGCGAACTTGTTGTCGCCCACCGGGATGACCGAGCCGAAGTACTCCTTGAAGATGTCCTCGTGCTCGCGCAGGCCGGTGTCGGTGTCGACGAAGATGACACCCTTCTCCTCGAGGTCCTCACGGATCTTGTGGTAGACGACCTCGGACTCGTACTGCGCGGCGACGCCTGCGATGAGGCGCTGCTTCTCCGCCTCGGGGATGCCGAGCCGGTCGTAGGTGTTCTTGATGTCCGCCGGCAGCTCGTCCCAGGACGCGGCCTGCTTCTCCGTCGAGCGGACGAAGTACTTGATGTTGTCGAACTCGATGCTCGTGAGGTCGGCGCCCCAGGTCGGCAGCGGCTTCTTGTTGAACAGCCGGAGGCCCTTGAGACGCAGGTCGAGCATCCACTCCGGCTCATTCTTGAGCGCGGAGATGTCGCGGACGACCTCTTCCGACAGTCCACGCCGGGCGGTGGCACCGGCCACGTCCGTGTCGGCCCAGCCGAACTTGTAATTCCCGAGGCCTTCCAGCTCCGGGCGGTCGGTGACAGTCACCTTCCGGACTCCTTGCTCGTCGATATTGTCGATGTGCTCGCTTCGGGGGCACGCGCCTGCCGTCCGGCCAGCGCGTGGGGGCTCACGTGCGTGGTGCAGACCCCGTCGCCGTTGGCGATCGTGGCCAGCCGCTGCACCGGCGTGCCGAGCAGCCGTGCGAACGCCTCGGTCTCGGCCTCGCACAGCTGGGGGAACGCGGCCGCGACGTGCGCCACCGGGCAGTGGTGCTGGCAGAGCTGCTCGCCGCCGCTGCCCGTCTTGCTGGCGGAAGCAGCGTAGCCCTCGGCCGACAGCGCCTCGGCCAGCACGCGGACCCGCTGGTCGGCGGGCACCTCGCGCATGACCTCGTCCAACGCGTTCACCAGGCCCGACACCTGGGTGCGCGCGAACTCCGACACCGCCTGCCCGCCCAGCCGCTCGGCCAGGAAGCGCAGCGCGCTGCCCGCCAGGTCATCGTAGGCGTGCACGAAAGCGCTGCGGCCCGCATCGGTGATCGCGAACGTCTTCGCCGGCCTGCCGCGCCCCCGCCTGCCGTACGGCCTGGCCGTACGGGGCTCGATCATGCCCTCGGCGAGCAGCGCGTCGAGGTGACGGCGCACCGCGGCCGGGGTCAGCCCGAGCCGCTCGCCGAGCGCGGCGGCGGTGACGGGACCGTGCTCCAGGATGAGCCTGGCGACGCGGGCCCGGGTGCTGTGCTCGCTGCCGATCTCCCCGTACTTGCCGATGTCCCCCTGCTTGGTTTCCTGCCTGGGTTCCTGATTGGGTTCTGTGTGCGCGGGCAGGACCGATGGCCGCCGCCGCGCGGCGTCCTCGGCGTTCGTCCTCCCGGGCACGTATTTCACAACATCAGTGTGCCGTAATTCCTTCCCGGGTCACAAACCCAGTGTCACACCGATCTAAGTGCGATTTCTCACGCAGGGTAGCCTTACCTAACCATGACCGTACGGGCGGCGGTCGGCTCCGGCTGCGGGGGCACCGCACCCGCTCCCTAGACTCGGAACGTGAGCACTCCGCACGCCGTGGAGATCCGCGGGCTGATCAAGCGGTACGGGCGCAAGACGGCCGTCGACGGGTTGACCCTGACCTGCCGTGCCGGCGAGGTGACCGCGATCCTCGGGCCGAACGGCGCGGGCAAGACCTCCACGATCGAGATCTGCGAGGGCTTCCGCCGGCCGGACGGCGGGACCGTGCGGGTGCTCGGCCTCGACCCGGCCGACCCCGCGCTGAAGCCGCGTCTGGGGGTCATGCTCCAGGCGGGCGGCGTCCCGCCCGCCGTGCGGGCCGGCGAGTGGCTGCGGGTGGTCGCCCGCTTCTACGCCCACCCGCTCGACCCGGACGCCCTGCTCACCCTGCTGGGCCTGAACGAGCATGCGCGTACACCGTACCGGCGGCTGTCGGGCGGGCAGCAGCAGCGCCTGTCGCTCGCGGCGGCCGTCATCGGGCGGCCGGAGCTGGTGTTCCTCGACGAGCCGACCGCCGGGCTCGACCCGCAGGCGCGGCACGCCTGCTGGGACGTGGTCACCGGGCTGCGGGACGCCGGCGTGTCCGTGGTGCTGACCACCCACCAGATGGACGAGGCCGAGAAGCTGTCGGACCACGTGGTCGTCATCGACCACGGGCGGGTGGTGGCCGAGGGCGCCCCGCGGGAGCTGACCGGCGCGGAGCGCCAGCTCCGCTTCCGCGCCCGGCCCGGCCTCGACGTGGACCAGCTGCTCTGCGCGCTCCCGTCCGGCAGCGCCGCCAAGGAGTCGCCGTCCGGCCACTACATCATCGAGGGGCAGGTCGGCCCGCAGATGCTGGCCACCGTCACGGCGTGGTGCGCCGCCGAGGGCGTCACGACGGAGGACCTGCGCATCGAGCGGCGTACGCTGGAGGACGTGTTCTTGGAGCTGACCGGCCGGGAGCTGCGGTGACCGCGGCCATCCCCACCCTCGACTTCTCCCCCAGGCCGGGAGCCGCGCCGCTCCCCCGGATGGTCCTCGCCCAGGCCGGCGCGGAGATCAGGGCCATGCTGCGCAACGGCGAGCAGCTCGTGCTCACGCTGATCATCCCGATCCTGCTGCTGGTCGGCTTCTCCCTGGCGCCGCTGATCGACATCGGCGGCGGGTCCCGGGTCGCCTTCGTCGCCCCCGGCGTCCTCGCGCTCGCGGTCATGTCCACCGCGTTCACCGGCCAGGCCATCGCCACCGGCTTCGAGCGGCGGTACGGCGTGCTCAAACGGCTCGGCGCCACCCCGCTGTCGCGGACCGGGCTGCTGCTGGCCAAGACGGCGGCGGTCGTGGCCGTCGAGGTGCTCCAGGTCATCGTGATCGGCGTGGTGGCGGTCGCGCTCGGCTGGTCGCCGCGCGGCAACCCGCTGTGGACGGTGCTGCTGATCCTCTTCGGCACGGCCGCCTTCAGCGGGCTCGGCCTGCTCATGGCGGGCACCCTGCGGGCCGAGGCGACGCTGGCCGCGGCCAACCTCGTCTATCTGGTGCTGCTGGGGCTCGGCGGCGTGGTGTTCCCGATCGAGAAGTTCCCCGAGGGCGTGCAGCACGTGCTCACGCTGCTGCCGATCACGGCGCTGTCCGACGGGCTGCGCGGGGTGCTGACGAGCGGCGGCGGCCTGCCGGTGACGCAGCTTCTCGTGCTGGCCTGCTGGGCGGCGGGCACGCTGGCCCTGGCCGCGCGGACGTTCCGCTGGGAATGACGGTGCGCAAGACCATGGGGTCGCCCGGATGACCTCCGAGTCCCTCCCGGGTCCGGCCGAGCCGTACCGTGGCCGGGCCCGGCCGGGCACGTCGTTGCGCGCGGCGGCCGGAGCCGTGCCGCCGTCCGGACTGGTGCTGCTCGCCATCCTGTCGGTCCAGCTCGGGGCCGGACTGGCCAAGAACCTGTTCGCCGAGCTGCCGCCGAGCGGCGTGGTCCTCCTGCGCATCGCGATCGGCGCGGCCATCCTCGTCCCGTTCGCCCCGCCCCGCCTGCGCGGGCTCGGCCGCCGGGACCTCGCCGTCGGGGCGGTCTTCGGGCTGAGCCTCGGGATCATGAACCTCTCGTTTTACGAGGCGCTGGCCCGGCTGCCGATCGGCATCGCCGTTACGATCGAGTTCATCGGACCGCTCGGCGTCGCGGTCTTCGCCTCCCGGCGGCGGCTCGACCTGCTGTGGGTGGCGCTGGCCGGCGCCGGGGTGATCCTGCTCGCCCCCTGGGGACAGGCCGGCGACACGAGCTGGGCGGGCATCGGGTTCGCCGCGCTGGCGGGCGCCTGCTGGGCCGCCTACATCCTGCTGTCGGCGGCGACCGGGGCCCGCTTCCCCGGCACGAGCGGGCTGTCTCTGGCCATGATCGTGGCCACGATCATGACCGCGCCCGTCGGGGTGGCGTCGGGCGGGACCGATCTGCTGCGGCCGGACGTCCTGCTCATCGGCGCGGGCATCGGCCTGCTCTCCTCGGTCATTCCGTACTCACTGGAGCTCGAGGCGCTGCGCCGCATGCCCAAACGGGTCTTCGGCATCCTGATGAGCCTCGAGCCCGCCGTCGCCGCGCTGGTCGGGCTCTTCGTGCTCGGGGAGATCCTCCAGGTCCGCGAGTGGGCCGCGATCGGCTGCGTCGTCGTCGCCTCGATCGGGGCCACCCGCTCCGGCTGACGGTCCGCCTACTCCTCCGGCTGGTCGGCCCAGATGCCGCGGACGTGGCGGATGTGGCGGCTCATCACGCGCTCCGCCGCCGCGGCGTCGCCGCCGACCAGCGCGTCCAGGATGGCGATGTGCTCACCGGCCGAGGTGACCAGCGCGCCGCGCTCGGCCAGGCCGCGCAGGCCGTACAGGCGGGCCCGGCCGCGCAGGCCGCGGACCACCTCGACGAGGTGGGCGTTCCCCGACAGGCCCAGCAGGCCCAGGTGGAACCGCAGGTCGGCGTTGACGTAGGCGAGCAGGTCGCCGCTGTGCGCCGCGGCCACGATCTCCTCGGCGACCGGGCGCAGGGCCTCGAAATCGGCCGCCGGGCGGCTGCCCGCCAGCCGGGCAACCGTAGGAACCTCGATGAGCTCGCGGATCTGGGTGAGCTCGTCGAGGTCGCGATCGGTCATCTCGGTCACCCGGAAGCCCTTGTTGCGCACCACCTCGACCAGGCCCTCCTTGGCCAGGTCGAGCATGGCCTCGCGGACCGGGGTCGCCGACACGCCGAACTGCGCGGCGAGCACCGGGGCCGAGTAGACCAGGCCCGGCCGCATCTCGCCCGCGACCAGCGCGTCACGAAGCGCCTGCGCCACCTGCTCGCGCAGGCTCTGCCGCTCGCCCACCAGCGGCAGGACGAGCCCGTCCGCGGTCATGTCCCTACCCTCCTTCGCGCTCGCCTGCGACCCCCCTCCACGCCCGGTAAGCGGTGACGGCGACCACCAGGTCCTGCCAGGCCATGCCCACGCTCTTGAAGACGCGGGGGCCCGGGCCGAAGGCCACTCGGCCGGTGGTGAGGTCGGCGAGATCGCCGGCGAGATGGTCTGCCGTGATCCTACCCGCACGTAGCGGAATGACCAGGTCGCCGACCTCCGCCAGAGCCGCCGTACGTGCCTCCGCCACGACGGTGGATCGCGCGACGAGATCATCGTCCAGCTCGCGGGCGCCGGGTTCGTGGGATCCGACGGCGACGACCACGGCGCCGTCGCCGACCAGGTCACCGGAGAACGGCGGGGTACGCGCCGTCGTGCAGCAGGCGATCAGGTCGGCCTCCTCGACCGCCCGCCGCCAGGCCGGGCCGGACACCGGGTGGGCGTCGGCGAGCAGACCGGCGGCCGCGCAGCGCGTCCTGCAGAGCCTGTACGGCCCGGCCCGGCGGCACCAGCCCGGCCACCGTGTCCCCGTCCAGGTGGGGTGGCCCGTTCCTCAGCCGGCCTCTCCTCGTCCCGTCCCGTACGGACGTCGTGGCCGATCACACGCCCCCCAGGTAGGCCTCGGCGACCCGCGCGTCGTCGCGCAGGTCGGCGGCGGTCCCGGTGAGGACGCATGTCCCGTTCTCGATCACATACCCGCGGTGTGCGATCTTCAGCGCCGCCCTGGCGTTCTGCTCGACCAGCAGCACGGCCGTGCCCTCGGCGTTGATCTCCCTGATCACGTCCATCACGGCGGCGACCACCAGCGGGGCGAGGCCCATGGACGGCTCGTCGAGCAGCAGCAGCCGGGGTCCGGTGACCAGCGCCCTGCCGATGGCGAGCATCTGCTGCTCGCCACCGGACAGCGTGCCGCCCTGCTGCTCGCGGCGTTCCGCCAGCCGGGGCAGCAGCGCGTACACCCGGTCGATCCGCCGCCTGACCTCGGCCTGGTCGCGGACGGCGTAGCCGCCGAGCAGGAGGTTGTCGTGCACGCTCAGCGTGCTGAACACCCGCCGCCCCTCGGGGACGTGGACCAGGCCGAGCCGCACGATCGCACTCGGCTTGGCACCGGTGATGTCGCGCCCGTCGTAGACGATCCTCCCCCCAGTGGGCCGGACCAGCCCCGACACGGCCGACAGCGTCGTCGTCTTGCCCGCGCCGTTGTTGCCGAGCAGGGCGACGGCCTCCCCCTCCCCGACGGTGAGGGCCAGCCCGCGCAGCGCGTGGACGCCGCCGTAATGGACGTCCAGACCGTCGATCTCAAGCGCCGCCATCGTCGCGTCCTCCCGCCACGCTCGCCCTGGCCTGCTCGATCTCGGCCTCGTCTGCGTCCCTGCCGAGGTAGGCCTCGACGACCTCGGGATCGCGCCGCACCTCCTCCGGGGGTCCGTCGGCGATCTCCCGGCCGAAGTTCAGCACAACCACCCGCTGCGAGACGTCCATCACCAGCCCCATGTCGTGCTCGATCAGCACGATCGCGATGCCCAGGTCGCGGATGCGGCGGATGAGGTCGAGCATCTCGGCCTTCTCTCCGTGGTTGAGCCCGGCGGCCGGCTCGTCCAGCAGCAGCAGGTCGGGCCGCCGGGCCAGCGCCCTGGCGATCTCCACCCGCCGCTGCTCGCCGTACGGCAGGGCTCGGGCCGGGCCGTACCGGTCGCCGCGCAGCCCCGCGAAGTCCAGCCAGTGGTGGGCCTGCTCGGTGATCTCCCGCTCCCCTCTGCGATAGCGCGGGGTGTGCAGCAGCGCGTCGAAGACGCTCTGCCTGATCCACAGGTGGGTGCCGGCGCGGACGTTGTCCAGCACGGACATCTCACCGAACAGGCGCAGGTTCTGGAACGTGCGCGCCACACCCAGTGCGGCCACCGCCGAGGGCCGCAGCCCGGTGATGTCGCGCCCGCGCAGCCGTACGGCGCCGGCGGTGGGCCGGTAGAAGCCGGTCACGCAGTTGAAGGCGGAGGTCTTCCCCGCGCCGTTGGGGCCGATCAGCGAGACGATCTCGGCTTCGCCGACGCCGAAGGTCAGCCCGTCGATCGCGAGCACGCCGCCGAAGGACAGGCGCAGGTCCTCGATCGACAGCAACGGGTGGTCCGACGGCCCGCCCGACGTCTCGTTCACCGGGTCGTTCACCGTCTCGTTCACGGGGTCGTTCACCGTCTCGTTCACGAGGTCGTTCGCGGGGTCTTTCATCGCACCGCCTCTCGGGGCGCCGTCGATCGCGCCGCCTCCCGCGCCCGGGCCGGCCACAGACCCTGCGGCCGGACCAGCATCACGATGATCAGCAGCACGCCGAAGGCGACGAAGCGATAGTCGGCGAGGTCGCGCAGCAGCTCGGGCAGCAAACTGATGATCACGGCGCCGATGACGACCCCCCTGATCGAACCCATGCCGCCGAGGACGACCGCCATCAGCACCAGCGCGGACTGCAGAAACGTGAAACTCGACGGGGCGATCGCCGACAGGTGCGCGGCGAACAGGACCCCGGCGAGCCCGCCCCAGATCGCGCCGGCGATGTAGGCGGCCATCTTGACCTTGTAGGTGTGCACGCCCATGGCCTCGGCGGCGTCCTCGTCCTCCCGGACGAACCGCCACGCCCGGCCCAGCCGGGACCTGCCGAGCCGGGCGGCGCCCACCACGGCGACCGCGACGACCAACACGGTCAGGTAGTAGAAGGAGATCCGATCGCCGGCCAGCCCCGGGATGCCGTAGATGCCGGACGGTCCTCCGGTGACGTCGAGGTTGGTCGCGGTGATCCGGATGATCTCCCCGAAGCCGAGCGTCACGATCGCCAGGTAGTCGCTGCGCAGCCGCAGCGTCGGGGCGCCGATCACCACACCGGCGATCACGGTGGCGACCAGGACGGCCGGCAGCGTGGCGACCAGCGGCAGATCGAACCGGGTGGACAGCACGCCGCTCGTGTACGCGCCGACCGCGAAGAAGGCGGCGTAACCGAGATCGAGGAGGCCGCAGTAGCCGACCACGATGTTGAGCCCGGCCGCCAGCATCACGAAGATGGCCGCGCTGGTCATCACCGAGATCGCGTACGGCGTCGCGTTGACGAACGGCGCGAGCAGCGCGATGGCGAGTCCCGCGAGACCGATCCACCGGTTTTCCGTCAGACTGTCGACGAGGCGTGACGCGATCGAGCGCGGCCCCGCGTCCCGGCGGGTCACACCCGCTCCGTCACGCGCTCGCCGAGCAGGCCCGTCGGCCGTACGGTCAGGAACAGGATGAGCACGCCGAAGGCGAAGACGTCGCGCCACTCGCCGCCGAGCCAGAACGTGCCGAACGACTCCAGCAGGCCGAGGAGCAGCCCGCCCAGCATCGTGCCGGGAATGTTGCCGATGCCGCCGATGACGGCCGCCGTGAACGCCTTCAGGCCGATCAGGAAGCCCATCATGAAGTCGATCTTCCCGTAGTGGGCCCCGGCCATGACCCCGGCGGCCCCGGCGAGGGCGGAGCCGAGGAAGAAGGTCCGGGCGATGACGGCGTCCACGTCGATCCCCATGAGCGCGGCGGCCCGGGGGTCGAGCGCGACCGCCCGCATGGCCCGCCCCTCACGTGACCGGGTGACCAGCAGGTTCAGGCCGACCATGAGGACGACGGCCACACCGACCAGGGCGAGCTGCTGGAGGGTGACGCGGGCCCCGAGAACCTCCAGCGAGGTGCCGCCGAGCCGCACCGGATAGACCCTGGGGTCGGCTCCGGCGGCGGCGCGCATGCCGTACTCCAGCGCGAAGGACGCGCCGACCGCGGTGATCAGCAGCGAGAGCCGCGGGGCGCCGCGCAGCCGCCGGTAGGCCACCCGTTCCAGCAGCACCCCGGCGAGGCCGGTGGTGCCCATGGTGAGCACGAGCACCAGGAGCAGCAGGGGCAGGGCCATGGTCACCGACACACCACCGGCCGCGCCGAGGACGGCGAAGCCGGTGAACGCGCCGAGCATGTACAGGTCGCCGTGGGCGAAGTTCAGCAACTTCATGATCCCGTAGACCATGCTGTAGCCGAGCGCCACCAGCGCGTAGAACGACCCGACGAAGAGGCCGTTCCAGACCAGTTGCGTCATCGTTCCTACTGGAGGGGGTCCTGCAGGACGAACTTGCCGTCCTTGACGACCAGGATCTGGAAGCCGCCCGTGCTCAGGGTGTGCTCGGGGGTGAACTTCAGCGGCCCGGAGAACATCGAGAACCCGTCGATCGCCTCAAGGGCGGCGATGACCTTCTCACCGTCGGTGCCGCCGGCCTTGGTGATCGCCTCGGCGGCGAGCCGTACGGCGTCGTAGGACTGGTTGGAGTACGGCCCGGGGTCGGAGCCGAACTTCTGCTTGTAGTTCGCGATCCAGCTTTCGGCGCCCTGGAGCGTCTCCGGGGTCTGGGTCATCGTGGCGTAGACGCCGTCTGCGGCCTCGGCGCCGGCGATCTCGATCAGCTTGGGCGAGACCGAGCCGTCGCCGACGAGGATCTTGCCCTCGTAGCCCGCCTGGCGGAACTGCCTGGCGAGCAGGCCGGCCTCCTGGAAATAGCCCGTCCAGTAGACGTAGTCGGGCTTCTTGGCCAGCACGTTGTTGATGTTGGCGCTGTAGTCGCTCTCCTTGGGGGTGACCGCCTCCAGGATCGCGGTCTCCGGGCCGCCCGGCTCGTCGAGCAGCTTCTGGGTGCGCAGCGCCAGGTCCTTGGAGTAGCTGGTGTTGTCGTGCATGAGGGCGGCCTTGGCCGCCCCGTCCTTGGTCATCCAGGCGGCGGCCGCCTCGGCCTGCTGCCCACCGGTGCCGTTGATGAGGAAGACGTTCTTGAGCTTCTGGTCGACGAGCTCCTGCGAGTTGGCCACCGGGATGACCATCGGGATGCCGGCCTTGTTGAAGATCGGCAGCGTGGGGAGGGTGGCCCCGGAGCAGTATCCGCCGACCGAGACGGCGATGCCCTCGGTCACCAGCTTGTTCGCACCGGCGGCCGCGGTCTGCGGGTCACAGGCGTCGTCGGCGGTCTTCAGCTCCAGCTTGCGGCCGAGCACGCCGCCCTTCTCGTTGATCTCGTCCACCGCCATCTGGGCGGCGTTGCTCATGTACGGACCGATCGCCGCCTCGCTGCCGGACTGCGGGATCAGCATGCCGAGTATGATCGGCTCGTCCTTGTTCTCACCGGAACCCGCGTCGTCACTGCCGAGCAGTCCCTGTCCGCAGCCTGCGGTCAGCAGGGTCAGCGACGCCATCACGGCCGCGAGGGCCGTGCCACGGATCTTGTGCATCCGCGCCTCCTCTTCGCAATGAGGACTGTGACATTGCAGGTCCCACAAAGATCTCGTCAAGGCCTGACATCAGACCGTTAGCGCCCTGTGAGCACCCCACCGGATGCTGGTCCGCCGCGGCCGGGCGCCGACGGCACCGTGAGCACGGGGTATCGCACCGCGGCCTCGTCACCTCGGCACCTCGGCACGCCGACGCGATTCGGTTCTCGACTCGGTTTTTGACTCGGTTCTCGACTCGGTTACAGCAGGAACCCCGCGGGGAAGGGGTCGCGCGGATCGAGGAAGTACTGTGCCGTGCCGGTCACCCAGGCGCGCCCGGTGATCGTCGGGATCACCGCGGAGTAGCCTCCGGCGGTCGTCTCCGCCACCAGCCGGCCGACGAACCGGGTGCCGATGAACGACTCGTTGACGAAGTCGGCGTCCAGCGGCAGCTCGCCCCGCGCGTGCAGCTGCGCCATCCGCGCGCTCGTCCCCGTGCCGCAGGGCGAACGGTCGAACCAGCCCGGATGGATCGCCATCGCGTGCCGCGAATGCCGGGCGTCCGATCCGGGAGCGACGAACTGGACGTGATGACAGCCGCGTATCCCCGGATCCTCGGGATGCGCCGGCTCGTCGTGCTCGTTGATCGCGGCCATCACGGCGAGCCCCGCGTCGAGGATCTCCTGCTTCCGCGACCGGTCGAACGGCAGTCCCACGGACTCGATCGGCACGATCGCGTAGAAGTTGCCGCCGTAGGCGAGGTCGTAGCCGATCTCCCCGAGACCTGGCACCTTCACGGTGCGGTCCAGCGCGACGCTGAACGACGGCACGTTGGTGATGGTCACCGACACGGCGGCGCCGTCCACCACCCGCACCTCGGCGGTGACCAGGCCCGCCGGGGTGTCCAGCCGGATCACGGTCACCGGCTCGGTCACCTCGACCATTCCCGTCTCCACGAGCACGGTGGCGACGCCGATGGTGCCGTGGCCGCACATCGGCAGACAGCCCGACACCTCGATGTAGAGCACACCGAAGTCGGCGTCCGGCCGGGTGGGCGGCTGCAGGATCGCCCCGCTCATCGCCGAGTGGCCGCGTGGCTCGTACATGAGCAGCGTGCGCACATGGTCGAGGTTCGCCATGAAGTGCTCCCTGCGCTCCGCCATCGTCGCGCCCGGGATCACTCCCACTCCACCGGTGACCACCCGCGTGGGCATGCCCTCGGTGTGGGAGTCCACCGCGTGGAAGACCCGCTTCGTCCTCATCTAACGCAGCCCCTCCGTCCAGTGCGGCCGTGCCATCTAACGCAGCCCTTCCGCGAGCGCCTTCTCGGTGGCGGAGCGTACGGCCGCCGCCTGCTCGTCGGTCAGCGGCTGCCTGGGCGGGCGGCACGGGCCGCCCCTGCGGCCAGCGATGTCCATCGACAGCTTGATCGCCTGGACGAACTCGGTCTTGGAGTCCCAGCGCAGCAGCGCGTGCAGGGTCCGGTACAACGGCAGCGCGGTCGGCAGATCACCGGAGACGGCGGCGCGGTAAAGCGCGACGGTCGTCGCGGGCAGCGCGTTGGAATAGCCGGCGACCCAGCCGACCGCCCCGGCGAGGGCCACCTCCAGCACCACGTCGTCTGAGCCGACCAGCACGTCCAGCCCGGGGGCCAGCTCGGCGATCTCATAGGCCCGGCGCACGTCGCCGGTGAACTCCTTAACCGCCACGATGAGGCCCTCGGCGTGCAGCCGCGCGAGCAACCTGGGCGTCAGATCCACCTTGGTGTCGAGCGGGTTGTTGTAGGCCACGACGGGCAGGCCGGCCGCCGCCACCTCACGGTAGTGCGCCACGACCGCCCGCTCGTCGGCCCGGTAGGCGTTCGGCGGCAGCAGCATGACCGCGCCGCAGCCCGCCGCACCGGCCTGCTCGGCCCAACGGCGCGCCTCCAGCGCCCCGTAGGCGGCGATGCCCGGCATGACCCGGTCGCCGCCGACGGCCGCCGCAGCGGTCTTCACGACCCGGGAACGCTCCTCGGGCGTCAGCGTCTGGTACTCCCCGAGGGAGCCGTTGGGCACCACGCCGTCGCAGCCGCTGTCGACCAGCCAGCGGCAGTGCTCGCCGTACGCATCGTGATCGACGGCGAGGTCTCCGTCTCGCAGGGGCAGCGCGGTGGCCACCATGACTCCGCGCCAGGGTTTCTCACGTGTCGTCATCCGGTGTCCTTTCATCCATCTCGGCGAGGTCGCCGAGGCGTACGGGCTGGGCGATCGGCCGCCGGAGCGGCGCCGGGCCGGCTCCGGCGAGGCGGGCCACGGCCTCGCCGCAGATCCGTCCCTGGCACCGGCCCATGCCGGGCCGGGCCAGTAGCTTGATGGAGCGCGCGTCGGAGGCGCCCAGGTCACGGGCCTCCTTGAGCCGGCCGTACGGCACCTCCTCGCAGCGGCAGACGAGCGTGTCGTCGCGCAGCCACGACATCCAGCCGTCCCGGACCGGGTAGGCGCGCAGCAGCGCACGTGCGAACCCGGCCAGGCGCAGCCGCCTGACCCGCACCCGGATGTCCATCGAGGCTCCGGCAGCGGGCATGTCCATGGTGTCGGCCACCACGGCCCGGCCCGCGATCACTCCTTCGATCTCGGCCAGGTCGGCGCCGCCCACTCCGGTGGTCTCCCCCGCCGCGTACACACCCGCGACGCTGGTCCGCATCCGCCGGTCCACCCGCACGACGGGGCCGCCGACGGCGTCCGCCGCCATCGCGCAGCCGAGCTGGGCCGGGAGGTCGAGCTGGGGTGTGAAGCCATAGCCCACCGCGAGCGTGTCACACTCCACCGTCTCGTGGCCGCCGGGGCGGGGGCGCCAGTGCGCGTCCACCTTCGCCACGGTCACGTGGGTGAGCCCGCCGCCGTCGCCGTGCGCCGCCACCACCGCCCGGCCCCCCTTGTACGGCACGCGGTGCCGGAGCAGGCGACAGCCGTACCCGAGGGCCTCGACGGCCTTGCCCGGCCTGACCAGGGCCTGCGGAGCGAGCGCGAGGCGGCCGCCCGCCTCGAAGACCCCGGCGACCGTCGTACCGGCCGCCGCGAGCGAGGCGGCGACCGGCAGCAGGAAAGGCCCGGTCCCGGCGACCACGACACGGCGACCGGCGACGACCAGGTCGCCCTTGAGCAGTGCCTGGACACCCCCGGCCGTCATGACGCCCGGCAGGTCCCAGCCGGGGAACGGCAGCACGCGGTCGTAGGCGCCGGTGGCGATCAGCAGCCGTGTGGCCACGATCGTGCGGGCCCGCTCCTCGCGGCCGGTCAGGCAGTGTACGGCGAAGCCGTCGCCGTCCGGCCCGGGCTCGACGGCCCAGACGCGGTGCCCGAGCAGGACGCGGGCGTCGCCGAGCGCGTCGCGCAGCCGTGCCAGCATGGCGGCGGGCGCCCCCCGCGGCGGCGGGTCCGGTCGCGCCGGCCGCCGGAGGTACTGGCCGCCGATGCGCGGTCCGGCGTCCAGCAGCGCCACCCGCAGCCCGGCGCGTGCCGCCACCCCGGCCGCCGCCAGGCCCGCGGGTCCGGCCCCCACCACCGCCAGGTCGTAGGGCTCCGCGTCGTGATCGGTCAAGAGGTCGTCACCTCGTCTCCCGGGTGGGCCTCGGTCAGACAGGCACGCAGGTTCGCCGTGCCGTTGACGGTGATGAGGCAGTCGAAGCAGACCCCGATGCCGCAGAACAGGCCGCGTGGCCGGCCGCCGAACCTGGTCGTGCGCCAGGTGCGGATGCCCGCCGCGTGCAGCGCCGCGCCGAGGGTCTGGCCCGGCTCCACCGGCACGGGCCGCCCGTCGACCAGGATCTCGAACCCCTGCGCGCCGCTCATGCGGCCGCCTCGGCGAAACGATCGGGACGGAAGGGCGTGAGATCGAGTTCCGGCGTCGCGCCGGTGAGGAGCCGGGTGGTCAACAGCCCGGTCGCCGGGGCGAGACCGATGCCCGCGCCCTCGTGACCGCAGGCGTGGTAGAGCCCGGGAACCCGGGGGTCCGCGCCGATCACGGGCAGATGGTCGGGACAGTAGGGCCGGAATCCGCAGTAGGCGCGGATCGCCCGCACCTCGGCGAGCGCGGGGAACAGCGCGACCGCCTGCCGAGCCAGCCGCGCGAGGACGGGCAGGGAGACGGTGCGGTCGAAGCCGACGCGCTCGCGGCTGGCCCCGATGAGCACGGTGCCTGCCCGGGTGGCCTCCACCACGGCCGACGTCTCCAGTCCCGCGGCTTCGCTGGCCACGCCGGCCACGTACGCCGCCGTGTAGACCTTGTGCCGGACCAACCCGCCGTACGCCGGATCGAGCGGCTCGGTGACCAGGATGAACCCGCGGCGCGGCAGGATCGGCAGCGTCACGCCGGCCAGCGCGGCGATCTCTCCGCCCCAGGTGCCGCCCGCGTTGACCACCGCGCCGGCCGGAATGTCGCCGGCGTCGGTGCGCACGCCGGTCACCCGGCCGCGCTGGACGACGAGGCCGGTGACCTCGGTGCCGGTACGCAACGCGACCCGCGGCCACCGCCGCAGCAGCCGCGCGGCGGCGAGCATCGGCTGCACCTGCGCGTCCTGGGGGTAGAAGACCCCGCCGGCGAAGCCGGGTGCGAGATGCGGCTCGTAGTCCGCCAGCTCGCCGGCGGCGACGGGTCGGGTCTCGGCCCCGCTGCTCTCCTGGCGGCCGGCCAGTTCGGTCAGCGCGCGCAGCACCCGGTCGTCCTCCGCGACGACCAGGCCGCCCTTGGGCTCGTACTCGAAATCGCCGAGCCCGGCGTGCTTTTCGGCTTCTTCCGATTCTTCGGCGAGCCGGTGCCAGAGACGGCCGGACAGCAGGGCGAGATCGAGTTCCGGGCCTGGCTCCTTGTCGGAGACGAGGACGTTGCCCTCGCCCGCTCCCGTGGTGCCGGCGGCGACCGCCCCCCGGTCGACGACGGTGACGCTCAGACCCTCACGTGCCGCGTAGTAGGCGCAGGAGGCGCCGACGATCCCGGCACCGATCACCACGACATCCGGCATCAGGGATCATCCCCTTTCCGGGCAGTAATATGTCACATGCCATTGGTCGTGACAATGCCCTCGGCAGCGGGCCGGAGGCGGGACCACCCCCCACGCCGCCTACCATTTCAGCGTGACCAGCCTTTCCATCCAGATCCGTGATCGCGTCACCGGATTCCACCGGTCGTACTGGCGGCCCAGCACCGTCACCTTCCGGCGGTGGGCGCTCGCGAGCGTCGTCGTCAACGCGGGCATCACGGTCACAGGAGCCGGAGTCCGCGTCTCGAAGTCGGGGCTCGGCTGCCCCACCTGGCCGAAGTGCACGCCGGACAGCTTCATCCCGGCCCAGCACGACTCGCATTCCCCGTTCAACATGGCGATCGAGTTCGGCAACCGGCTGATCACCTTCCTGGTCCTCGCCGTGGGCGTCGCCTGCCTCGTCGCCGCGATGCGGCTGATCAGAACGGGCGGCGCCCGGGGCCGTCGCGATCTGGTCCTGCTCGCCGCGCTGCAGCCGATCGGCGTGCTCGCCCAGGCGCTGTGGGGCGGTCTCGTGGTGCGGACCATGCTCAACCCGTTCACGGTGAGCGTCCACTTCCTGCTGTCCATCGCCATGATCTGGGCGGCGTACGCGATGTTCGCCCGCGCCGGGGAGGGCGACGAGCCGCCGCGGCCGCTCGTCCACCGGCACATCCGCACACTCGGCTTCGTCCTGGTCGCCGCGGTCGGCGCGCTGCTCGTGGCCGGTGTCGTGGTCACCGGCACGGGCCCGCACTCGGGCGACGCCGCCGCCTCGAGGTTCGACTTCGACATCCGGGACGTGACGCAGCTGCACGCCGACATCGTCTGGATCGTGGTCGGGCTCACGTTCGCGCTGCTGTTCGCGCTCCACCTGACCGATTCCCCGACCCGGGCCCGGCGTGCCGTCCTGGTGCTGTTCGCCGTCGAGCTGGCCCAGGGCGTGATCGGTTACACGCAGTATTTCCTGGCCATCCCGGCCGGCCTCGTCCTGCTGCACGTGCTCGGCTCGACACTGGTGTGGATCTTCGCGCTGCGCGTGGTGTTCGCGATGCGCAGCCGCGATCCGGTCCCCGCCGGGTCAGAGCCCCTCGAACCCGCCACCCCCCTCCCGTGATCTTGCGAATACTCGCAGGCCATCCTCTTGACCTGCACTAATTGATCCCGTGATCTTGCAGAAACTCGCAGGCAAGCCATCTGACGTGCACCGATGCGTTTGGTGATCTTGCAGTTGTCGCCGAAGTGCAAGATCGCGAACACCGTTTTGGCTGTTCACCGGCCAGGTGTGCGAGAAACTGCAAGATCACGGACCGGAAATGCCTGCTCCCGGCCCCGACTGCGAGAATTCGCAAGATCACGGCCTTGGGAAGGGCCTTGGGAGGGGTGGGGGGCAGGAAAGTTTCATCTGCCCTGCTGCGCTGACCAGCGGAAACCGTGCTGGACGGAGGGGCGGCGCCCCGCTTTCTGGCCTGCCCGCCACCCGCGAGTTAAGGTCCCACCACCTGAGCGCCTTTCCCGCGATGGGAGCGCTCCCACATGGGAGGTGAGGCCCACAGCACGGTGGCACCGCATCGCACGCATCACGTATGAGGCGGAACCTCCTTCCGCCCACCGCACGCACGACGCCCGGGGAGGCCGGTGAAACGGTCTCCCCGGGCGTGTTTCTCATCCGCAGGAGACGTCGGTGAACGCCGGCGTGCTCGTCGA
This sequence comes from Sphaerimonospora mesophila NBRC 14179 = JCM 3151, assembly GCA_001552515.1. Lineage (GTDB taxonomy): Bacteria > Actinomycetota > Actinomycetes > Streptosporangiales > Streptosporangiaceae > Sphaerimonospora > Sphaerimonospora mesophila. The sequence goes on from BCRI01000013.1 coordinate 40,492, forward strand.
GCTGGCCAGGAATCCGGCCGTCGCCGAGGCGCCGGGCGCCAGGTTCGCGTTCCACGACGGCGCGTGGATCATCGCCGACGGCCCGTTCTGCATGGACGTGCCGTTCCAGGCCTGCGTGATCGTCGCCATCGGCGTCATCATCCACTGGACGTACCAGTCGACCAGCGGAGCCGATCCGGTGTTCTTGATCGTCACCTCGGCCTGGAAACCGCCCTGCCAGGAGTTGGTCACCTTCACCGTGGCCGTGCACGACGTCGGGGCGATCGTCGGCGAAGAGCTCGGCGACGGCGTCGGGGTCGGGGTGGGGGTCGGCGTCGGGGTGGGGGTCGGCGTCGGGGTGGGGGTCGGCGTCGGGGTCGGGGTGGGCGAAGGGCTGGGCGACGGGCTGGGCGAGGCCATGTCCCTGAGGAAGTTCACGTCGGAACAGCCGTAGAACGTCTCCTGGCTGTCGGAGCGGTACCAGACGGCGTAGATGATGTGGTGTCCGCTCTTGTTGGGCAGCGTGCCGGAGAAGCGGTAGGCGCCGTTGCTCACCGCCGGTTCCGGGTCGACGGTCAGGAACGGCTGCTCCTCCATGTCCGCCCAGGTCAGCGGCTTCGTCGGGTTATAGCCGTCCTTGGTGACGTACAGCTTGAAGCCGCCCGGATGCGGCACCCACGCCCCGTAGACGAAGTTGTACGTGCTGTTGGCCTTCAGTGTGGTCGTCGGCCAGTCGGTGCGCGGCTCGTCGTACGCCGCGTACTTGGGGTTGCCGCCGCTGCAGAGCTGCCCGTCGGGGATGAAGCCCCTGGTACGGCCACCGCCGTCGGAGCGGAGGACTCCGTACCAGTCGTAGAGCGGCTGCGTGCCGCCGGTGGCGACCGCCTGCTTGCACGCGGGGTTGTTCGGGATGATCTGGCCTCCGGTCAGGCCGTCCTCATAGCAGGCGTAGGTGCGGCTGGCCGGGGCCTGCAGCGCCCCGTGCGCCTCGGCCGCCTGCTGAGTCATGATCGCGATGCCGCCGGCGAGCGCCACGGTGATCGCGGTCATCACGGCGAACTTGCGCCCGGACTTCACGGCTGCCAAAGATCTCAGGGATCTCAAGGGGGGTTCTCCTCATGATGGCGGGCACGGTCCGAGACCGTGCCGTTACCGGCTGCCGTATGAGAACCGCGTGCGGCAGCGCCGCACGTCCTCCTGTCGCCCACCATCGGTGGCCACCGCGCACCATGATTCAAACACGGAAGGGCGCACGCGGCAAAGCCCGCCGGTCAGATGTCGGGCGGCGGCTCCTGTCCCGGGGGGTGCGGCGCCCGGCCGGGAGGCGGCGGCGGAGGGCTCCACCGGTTCGTCGTTCCGTAGCCCGAGGCGTACCCCGGGGGCGGCACGCCCCGCGCCGCGCCGGGGCGGTGCCGGTCCGGGAGCGGAAACGACATGCGGGCGTAGGCCATCAGGTCCACCAGCGACCGCTGCGCGGCCCGGAAGGCGGGCTCTTCCACCCCGCCGCGCGCGGCACGCGCGTGCAGCAGCCCCAGCTCGGTGGCGGCGAGCTGGTAGTCGGTCATCGCCCGGACTCCGGCCCGGCCGCCGTGTGCCTTGGCCCACAGGCGGGCCTGCCGCCGCCCCTTCAGGGAGGAGAGCATGAAGATGTCCGCCTGATTGATCAGGCCGTGGGCCTCGTACGGCGGCAGATAGTGGTTGATCAGCCCGACGATCCGCCTCCGGTCCCGGAAGACCACGATCAGCTCGATGATCAGCAGGATCATCAGCAGCAGGTAGGCGATGGCCAGCCCGCCGAGACCGCCGAACAGGGCGAAGCCGTTCCAGATGCCATGCATGATCATGGCCCCGATCCAGCCGGCGACGATCACCGCGACGCCGCTCGCGCTCCGCCGCTGGGCGGCGGCGTACGCGACCGAGATGCCGATCAGCGACGTGAACAGCGGATGGGCGAACGGCGACAGCACCCCGCGCACCACGACGGTGGCGGCCAGCACCTCCGGGCCGTTCTCGCTCAGTGCGGTGATGTAGTAGCTGACGTTCTCCGACATGGCGAACCCGAGGCCGACCATGCTCGCGTAGATGATCCCGTCGGTCGGCCCGTCCAACTCCTGGCGGCGGAACCACAGCAGCCCGAGCAGCACGATCCCCTTCATCGTCTCCTCGACCGGGGGCGCCCCGAACGTGGCCACCAGATCGTGCGCGCCCTGCCCCAGCCAGCGCTGCAGCCACAGCAGGTTGAGCGAGTTGAGCAGGCCCGCCACGAGGACGGCGACGCCGGCCCCCCACGCGAAGGCGAAGATCAGGTTGGTCCGCGGCTCCGGCTCCATCCGGTCCAGCGCCAGCACCCCGGCGAGCAGCAGCGGAACCGGCGCCACGGCCAGCACGAGCGCGATGGAGAACTGGACCGGGTCGCCGTCGAGCACGTCGAACGAGAACGACACCAACGCGCACAGCCCGGCGACGACCAGACCGCTGATGAGGCCTATCGAGGGCCGCTCCTTCAGCACCGCACGCGGATCGAGGCTCGCCATGTCGCGAATGTAACCGACCGCCCACGTCCTGTCCTCCCGCTCGGAGATCCTTCGCGGGAGGGGACCGGGCTCACCTGGCCGGCATCAGGCGACCAGGGAGTCGACGGCGACGGTGAGGAAGAGGATCGCGAGATAGACGTTCGACCAGTGGAAGAACCGCATCGGCCGCAGGTCGATCCCCGTCTTTCCGGCGTTGAGCCGGGCGAGCATCGCGTACACCTCGGCCAGGCACACCGCGCCGAGGACGGCGGCGACCACGGGGTAGAGCAGCGAGGTGCCGGCGACCGGCCACAGCAGCAGCGAGCACAGCACGGTCGCCCAGGTGTAGGCGAGGACCTGGTGCAGGACCCGCCGCTCCGTGGTGACCACGGGCAGCATGGGCACCTCGGCCGAGGCGTAGTCCTCGCGGTAGCGCATGGCGAGGGTCCAGGTGTGCGGCGGCGTCCAGAAGAAGACCACGCCGAACAGCACCACGGGCGCCCACGACACGCCGCCGGTGATACCGGCCCAGCCGATCAGCACGGGCATGCAGCCGGCGATCCCGCCCCACACGATGTTCTGCGCGGTCCGCCGCTTCAGCACCATCGAGTAGACGAGCACGTAGAACAGGATCGCGGCCAGCGACAGGGCGGCGGCGAGCACGTTGACCGACAGTGCGAGGCCGATCGTGGAAAGCGTGCCCAAAATCACACCGAAGACCAGCGCGCCGCGGGGCGAGACCTCGTGCTTGGGCAGCGGCCGGCGGCGGGTGCGCCGCATCGTCTGGTCGATGTCCCGGTCGATGTAGCAGTTCAGGACGTTCGCACTGCCCGCCGAGAGGGTGCCGAAGAGCATGGTCGCGATGGCCGTCCACGCATCGGGCAGGCCTCGTGCCGCGAGGAACATCGTCGGCAGTGTCGTGATCAGCAGCAGCTCGATGATCCGCGGCTTGGTGAGCGCCACGTAGGCCTTCACGAGCCCCCCGACGGAGCGGGGAGCCGCGGCCGACGCGGCGGACCCGAAGGGGGTCATCGTCTGCTTGTTCGTGAGCACCGTCAAGGCGCTTCCAGCAAGGGCGGGGTCAACGCGTAACCTCTGATTGCGACAGGGATCTCCCGGCGCCCCGGCCGGATTTTCATTCCGGCAGGCACACGGCGGGCACTTGCGAAATCACTGTAGTCGCAGGATCCGGTGGTCCATTAATCGGGGCCGGACGCACCGGCCGGGCCGGCGATGTCCACATGGCGAACGGCCTACCAAACGGTACAACCGGGAAACCGTTAGGGTCCGAGGTGGGCGGGAATTGCACAACCGGCGCGATGACTAGAGGGGATCGAGTAGTTGAGCAGCGCAAACCTTGAGTGGAGTGACCTCGATCGGCGGGCGGTCGACGTGGTGCGGGCCCTGGCGATGGATGCGGTCGAGAAGGCGGGCTCGGGACACCCGGGCACCGCGATGAGCCTCGCCCCCGCCGCCTATCTTCTCTTCCAGCGTGTCCTGCGCCACGATCCCTCGGACCCGAAATGGGTGGGACGTGACAGGTTCGTCCTGTCCTGCGGGCACACCAGCCTGACGCTTTACATTCAGCTCTACCTTTCCGGGTACGGCCTCACCCTCGACGACATCAAGGCCCTGCGTCAGTGGGGCAGCCTCACCCCCGGCCATCCCGAGTACGGCCACACGGCGGGTGTGGAGACGACCACCGGCCCGCTGGGTCAGGGCCTGGGCAACGCCGTCGGGATGGCCATGGCCGCCCGCCGCGAGCGCGGCCTGTTCGACCCCGACGCCGAGCCGGGCACCTCTCCGTTCGACCACATGATCTGGTGCTTCGCCTCCGAGGGCGACATCGAGGAGGGCATCAGCCACGAGGTCAGCGCGATCGCCGGGCACCAGAGGCTCGGCAACCTCGTCGTCGTCTTCGACTCCAACGAGATCTCGATCGAGGACGACACCCGGATCGCCCTGTCGGAGGACATCGCCAAGCGCTACGAGGCGTACGGCTGGCAGGTCCTGGAGGTCGACTGGACCGGCGGCGGCGAGCACTACCACGAGGACGTCCGGGCGCTGTACGAGGCGATGGAGGCGGCCCGCGCCGAGACCGAGCGGCCGACGTTCATCAAGCTGCGTACGATCATCGGCTGGCCCGCCCCGAACAAGCAGAACACCGGCAAGATCCACGGCTCGGCGCTCGGCGCCGACGAGGTGGCCGCGACCAAGCAGGTCCTCGGCATGGACCCGTCGAAGCACTTCGACGTCCCCGACGAGGTCCTCGCGCACGTCCGCGAGGTCGTGGCGCGCAACCGGGAGTTCCGCGCCGAGTGGGACAAGAGGTTCACGAGCTGGCGGGCGGCCGACCCCGAGCGCGCCGAGCTGTTCGACCGAATCTCGCGGCACAAGCTGCCCGAGGGCTGGCACAAGGCGCTGCCCTCCTACGAGATCGGGTCGTCGGTCGCCACCCGCAAGGCCTCCGGCGAGGTGCTGAGCGCGCTCGCGCCGGTCCTGCCCGAGCTGTGGGGCGGCTCGGCCGACCTCGCCGACTCCAACAACACGACGATGAAGGGCGAGCCGTCCTTCATCCCCGAGGAGTTCCAAACCCGGGAGTTCCCCGGCAACCGGTACGGCAGGACGCTGCACTTCGGCATCCGCGAGCACGGCATGGGCGCCATCCTGAACGGCATCGCCCTGCACAACGGCACCCGCCCGTACGGCGGCACGTTCCTGGTGTTCAGCGACTACATGCGCCCGTCTGTACGGCTGGCCGCGCTGATGAAGCTCCCGGTGACCTACGTCTGGACGCACGACTCGATCGGCCTCGGCGAGGACGGCCCGACCCACCAGCCGATCGAGCACCTGTGGTCGCTGCGCGCCATCCCCGGCCTCGACGTGGTCCGCCCGGCCGACGCCAACGAGACGGCGGCGGCGTGGAAGGCGATCCTGGAGCACACCGACCGTCCCGCCGGCCTGTGCCTCAGCCGCCAGAACCTGCCGGTGCTGGACGGCACCGGCGACCCCGACTACGTCGCGCGCGGCGGTTACGTGCTGCAGGAGGCGTCCACCTGCCAGCCCGCCGTGGTGATCATCGGGACCGGCAGCGAGGTCCAGCTCGCGGTGGAGGCGCGCAAGATCCTGGAGGCGCAGGGCGTGCCCACCCGCGTGGTGTCGATGCCGTGCGTGGAGTGGTTCAAGGCGCAGGAGCCGGCCTACCAGCAGACCGTGCTGCCTCCGTCGGTCCGCGCCCGGGTGGCCGTGGAGGCGGGGGTCGCGCTGGGCTGGCGGGAGTTCGTCGGGGAGGCCGGGGAAGTGCTGAGCCTGGAGCACTTCGGTGCCTCCGCCCCCTACAAGACCGTCTACGAGCAGTTCGGCCTCACCGCCGACCGTGTCGTCGCCGCCGCCAAGGCCAGCCTGGCCAGGACCGGCGCCGACAAGGGCGAGACGACCGGAAACTGAGGGATCAAGATGAGTGAGAATCTGAAGCGCCTTGTCGAGGCCGGAGTCTCCATCTGGCTCGACGACATCAGCCGGGACCGGCTGCGCGGGGGCGGCCTGGCCGCCCTGGTCCGGAGCAAGAACGTGACCGGGGTCACGTCCAACCCGACGATCTTCGCCAACGCCCTCAGCAAGGGCGACGCGTACAACACGCAGCTCCACGACCTCGCGCTGCGCGGCGTGTCGGTCGAGGAGGCCGTGCGGGCCATCACGACCTTCGACATCCGCTGGGCGGCCGACGTGCTGCGGCCGGTCTACGACGCGACCCACGGGGTCGACGGCCGGGTCTCCATCGAGGTCGACCCCCGTCTGGCCCGCAGGACCGAGCCGACGATCGCCGAGGCCCGCGCGCTGTGGTGGCTGGTCGACCGGCCCAACGTGCACATCAAGATCCCGGCGACCGTCGAGGGCCTTCCCGCGATCACGCAGGCCATCTCCGAGGGCATCAGCGTCAACGTCACGCTGATCTTCTCGCTCGAGCGGTACCGCCAGGTCATGGACGCCTGGCTGAGCGGCCTGGAGAAGGCGAAGGCGGCCGGGGTGAGCCTCGCCTCCGTCGAGTCCGTGGCGTCGTTCTTCGTCAGCAGGCTCGACACCGAGATCGACGGCCGACTGGAGAAGCTCGGCACGCCGGAGGCCCTCGGGCTGCGGGGCAAGGCCGGCGTCGCCAACGCCCGCCTCGCCTACGCCGCGTTCGAGGAGGTCATGAACTCGCCGCGCTGGCAGGCCCTGCGCGCGGCGGGCGCCCGCCCGCAGCGGCCGCTGTGGGCCTCGACCGGGGTGAAGAACCCGGACTACCCCGACACCCTCTACGTCGAGCAGCTCGTGACCACCGGGGTCGTCAACACCATGCCGGAGAAGACCCTCGACGCGGCCGCCGATCACGGCAGGATCTCCGGTGACACCGTCCGCCCCTTCTACCAGCAGGCGTGGGACGTCATGGCGTCGCTCAAGGACGCCGGCATCGACTACGACGACGTGGTGCGGGTGCTGGAGGAGGAGGGCGTCGAGAAGTTCGAGACGTCGTGGAACGAACTGCTCGAGACCGTCAAGGCCGAGCTCGGGAAGGCCTGAGGCGACATGACAGTTGAGGTGAACCTCGGCGACGGGGAGCAAGCGGTCGAGGCGGTCAGGAACGAGCTGATCGCCGACGGGGTGCCGGCCGCGCTGGCCGCCGGCGACCCCGGGCTGTGGGGGCCGGAGGCCCGGGCCGAGGCGGAGATCCGGCTCGGCTGGCTGAACCTGCCGCTCACGAGCCGGGAGCTGCTGCCCGAGATCACCAAACTCGTCGAGAAGGCCCACGCCGAGGGCCTGGACAACGTGGTGCTGGCCGGGATGGGCGGGTCCTCGCTCGCCCCGGAGGTCATCTGCGCCACGCAGGACGTGCCGCTGACCGTCCTCGACACGACCGATCCGCATCAGGTGCGGCGGGCGCTGGCCGCCCCGCTGGAGCGGACGCTCGTGGTGGTGTCCAGCAAGAGCGGCGGCACGATCGAGACCGACAGCCACCGCAGGATCTACGAGAAGGCGTTCCGCGACGCCGGGCTCGATCCCACCGAGCACATGGTCATCGTGACCGACCCCGGCTCCCCGCTGGAGCAGGCCGCCATCGAGGCCGGCTATCAGGTCGTCCTGGCCGACCCGAACGTGGGCGGCCGCTACAGCGCGCTCAGCGCGTTCGGCCTGGTGCCGAGCGCGCTGGCCGGTGCCAACGTGGTCAGGCTCCTCGACGAGGCGGCAGCCGTACAGCCGCTGCTGGAAGGCGACGAGGGCAACCCCGGCCTGGACCTCGGCGCACTGCTCGGCGCGCGGGCGCTGGACGGCCGCGACAAGCTGGTCCTGCGCGACGCGATGTCGGATATTTCCGGACTGCCCGACTGGATCGAGCAGCTCATCGCCGAGTCGACCGGCAAAGAGGGCAAGGGCATCCTGCCGGTGGTCGGCGCCGACGCGGCCGAGGCCGACGACCAGTTCGCCGTGTCGATCGGACCGGACGGCGGGACCGCCGTGGACGGCCCGCTCGGCGCGCAGTTCCTCGTCTGGGAGTACGCGACCGCGATCGCGGGCCGGGTCCTCGGCATCAACCCGTTCGACCAGCCGAACGTGGCCGAGTCGAAGGAGAACACCACGGCGATCCTGCGGGAGTCCGGCGACGGGCCGCTGCCCGCCGGGACGCCGATCCTGACCGACGGTCCCGTCGAGGTGTACGGCGAGGTGCCGGGCAACCCGAAGAACCTGGCCGACGTGCTGACCTGGCTGCTGCGGGCGATCCCCGACCGGGGCTATCTGGCGATCATGGCCTATCTCGACCGGGAGGCGGCGTTCGACGCCGCACCGATCGGGGAGTCCTCCTTCGAGGAGATGACCGAGACGTGGGCGGCGGCCGACGTGTCCACGCTCCGGTCGCTGCTGGACTACCGGACCGACCACGCCGTCACGTTCGGGTGGGGGCCGCGCTTCCTCCACTCGACCGGCCAGTATCACAAGGGCGGCCCGGCCGCCGGGGTGTTCCTGCAGATCACCGGGGCCGTCACCGACGACGTCGAGGTGCCGGGCAAGCCGTACACCCTGGGCAGGCTGCAGCTCGCGCAGGCGCTCGGCGACCTGCGGGCGCTGGCCTCGCGGGGCAGGCCCGCCGTCCGACTGCACCTCACCGACCGGGTCGCGGGCGTACGGCACCTGCTCTCGGTGGCGGAGGAGCTATGACAGAACCACAGACGCGGACGGAGGAGGCGGCACCGGCCGCCGCCGTCACGACCGGGGCGGCGGCCGAGACGGTGACGCAGGCGGCGGCCCAGGCCGCGACGCAGTCGACCTCCGAGCAGGTGGCCGCCGTCAACCCGCTGCGCGACCCGCGCGACCGGCGGCTGCCGCGGGTCGCCGAGCCGTGCGTGCTCGTGCTGTTCGGCGTCACCGGCGACCTGGCCAAGCGGAAGCTGCTGCCGGCGATCTACGACCTGGGCAACCGGGGGCTGCTGCCCCCGGGCTTCTCCCTGGTCGGCTTCGCCCGGCGTGACTGGGCGCACGAGGACTTCGCGCAGGTCACCCACGAAGCGGTCAAGGAGTACGCGCGCACGCCGTTCCGCGAAGAGGTCTGGAAGCAGATCAGCGAGGGCATCCACTTCTGCCCCGGCACCTTCGACGACGACGGCGCGTTCGACGTGCTGGCCATGATGCTCAAGGAGATCGACGAGACCCGGGGCACCGGCGGCAACTACGCGTTCTACCTGTCGGTGCCGCCGAAGTACTTCCCGGTGGTGATCGAGCAGCTCAAGCGGACGAACCTCGCGCAGGGCCCGGGCGGGTCCTGGCGGCGGGTCGTCGTGGAGAAGCCCTTCGGGCACGACCTGAAGAGCGCACGCGAGCTGAACGCGCTGACCAACGCGGTGTTCCCGGAGGAGTCGGTCTTCCGGATCGACCACTACCTGGGCAAGGAGACGGTCCAGAACATCCTGGCCCTGCGGTTCGCCAACACCCTCTACGAGCCGATCTGGAACCGCCGCTACGTCGACCACATCCAGATCACGATGGCGGAGGACATCGGCATCGGCGGCCGGGCGGGCTACTACGACGGCATCGGCGCCGCCCGCGACGTGATCCAGAACCACCTGCTCCAACTGCTGGCGCTGGTCGCCATGGAGGACCCGACCTTCTTCGACGCCGACTCGCTGCGCCGCGAGAAGGAGAAGGTGCTGAGCGCGGTCCAGCTGCCCGCCGACCTCGCCACCGGCACCGCACGCGGCCAGTACATCCGCGGCTGGCAGGGCGGCGAACCCGTCGTGGGCTACCTGGAGGAGGACGGCATCCCGGCGGACTCGATCACCGAGACCTACGCCGCCGTCCGCCTCGAGGTCGCCAACCGCCGCTGGGCGGGGGTGCCGTTCTACCTGCGCACCGGCAAGCGGCTCAGTGGCCGGATGACGGAGGTCGCGGTCGTCTTCCAGCGGGCGCCGCATCTGCCGTTCAGCAAGACGGACACGGAGATCCTCGGGCAGAACGCGCTGGTCATCCGGGTCCAGCCGGATGAGGGCATCACGGTGCGCTTCGGCTCGAAGGTGCCGGGCACGGCCATGGAGGTCAGGGACGTCCTCATGGACTTCGCGTACGGCGAGTCGTTCATGGAGTCGTCTCCGGAGGCGTACGAGCGGCTGCTCCTCGACGTGCTCATCGGCGATCCGCCGCTGTTCCCGCACCAGCGGGAGGTGGAGCTCTCCTGGATGATCATGGATCCGATCGAGGAGTTCTGGGCGTCGCAGGGCAGGCCGGAGGGCTACCCGGCGGGCACCTGGGGTCCCGCCTCCGCCGACGAGATGCTGGCCAGGGACGGGCGAGCCTGGAGACGACTGTGACGACGTTCAACCTGACCGAGACCACCGCGTCGAAGATCTCCTCGACGCTGACCCGGTTGCGGCACCAGATGGGCGCACCGGCGGTCGGCATGGTGCTGACGCTGGTCGCCGTCGTGGACGAGGCCGGGCAGTACGACGCGGTGCGCGCGGCGACGGACGCCGCCCGCGAGCACCCCTCGCGCATCCTGGTGGTCATCAACCGCAGCCCGAGGGAGCACAACCGGCTCGACGCGGAGATCCGGGTCGGCGAGTCGGCGCCGGGCGAGGTCGTGCTGCTGCGGTTGTACGGCGAGCTGACCGAACACGCGCACTCGGTGATCACCCCGCTGCTGCTCCCGGACACGCCCGTCGTGGCCTGGTGGCCGTGTCAGGGCCCAGCGGTGCCGGCCACCGACCCGATCGGCCGCCTCGCCGGCCGGCGGATCACCGACGCCCAGGCGGCGCGGGACACGGTCGCGGCGATCAGCGGCCGGGCGGACGTGTACGTCCCCGGGGACACCGACATGGCCTGGACCCGGCTGACGCCGTGGCGCAGCCTGCTGGCGGCGGCCTTCGACCAGCCGATCGGGAAGATCGAGCACGGTGTGGTGGAGGGAGCCCCGGGCAACCCCAGCGCGCCGCTGCTGGCGGCCTGGCTGTCGGACCGCCTGGCCGCGCCGATCGGCGTGGCCGACTCCCCCGGGCCCGGCCTCACCGGGGTGCGGCTGGCCATCGAGGGCGGCGGCGAGCTCGTGGTGACCAGGACGGACGCGCGGCTGGCCACGCTGTCGCGGCCCGGTCATCCGGACCGGCGCGTCGCGCTGGCCCGGCGGCCCGCCTCCGAACTGCTCGCCGAGGAGCTGCGGCGGCTCGACCCCGACGAGGTCTACGCCTCGGCCATCCAGCGCCTGGCGCAGCTGACGAAGTCGGCCCGATAGCAGAAAGTCCGGAAAGACCGTGAGCGTACCCACTGTCATCGTCCACCGCGACGCCGAGGTGCTGGCCCAGGCCGTGGCCGCCCGTCTGATCACCCGGCTGGTCGACACCCAGGCCGCGCAGGGGTCGGCCCACCTGGTGCTGACGGGCGGCAGCGTCGGCATCGCGACGCTCGCCGCGGTGGCCGGGACCGCTGCCCGCGACGCGATCGACTGGCGGGCACTCGACATCTGGTGGGGCGACGAGCGCTTCCTGCCCGACGGCGACCCGGAACGGAACGAGACCGGGGCGCGCGCCGCCCTGCTCGACCACGTCGACGTGGATCCGGACCGGGTCCACGTCATGCCGGGCCCCGACTCCGGGATGTCCGCCGAGGAGGCGGCGGAGGCGTACGCGGCCGAGCTCGCCGAGGCGACCAGACCGGGAGACCACGGCGCGGTGCCGTCCTTCGACGTGCTGCTGCTCGGCATGGGACCGGACGCCCACGTCGCCTCGCTGTTCCCCGGCCAGCCGGCCCTCTACGAGGAGGAGCGGTCGGTCGTGGCGGTGCACGGCTCCCCCAAGCCGCCGCCGACCCGGCTGTCGCTGACGTTCCCGGCGATCAAGGCCGCCCGGGAGGTGTGGATCGTCGCGGCGGGCGCGGAGAAGGCCCAGGCCGTACATCTGGCGCTGTCGGAGGCCGGGCCGTTCCAGGTGCCGGCCGCCGGGGCGCGCGGGTGGCAGCGCACGCTGTTCCTGCTCGACCGCGCCGCCGCCGCGAAGATCCCTCCGTCCCTCAGCCGCATCGCCTCCCCCTGACCCCGTCGCCGGTCGGCTCGGACGAGGGAGCGCGGCGGGCCGTCTGGGACGGCCGGGGGGCTACGCGTCGTACGGTCCGGGCCGGCAGGGAGATGTACCGGCCCGGACCCGTCGAACGGGACGGCGGCCAGGGCGGCCCCGTCCGGGTTACGGCGTCACGGTCCTGCCGCCGAAGGTCACGACGAGGCGGCCGTCCGCCGCGAAGGACCAGTTGAGAGCGCCGGTGTAGGCGGAGCAGCGGGATCCGTTCGAGCCGAGCCAGAACTGGTTCGACCCGTCGACGTTACCGATGGTCTTGTCCTTGGTGCCGCTGCTGCCGCTGCGGCAGGACACGTTGCCGCGGAACACCGAGGTGCCGGCGTCGAACGAGAAGTTGCGCTGGGTGTTGTCGATGCTGATGTTGTCCGAGATCGTCATCGTGCCGGGGTTGCGGTTGTAGGTGAACCCGTGCTTGCCGTTGCGGTACGCGATGCTGCGCCGGATGACGTGATCGACCGGGATGTCCTCGCCGCCGAGCTTGTAGCCGTTGCGGTCGCCGGCGCCGGCCTGGCTGCCGTCGCTGAGCGTGCCGTTGTTGTAGGACAGGGAGTCCTCGATGGTGACCGGGCCGATGGCTCCCGTCTCCGACTTCGTGTAGAGGTCCCAGCCGTCGTCGATGTTGTTGTGGGAGACGGCGTAGCGGAAGACGTTGCCGGGGCCGACGGTGAGCTTCGCGGCGAAACCGTCGGCGTCCTCTCCGTCGGAGTCGGCGTTGTCGTGCGACTCCGCACTGAGGATGAGGTTGTTCGACGGCCACTGATCGCGGGGGGTGTCGGAGGCGATCCGCGAGATCTGCAGCCCGGTGTCACGGTTGAACCGCGTCACCGTGCGCTCGATGATGTTGCCGCTGCCGCCGACGAAGATGCCGTTGTCCCCGGCACGCTGCACGACGAGGCCGTTGACGTGCCAGAACGACCCGTTCACGGCGAGCCCGCGGTTCGCCGAATTCTCGCTCTGGGCCGAGAAGTTCAGGATCGGCGTCTCACCGGGATAGGCGAACAGTTTCTTGCGTGCGCTCGAGGTGCCGTTGTTGCCCGGCGCGATGGTGACCGTCTGCGAGAAGTTGTACGTCCCGCCACGCATGTAGATCGTCCCGCCGGGAGCGACACGGGTGATCGCGGAGGCGAGCGTGGTCGGGTCCGACTGGGTTCCGGTCGCGTTCGCGCTGCCGTTCGGCGACACGTACAGCGTGCCGCTCGACGGCGTCGGCGTAGGTGTCGGCGTGGGAGTGGGAGTGGGAGTCGGGGTGGGCGTGGGCGTGGGGGTAGGAGTCGGGGTGGGTGTGGGGGTCGGGGTGACGCCGCCGGTGCAGGAGACGCCGTTGACCGCGAAACCGGCCGGTATCGGATTGCTGCTGTCGTTCCAGGTGCCGTTGAAGCCGAACGAGGTCGTGGCGTTGGTGGCCAGGTTGCCGTTCCAGCTCACGTTGGACGCCCGTACGGCACTGCCGCTCTGGGTGTAGTCGGCGTTCCAGCCTTGGCTCACGCTCTGGCCGGCGGCGAACGACCAGGTGACCGTCCAGGAGGTGAGGGGGTCGCCGAGGTTGGTGAGGTCGACGTTCGCGGTGAAGCCGCCGGGCCACTGCGCGGTCACCGAATACGCGACCCGGCAGCCGATCGCGGCCTGCGCCGTACCGGGGGCGGCCACGACGCCGGCCATGGCGGTGACCCCGGCGAGGAGGCCGATCGCGCTGACGCCCGTTCTTGTTCTGGTTCTCAAAGCCGAGCTCCTTGTAGTCGTGCAGGACCACCTGACCGTGGGGTGCCTCCTGGTCCCACCAGCCATTTCGTGAATGTGAACGACATCCACGAACAGGAACACCGTGCATCACGCTACGGTCCCGCAGATCACCGGGTCAACGATTCGCCGCGGGCGGCGTTCGCGCGCGCCTGCTCTCACCCGCGTCAGGGCTGCTGAAGGCCGCGAGCGGGACTCCGGGAGAGGGTGAAACGTTCAGGCCGCCGGGAGCGACGGCGGCGGCCGGTGGAACGGCCGGCCGTGTTCGTTTCCCGGTGGACGGCTGCGGCGCCTCAGTCCCGGCCCATCACGATCGTGATCGACGCCCCGCGCGGCTCCTCCGGCCCGGCATCCGCCGGAACCCGGCCGCGCCGGGGCAGGAACGCGGCGATGACGAGGCCTGCGGCTGCGGCCGCCGCCGCTATGACCAGCGCGATCTGGAGCCCCTGGCGGGACGGCAGGGGGAAGGCGCCTCCCGGCAGGATGTGGGCGGCCAGGATCGCGCTGATCACCGCGCTGGCCGCGGCCGTGCCGATGGAGCGCATGAGCGCGTTGAAACCGTTGGCCGCGGCCGTCTCCGACAGCGGCACCGCCGCCATGATCGAGGCGGGCATGGCGGCGTAGCCGAGCCCGGCCCCCGAGGAGACGACGGTCGCGGCCAGCACGATGTGCCAGACGTCGTCCATCAGCACCAGGGCGGTGCCGTACCCCGCGACGGTGCACAGTGCGCCGATCATCAGCGTCACCCTGGGCCCGTAGGCATCGGTGATGCGGGCGGAGACGGGGGACAGCACGATCATCATCACGCCTCCCACGCCCATGTACAGACCGGCGTCGAGCAGGGACAGGCCCAGGCCGTAGCCGGTGGCCGCCGGAGCCTGGAGCACCTGGGGGAAGACCAGGCTCGTCACGAACATGGCGAACCCGAAGGCGATGGACGCGATATTCGTGATCAGCACCTCGCGCCTGACGGTCGCGCGCAGATCGACCAGCGGGTTGTCCAGCCGCGTCTCCACCAGCCCCCAGAGGACGAAGATCACCGCCGACGCCGCGAACAGGCCCAGGGTCAGGGGGCTGTTCCAGCCCCAGCCGCCGCCCTTGCTGATGGGCAGCAGCAGGCACACCAGACCGGACGAGAGCCCGGCCAGGCCGAGGAAGTCGAACCGCCCTCCCGCGCGCAGGGGCGAGACGGGCACGACCGTGAGGACGAGCACCAGGCCGGCCGCGCCCATCGCGGCGGACACGAGGAACAGCATGTGCCAGTCCGCCACCTGCGCGACCAGGGCCCCCAGCGGCAGCCCCAGCGCGCCGCCCGCGCCCAGGGTGGCGCTCATCAGCGCCATGGCCGAGCCGAGCCGCGCGGGCGGCAGCAGGTCGCGCATGATGCTGATGCCCAAGGGGATCACGCCGACGGCGCAGCCCTGGAGCGCCCGTCCGAGCACCACGACGGCCAGTGAGCCGGAGAACACGCAGATCGACGATCCGACGACCATCAACGCGAGGCTGATCACCATCATCCGGCGTTTGCCGTACATGTCGCCGAGCCGCCCGCTCACGGGGGTGAACACCGCGGAGGACAGCAGGGTGGCGGTGATCACCCAGGACGCGTCCTCGGCCGTGGCCGACAGCAGCCGCGGCAGCTCGGGGATGATGGGCACCACCAAGGTGAACATCACCGAAACCACCATGCCGCTGAAGGCCAGCGCACCGGTGACCACACCGGATCTGACAGGCGTCAAGGGCGTCGCCACCGTGCTCCTTCTGTCCAGGACGACCCGTCAGGACCTCCGGTCATGCGCGGCCGTTCCGCCCGATGCCATGCGCCGGTACGCGAGGTCCGCATGGCGTCCACTTCCCGGCCCGGCACGGGGCCGACTCCAGCTTCCTGGCCGTTATGACCGTTTTATAAACGTTCCGCGATCAAGCACGATCTTGCCCGCCGCCGTGGTCTGGAACAGGAAGACGCCGTCATCCTCCCAGATCGCCACGGTCAGCTCCTGCCCGGGGAACACCGGAGCGGCGAAACGGGCGGACATGCCGCCGAACCGGGCGGGATCCGAGCCGCACACGGTGTGCAGCAGCGCCCGCCCGGTGAAACCGTACGTGCACAGCCCGTGCAGGATCGGCCGGTCGAAGCCCGCACGCTCCGCCAGCCGGGGGCCGGAGTGCAGAGGATTGCGATCTCCGCTCAGCCGGTAGAGCAGCGCCTGCTCGGGGCGGGTCGGGTAGGTCACCACGTGATCGGGTTCCCGCGCGGGCCGCTCCCACCGGGCGGCGGAACCGCGCTCGCCGCCGAACCCTCCCTCGCCGCGGATGAAGAGGCCGGCGGCGACCTCGGCCAGGATCGCGCCGGTGGCCGCGTCCGTGATCACACCCTCCGTGACCGCGATCGCGTTCCGGCCCTTGTCGTAGAAGGCGGCCACGCGTGACCTGGTCACGCTGGCGCCCTCCACCGGCAGCGGGCCGTGCAGTGTCACCGACTGCTCGGCGTGCAGGACCTGCGAGAGGTCGAAGTCCCCCAGCGCCGACATCGACCCCGCGCCGCCCAGCATGACGGCGAAGGTGGGCAGCACCCGTTGGCCGACCCCGTGGGAGTTCTCCGTCGTGTACGGCAGCTCCGCCAGCGGATCGCCGGCGCCCGCCCCCACTCCCAGCGCGTACAGGATGGCGTCGGCCGAGGTCCACCGCCGTCCGGGCGCCTCCCACTCCTCGCCCACCGCGTCCAGTCTCAGCGCCATCCGGCAGCCCCTTCCAGGTTCCTTCCTCAACACTAAAATAAGAATTCTGTTCTATCAATGTCCACTCCCCTCGGCCGGCGCCCCCGGATGGGCCGGAAGAGGCCGCCCCACCGGGACATGTACCGGAGACCTGCGGGATGCCGCGGAGACCTCCGATGGGTGGCGGCCGACCGGATACCAAGCCGACCGTCTCACGGATGCTTGTCGGAACAAGAATTCTGTTCTAGCTTGAGATTGGCCTTCGGCACCCGTTCCAGACGGTCGCCGCAGAAGAGCCCGCCGCCGATCCTTTCCGAAGGGCAACATCCATGACGACCGAGCTCCCGTTCCGCTTCTTCGACTGCGACAACCACTACTACGAGGCCCTGGACGCGTTCACGCGTCACATCGAGCCGGAGTACCGCAAGCGCACCATGCAGTGGGCGCAGATCGACGGCAAGACCCGCCTCCTGGTCGGGGGGAAGATCAACAAGTTCATCCCGAACCCGATCTTCGATCCGGTCGCGGCGCCGGGGGTCATGGACGAGTACTTCCGCGGGCGAAACCCCAAGAGCGCCGACCCGAGCAAACTGTTCGGCGAGCTCGAACCCATCCGGCCGGAGTACCGCGACCGCGACGCCCGCATCGCGCTGATGGACGAGCAGGGCATGGAGGGCTGCATCATGCTGCCCACCCTCGGCGTCGGCATGGAGCAGGCGCTGGTCGACGACCTGCCCGCCCAGCGCGCCGCCTTCCGCGCTTTCAACCGGTGGCTCGACGAGGACTGGGGCATGGCGTACCAGGAGCGGATCTTCTCCGCGCCCTACATCACGCTCTCCGACCCCGCCGACGCCGCCCGAGAGCTGGAGTGGGCGCTCGAACGGGACGCGCGGTTCGTCGTGATGGTGGGCGGGCCGGTGATGACCGAGCTCGGGTCACGCGCTCCCGCCGACCCCATGTTCGACTCGTTCTGGAAGCTGGCCAACGACTCGGGCATCACCGTGCTCTACCACGGGGGTGAGACGGCCTACACGAAGTATCTCGAGGCCTGGGGTGAGAACGGCTTCACCGAGGCGTTCCGGGCCAACGCCTTCCGCGGCCTGGTGTCGGCCGACGCCCTGCAGGACACGATCGCCAGCCATCTCGCGCTGGGGCTCTTCCACCGCTTCCCGAACCTGCGGATGGCCTCCATCGAGGTCGGCTCCGCATGGGTGTTCCACCTCTTCGAGAAGCTCACCAAGACCTACGGCCAGGTCCCGCATCTCTTCCCGGAAGACCCCAGGGAGACCTTCAAGCGGCACATCTGGGTCTCGCCCTTCTACGAGGACGAGCTGGCCAGCCTGCTGCGTCTGCTGGGCCCCGAGCACATCCTCATGGGCTCGGACTACCCGCACGTCGAGGGCCTCGCCGATCCCGCTTCGTACATCAAGGACCTGCAGAACTTCGACTACACCAAGGAGCAGTGCCGCATGGTCATGCGCGACAACGGCCTGTTCCTCGCCTCCCGGCGTCCGGTCTGAGCTCGGGCGGGACGGGGCGGCGCCCATGTCCTCCCCCGTCCCGCGAGCCCCGGTGCCCGTCCCCCATGCCACGAACCCGGAGACCTCGATGGAACTGACCAGATCGAGTCTGTGCGGCTTCCTCCTGGAGGAGGGCGAGGAGGATCTGGCCGTCCTCATCGCACGCTCAGACCTGCCCGAGATCCTCGACTCGGAACGCCACGCACCCGCCCTGGCCGCACTCGGTCTCGAGGAGGAGGAGCTGCTGGCCCTGCTGCCGGCCGTGAGCGGCGACCCGAACACGGCGGGCTCGCTCTCCGAGGAGGACAGAGCCCGGCTCAAGCGGACGATCTCAGACCGGTGGGCGCACCTGGTCGACGTCTGGACGGGTGAGCGGGGCGCACACTCCTGATCTCCGCAGGCGGCCCTCCGCCGCCTCGGACCACTTTCCACGCGAGAGCGTCACCCTGCCGGGGCTATTCGCCGTTCGGTATCGAGTCCGCCTCTCCCTGAGACAGCAATTCAACCGGGGACGACTCTTCCATGGCCCCGGTGAACGGTCCCCCGATACAGTCGGCCATCAGAGAAAGTGGATCGCCATGGGTGATGAGGCCCGGTCACGGCCATCACATTTGGACTGGCAAGGTTCCGCCGCTCTACCACCGGACGTACGTGAAGCGCTCCTCGGTCCGGGCGCGCCCTTCGAGCTGGTGACCGAGCCGGTGCTCGGTCACGACCACGTGGTGTTCGCGCAGCGGCCGCGCACGCTGCGTCAGATGCTCGACAGACAGTCCGCCGCCGCCCTGGACCTGCCGTTCCTGATCTCTCCGCGGCGGCAGTGGACCTACCGCCAGGCCCTCGAGGACATCGACAGCACGGCCGTGCTGCTCAGCGAGCGATACGGCGTCAGGACCGGGGACCGCGTCGCCGTCGTCGCCGCCAACCACGCCGAGTACGCGATCCTCATGTGGGCCGTGGTCTCGCTCGGGGGCGTCATCAGCAGCCTCAACGGCTGGTGGACCGCTCCCGAGCTCGAGCACGGCATCGAGCTGTCCCGGCCCGTGCTCGTCGCGGGCGACGAGCGGAGGCTCGCCCGGCTCCGGCCCGGCTCGGTTCCGGACGGCGTGCCGGTGAAGCCACTCGACGATCTTCATGCCGAGGCGCGGGAGTTCCGCGGCAAGGCGCCGGCGCCCCCGGAGATCACCGAGGACTCCCCTGTGGTCATCCTGTTCACCAGCGGGACGACCGGACGGCCCAAGGGCGCGACGCTCTCGCACCGGAACATCATCAACTTCGCGATGGTGAACCTGCTCGGTACGGCGATGGCGGGCGCGCTCAGCGGGGCGCCGGCCGGGCCGCCGCGGCAGAACTGCGTCATCGTGTCCAGCCCGATGTTCCACATCTCGGGCATGGTCGCCGTTCTCATCACGGGCGGGTCCACCCCATCCAAGCTGGTCTTCCCGCCGCCCGGCGCGTGGGATCCGGAGGTCTGGCTGCGGCTCACGGCCGAGCACGGGGTCACGACCTGGTCGGGCGTGCCCACCCAGTTCTGGCGGCTGCTCCGCCATCCCGACATCGACTCCTACGACCTCGGCTCCGTGACCAGCGCCGGCTCCGGCGGAACGGTCTTCCCGCCCGAACTCGTGCGCGAACTGCACCGGCGACTGCCGGCCCTCCGGCTGGGCAACGGCTACGGCATGAGCGAGACGGTCGGCCTCGGCACCCTGACGGGAGGCGACCTCTTCGTCTCGGTGCCGGAGTCCGTCGGACCGGCGCAGCCGACGGTCGAGGTGCAGATCCGCGACGCCGATGGGACCGTCCTGCCCGAGGGCGAGGTCGGCGAGATCTACCTGCGTTCGCCGTCGGTCTTCCTCGGCTACTGGGACGACCCCGACGCCACCCGGGACGCCCTCGGCGAGGACCGCTGGTATCGGACCGGCGACTACGGACGGGTCTCCGACGGCCTGCTGTACCTCGCGAGCCGCCGCCGAGACATGATCATCCGCGGTGGCGAGAACATCTACCCATCGAGATCGAGAACCGCCTGGTCGAGCATCCCGAGATCAATGAGGCCGCGGTCATCGGCGTCGACAGCCTCGAGTACGGGCAGGAGCCCAAGGCCTTCGTCGTCCGGCGGGCGGGCTCCGGGCTCACCGAGGAGCAGGTGCGTGAGTGGTGCGCGGCGGCGCTCGCGTCGTTCAAGGTCCCGGTGGCGGTCGAGTTCCGGGAGTCCCTGCCCTACACCGAGACAGGAAAGCTGCTGAAGCAGCAACTGGAGCGGGAGGAGCAGGCGCGCACCCGCACCTGAGCCCGCCGCCCCGGAGCCCGGCCGATCGCCGCTCTCCTCCGACACGGGCCCCGAGGCGGCCGCCGCGAACGCGGGGCCGCCTCCGCCCGCGCGGGCTCCCCCTCACTCCCCCGCTCGCCCACCGCCTGAGTCCGGCCCCACCCGCAGGACCGTCAGGCTCGTCGGAGGATGGTGCGGCATCGGCACCGCCGGAACGCCGCCGTCCGACAGGTCGTCGGGGACCAGCTCGGGCGGACCGAAGACCACGTGTCCCACTCCGAGTCCCGGGGCCGCCCACAGCGGCCGTCCTCCGGGCGCGGCGTCCTCCTGGCGTACCAGCAGGTTGTGGCCCACGCCCCAGCTGAGCAGGCGCCACCCGGGGCCCTTCGCGGCGATGGAACCCGCCAGGTGGTCCACGAACAGCATCGTCGCCGTGTCGAGCGAGGCGACGGTCAGCCCGATCCACGCGATGTCGAGAGGCTCGGTGGCCGGCTCGGGGAAGTCGGGCGGCGGGGGCGAGCTGAAGCCGCCGCCGAGCTCCCACTCCCTCGACTCGGCGAGCTGGATGAGCGTCCCCATGCCGGCCTGCTTGGGGTGGAGGAACGCCTCCCGCCAGTAGGCCTCGTTCCTCCCGCCGAGCGTGCTGATCCCCTCCGCCTCCAGACGGTCGAGGGCGTCGTCCAGCGACGGAACCTTGAAGGTGAGGTGATGCGGACCCGGGCCGTTGCGGTCCAGGAACCGACGCATGAAACCGCCGGGCCCACCGGTGGGCGCGATGAACTCCAGGCGCATGCCATGGCCGTAGATCAGCTGGTAGGGCGCGTACCCTCCCGCGTCGCCCCCGTGCGACCACGCGCCGCCCAGTTCCACGGCGAAACGGGGGTAGGCGTCCTGCCAGGTTTCGACTCCCACGGCCAGGTGGTCGAAGAAGATGCTGCCCGCCATGCGCGTTCCCTTCTGTCGGAGGTGCCTCATGCGCCCCGTCATCAAACTAGAACGAGATTTCAGTTTAGGCAACCCTTCGCTGCCGCTACGCCCTCTTCTACAGCCGGGAATGGCCGACCATCGAACCCTTGACGAAACTGAAATCTTGTTTCATTGTAGCGCCCAGGACCTGAAAGGAGCCGTTCATGGCCATGCCGTCCGGACTGCCCATCATCGACACGATGATCGGATTCCCGCAGAAGGACTTCTCGCAGTACGACTTCATCCGCAGGCAGACGAAGGACCGGGGCTCGCGGGAGGAGATGCAGTTCCCGGTGGAGTACATGTTCAAGCAGGTCCCGAAGGACCTTCCCGCCGACGACCCGATCGGCGTGACCCTGCGGGAGATGGACCGCTTCGGCGTCGCCCAGGGCCTGATCGGCGTCGGCGACGAGGTCTCCCGTACGGCGCTCAAACGGCATCCGGACCGGTTCATCCCCTCGGGCAACGTCGACGACCCGAACGACGTCATGGGCAGCGTGCAGGCGCTGCGGCGCGACTACGAGATGTACGGCATCCGCGCCGTGGGCGCCTTCCCCGCGGGGACCTTCCCCCAGGTGGCGATCGACGACCCGAAGATGTACCCCATCTACGCCACCTGCGTCGAGCTCGACATCCCGATCTTCGTCTGCGCCGGCATCCCCGGCCCCAGGCTGAAGTTCGCCCCGCAGGAGGTCGCCCGGATCGACACCGTCATGTACGACTTCCCCGACCTCGTCTTCGTCACCCGGCACGGCTGCGAGCCCTGGGAGCGGCTCGCCATGAAGCTGATGCTCAAGTGGCCCAACCTCTACTACTCCACCTCGGCGTTCGCGCCCAAGCACTACCCCGAGGCGATCGTCAAGTACGCCAACACCCGCGGCGCCGACAAGATCATCTACGCGGGCTACTTCCCGATGGGCCTCTCCCTCGAGCGGATCTTCACCGACATGCCCCACGTGCCCTTCAAGGACGAGGTGTGGCCCAAGTTCCTGTACGAGAACAGCCGGCGTGTCCTCAAACTGGACAAGTAGGGCGGGACGCACATGTCAATCGCGTTGACGGAGGAGCAGCACGCGCTGGCCGAGTCCGTTGCGAGGTTCACCGCCCGGCACGTGAGCTCGGAGTCGACCCGGGCCGAGTTCGAGGACCTCTCCGCCGGAATGTGGCCGGCCATCTGGAACCGCCTGGTGGAGCAGGGACTCCTCGCCATGCACCTGCCCGCCAGGTACGGCGGTGACGAAGCGGGCGTGGTCGAGCTCGCCATCGTCCTGGAGGAGACCGGCCGGGGGTTGATGCCGGGTCCGCTGCTGCCCACCCTGCTGACCAGCCTGGTCGTCTCCCGGCACGGCGGCGCCGAGCTGTGCGCGAGGGTGCTGCCGCGCTTCGCCGAGGGCTCCCCCGGCGCATGCGCCACCACGGCGGAGGGCCTCGTCGCGGTGCGCAGGCGCGACGGCTGGGAGGTGACCGGCACCACGGCGCCGGTGCTCGGCGCCCTCAGCGGAGAGCACGTGGTGCTGGGCGCGCGCGCCCCGGAGGGCACGGTCTGGTTCCTGCTGGAGCCCGACGACCGGGACGCGGTCAAGGTCTCCCGCAGGTCCGGGGTCGATCTCACCCGCGACATCGGCTGCTTCACCGCCGAGGGCCTGCTCGTGCCGTTCGACCGCGTGCTCGCGGTCGACAGCACCGAGCTGCGGTCGCTCGCCGCGGTGCTGTTCTCCGCCGAGGCCGCCGGCATCGCCCGCTGGTGTCAGGAGGCCGGGCTGGAGTACGTCAAGGTGCGCGAGCAGTTCGGCCGCCCGGTCGGATCCTTCCAGGCCATCAAGCACAAGTGCGCGAGGATGTTCATCCAGGGGCAGCTCATGGCCGCCGCGGCCTGGGACGCGGCCTCGGCGGTGGACCAGGACAGGGATCAGTTCGCGCTCGCGGCGGCCTCCGCCGCGGTCACCTGCCTCGGCGGGATCGCCGAACTCGGCCTGGAGACCGTCACCCTGTTCGGCGGCATCGGCTACACCTGGGAGCACGACGCCCACCTCTACTGGCGCCGCGGGATCTGCCTGTCCACCCTGCTCGGCCCGGCGCACGAGTGGGAGGAGAACGCTGGACGGCTCGCCCGCGTAACCGAGCGCACCAGGACCATCGACCTGTCCCACGAGGAACCCGGGGTGCGCGCCCGGATGGCCGAGACGCTACGCGCCGTCGCGGCCGCGCCGGAGGGCGAGCGGCGCCGGATGCTGGCGGAGGCCCGGCTTGTCTCCCCGCACTACCCGGAGCCGTACGGCATGGCGGCCGACGCGACCACCCAGGTCGTGATCTCCCAGGAGTACGCGCGGGCGGGCCTCGTCCAGCCGTCCACGGTCATCGGAGAGTGGGCCCTGCCCACGATCATCGCGCACGGGACCGAGGCGCAGCGGGAGCGGTTCGTCATGCCCACCCTGCACGGCGAGATCGTGTGGTGCCAGCTGTTCAGCGAGCCCGGCGCCGGCTCGGACCTCGCCTCGCTGCGCTCCCGGGCGGAGAAACGCGACGGCGGCTGGTCGCTCAACGGCCAGAAGGTGTGGACGTCCAGCGCCCACGAGGCCGACTGGGGGATCTGCCTGGCCAGGACCGATCCCGACGCGCCCAAGCACCGGGGGCTGAGCTACTTCCTCGTGGACATGCGCTCCCCCGGCCTGGAGGTGCGGCCGCTGCGCGAGGTCAACGGCGGCTACCTGTTCAACGAGGTGTTCTTCAACGACGTCTTCGTCCCGGACGACTGTCTCGTGGGGCGGCCCGGCGACGGCTGGCGGCTGGCCCGCACGACGCTGGGCAACGAGCGGGTGAGCATGGGAAGCGGCATGTCCGGGGCGCGGGAGCTGCCGGCCAGGACCGCCGAGGCGCTGGGCGTGGACGGGCCGGGGGTGGTACGCGACATCGGCGTGCTGACCGCCAAGATCAACGCCTTCGAGGCGCTGGGACAGCGGGTCTTCCTCAAGCAGCTGTCGGGCCTGCAGCCGGGTGCCGAGTCGAGCGTGCTCAAGGTCGCCTCCTCCTGGAACGCCGTGGAGATCCGCCGTACGGAACTGGGGTGGGCGGGCGCCCGGGCGAGCGTCCACACCGGGGAGGACGACGCGGCGCAGGCACTGCTGTCCGTACCACCACTGCTGATCGGCGGCGGCACCACCGAGATCCAGTTGAACGTGATCGCCGAACAGGTGCTGCGCCTGCCGAGGGAACAGGTCCGATGACGGGCTCCGGCGACGGCGCCGCCGACCTGGCGCTGCTCGGGCTCCGGCTCACGCTGGCGGCCGTCTTCGTCATGCACGCCTGGAACCACGTGTTCGGAGGCGGGCGCATCGCCGGGACGGCCCGCTGGTTCGAGTCGCTCGGCATGCGACCGGGCGTGCTGCACGCGTGGACGGCCAGCATCGCCGAGTTCGGGGCTGGGCTCCTCATCGGTCTCGGACTGCTCACCCCGCTCGGGGCGGCCGCGGCCGTCGGGGTCATGGGAGTGGCGTTGATCGCCAATCACCTGAAGAACGGATTTTTCATCTTCCGCCCCGGCGAGGGCTACGAATACGTGCTCGTGCTCGCGGTCGCCGCCGCGGCGCTGGCCGGGACGGGACCGGGCCGCTGGTCGCTCGACGAGCTGTTCGGCCTGACCGTCGGCGGCTGGCAGCGGCTGGCCCTCGCGGCCGGCCTCGGCGTCCTGGGGGCGGCGGCGCAGCTCGTCGTGTTCTGGCGCCCGGGCACCCGACCCACCGGGCCGGCGGACTGATCCGTCTCTGGCGGACGGTCCTACGTCCCTCCCATCGGATGCAGGAGGCATCGTGTCAGATCAGGAGTCCCGCTACACCGTGATCTCGGCGGACACCCACGCCGGAGGAAGCCACGCGATGTACCGGGAGTTTCTGGAGTCCAAGTACCACGAGGCGTTCGACGCCTGGCGTGGCCGGTACAGGAACCCCTTCAGCGATCTCGGCGACACCCGGCGGTACCGCAACTGGGACGACGACATGCGCAACTCCCAGCAGGACGCGGACGGCGTCGTCGGCGAGGTCGTCTTCCCCAACACCGTGCCGCCGTTCTTCCCCAGCTTCGTCCTGTTCGCCCGGCCGCCGAAGCCGGAGGAGTACGAACTCCGCCTGGCCGGCGTCCGGGCGCACAACCGCTGGATGGAGGCGTTCTGCGCCCGATATCCGGAGCGGCGGGCCGGCATCGGCCAGATCTTCCTGAACGACATCGACGACGCGATCGAGGACGTCCGCTGGATCAAGGAGCACGGTCTGCGCGGCGGCGTGCTCCTGCCCACCGTTCCGCCCGACGTCGACTGGATCAAGCCGCTGAACCACCCGGACTACGACCGGCTCTGGGCGGTCTGCGAGGAGCTCGAGGTTCCGATCAACGTGCACGGCGGCACCGGAACCCCCGCGTACGCGCCGCTGCCGTCGTCGGCGCTCATCATGCTCGCCGAGATCGCGCAGTACTCCCGGCGTCCCCTGCTGTTCATGCTGCTCTCGGGTGTCTTCGAGCGCTTCCCGCGGCTCAGGGTCGTCCTCACCGAGCAGGGCTGCGCCTGGCTGCCGCCGCTGCTGGAGCAGCTCGACTCGACGCTCGCGTCGATCCGGGACACCGGCGCGGTCGGCGAACTGCGTTTCAAGCCCGAGCACGTGCTGCCGAGATCGGCCACCGAGTACTTCCGGCAGAACGTCTGGCTGGGGGTGAGCTTCCCCGCACGCGCCGACGTCGTCGCCGCCCGGGAGTCGCTCGGCGTCGACAAGTTCATCTGGGGCAGCGACTATCCCCACGACGAGGGGACGTACCCCTACACCACGCTCTCGCTACGCCAGCTGTT
This sequence comes from Sphaerimonospora mesophila NBRC 14179 = JCM 3151, assembly GCA_001552515.1. Classification (GTDB taxonomy): domain Bacteria; phylum Actinomycetota; class Actinomycetes; order Streptosporangiales; family Streptosporangiaceae; genus Sphaerimonospora; species Sphaerimonospora mesophila. Next base: position 66,608 of record BCRI01000013.1, read on the forward strand.
CCACGACTGGCCGGAGGAGGATCTGCGCAAGGTCCTCGCCGAGAACGCCGCCCAGATCTACGACTTCGACCTCGACGCGCTCGCCGAGCCGGCGTCCCGGCTCGGCCCCCGGGTGTCGGAGGTGGCGCTCCCGCTCACCGAGCTGCCCGAGAACCCCAACGAGGCGCTGCTCCGCAACGCGACGGCCTCCTGAGCCTCTCCGACCGGGGTCCCGTGTGAGACGCACCCACCACGGGACCCCTTCGGCATGGGCTAACTGAAATAGGATTTTCATTCCCTATTCGATCACTCCTCCACCCCTGACGCATGCCCGCCACGCAGCCGCGGAGCATCCCCCTTTCCTCTACGAATCACCTGTTCACGACCGTTCTCTGGGTCAGCGAGCAGGGTCGAGGCGCGACCCAGACCCGGGCGGCATGACCACCCCGAATCGGAAACTCTTGACGGAACAAGAATTCTGTTTCAGTATCGGTCGCAACCTCCCGCAGGCGACGCGAACGGAACCGGCCACGCCGACGCGGCCGTCGCCGGCCAGTCACTCCGACGCTTGATCGACATGAAGTGTCATAGAGGAAGGGGGCGGTCTCTTGATCGCCGGTAGCCCACCCATCCCCCACGTTCCCGGAGGTCTCTCATGAACCTCCTCGACGTACGAGACCTGACCCTGCGGTTCGGCGGCGTCCGCGCACTGGACGGCGTGTCCTTCGGTGTGGCGGAAGGCTCCCTCGTCGCGCTCGTCGGCCCCAACGGCGCCGGGAAGAGCAGCGTGTTCAACTGCGTCAGCGGGCTGTACCGGCCGAACGACGGCGTCGTGGAGTTCGCCGGCGAGAACATCCTGACGCTGCCGTCCCACGCGCTCGCCTCCCGGGGGATCGGGCGCACCTTCCAGAACCTCGCCCTGTTCCCCCGCATGACCGTCCTCGAGAACGTGCTGGTCGGAGGGCACACCTCGCACCGCTCCAACGTCCTGTCGTGCGCGGTGCGCTGGCCCGGCGAGCGGCGCCGCGAGCGGGCGGCCCGGGCCAGGGCCCTCGACCTGCTGTCGGAGCTCAGGCTCGCCCACCTCGCCGACATGCCGGCCAGCGGTCTTCCCTTCGGCACGCTGAAGCGCATCGAGATCGCCCGCGCGGTGATGAGCGAGCCGCGCATGCTGCTGCTGGACGAGCCCGCCGCCGGCCTGACCCACGGCGAGGTCGACGAGCTCGGCGGAACGATCCAGAGCCTGCGCGACGCCCACGGGCTCACCGTCGTCCTGGTGGAGCACCACATGGGACTGGTCATGTCCATCTCGGACAAGGTCATCGTGCTCAACCTCGGGAAGGTCATCGCCGAGGGACTGCCCGCCGAGGTGTCGAACGACCCGGCCGTCGTGGCCGCCTATCTCGGGACCGCCGCATGAGCGCCCTGCTGGCCGTGCGGGGACTCACGGCAGGGTACGGATCGCTGATCGTGCTGCGCGACCTGGACTTCCACGTGGATCCCGGGGAGGTCGTGGTCATCCTGGGCGCGAACGGCGCGGGCAAGACCACCACGCTGCGCGCGCTCAGCGGAGAGATCTCCGGCGAGGGGACGATCGAGTTCGACGGCAGGCGGGTGGACGGATCGCGCACCGACCAGCGCGCCCGGCTGGGCATCGGGCACGTGCCCGAAGGCCGCGGCACCTTCGTCGACCTCACCGTGGAGGAGAACCTGCGGATCGGCGCCTACCACCGGCCCGCGGCGCAGGTGCGGTCCGCCATGGACCGCGCGTTCGGGCTGTTCCCCACGCTCGGGGAGCGCCGCGCGCAGCTCGCGGGCAGCATGAGCGGCGGCGAGCAGCAGATGCTGGCGGTGGCCAGGGCGCTGATGGGCGACCCGAAGCTGCTGCTCCTGGACGAGCCCTCGATGGGGCTGGCTCCGATGGTGACCGCCGAGCTCTTCAGAACCCTCGCGGAGACGAACGAGCGGACCGGGACCGCGATGCTCATCGTCGAGCAGAATGCCCAGATCGCGCTGTCGATCGCCGACCGCGCATACGTGCTGGGGCACGGGCAGATCGTCTCGGCCGGCACCGCGGCGGAGATCCGCGCCGACGACTCCATCCGCCGCGCCTACCTGGGAGTTTGAGGCCGCCATGGAACTACTGATCCAACGTCTGATCGACGGGACGTCGAACGGGTTCCTCTACGGCGCCGTGGCGCTGGCCCTGGTGCTGATCTACCGCTCGACCGGGCTCATGAACTTCGCCCAGGGCGAGATGGCGATGTTCAGCACCTTCGTGGTCTGGAAACTCGCCGACGAAAGGCTGGGCTTCGGGCTGGCCCTGGCGATCGCCATCCCCGCCGGCATCGTCTTCGCGTTCCTGCTCGGCGCCGTGCTCGAACGCGCGGTGATCCGGCCCTTCTCCGGGGGCAACCCGCTGACCCTCCTGATCGTCACCCTCGGAATGTTCCTGGCGATCAACGCACTGGCCGGGTACATCTTCACGACCGACACGGAACGGCTCGACTCGCCGTTCCCCTCGGGCGGGCTGAGCCTCGGCGGCGTCACCATCACCTACCTGGAGATGGGCACGGTCGTCGTCCTGCTGGTCGTGGCGCTGCTGATCCGGCAGCTGTTCATGGGCACCAAGCTCGGCCTCGGCCTGCGCGCCGCAGCGATGAACCCCTCGTCGAGCCGTCTGGCCGGCATCGACGTCGGCCGGATGATGATGATCGGCTGGGGGCTGGCCTCGGCCATCGGCGCCATCGCGGCGATCCTCGTGGCGCCGGTCGTGTACGTCAGCACGAACATGATGGCCGCCCTGCTGCTCTACGGCTTCGCGGCGGCCGTGGTCGGCGGTTTCGACAGCCCGTTCGGTGCGCTGGTGGGAGGCGTTCTGGTCGGCCTGATCCAGTCCCTCGCCTCGGGATACCTGCCCTTCATCGGCACCCAACTCCAGCTCGCGACCGCGTTCGCGGTGATCCTTCTCGTCCTTCTGATACGTCCGCAAGGGCTGTTCGGCCGACTTCCGGTGGAGCGGGTATGAACACGACCACACAACGATCGATCATCCGCGCACTGCCCTGGACCGTCGGCCTGGTCCTGCTCGTCGGCGCCCCGTTCGTCCTGGGGCTGACCGGCATCCGGGGCCTCATGCAGGTGTTCGTCCTCGCCGTCGCGGTGATGAGCCTCAACCTGCTGACGGGGTTCAACGGGCAGCCGTCGATCGGCCACAGCGCCTTCATCGGGCTCGGCGCCTACGCCACGGCACTCGCGGTGCAGAACTACGGATGGTCGTACTGGTCCGCGCTGCCGATCGCGGTCCTCATCGCGGGCGTGGTGGGCGCCGTCGCCGGCGTGCCCGCGCTGCGTATCCGCGGCATGAACCTGGCCCTGGTGACGATGGCCCTGGCGCTGGTGTTCCCCCAGGTGCCGGTACGCCTCACGGAATGGACCGGCGGCACCGCCGGTCTGACCGTGGACGAGCGGCTCAGGGCGCCCGCCGCGCTGGGCGTCGCCGACGTCGCCTGGCAGTACTGGGTCCTGCTGGGGATCGCCGCACTGGCCTTCCTCCTGATCCGCAACGTCGTGCACAGCTCGATGGGACGCGCGATGATCGCGATTCGCGACCAGCACGTGGCGGCGCACACGGTCGGCATCAACGTCAGGGCGGTGAAGGTGACCGTGTTCGCCGGAAGCGCGGCGATCGCCGGGGTCGCCGGCTGGATGTTCACCGTCACCAACCAGTTCGTCAGCCCGGGCGACTTCACCGTCCTCGTGTCGATCAACCTCCTGCTCGGCATGGCGGTCGGCGGATCGGGCACGCTGGTCGGCCCGCTCATGGGCGCCCTGTTCCTGTACTACGTCCCCGAGGTCCTGCCCAAGCTCGGGGTCAATCCCCAGCTCACGCCCGCGGTCTACGGCGTCCTGTTGATCCTCCTCGCCTTCTTCCTTCCCGGCGGCCTCTCGGGCGGCCTGCGGAGTCTGGTCCGGCGGTTGTCCGGCATCACGGCCAAGAAGGGCGTCACCACCCCTCAGCCCACCCTCGACACCACCTGACACCGGCATAAAGGAGATCTGATGACATCCATATCCCGTATGCGCCTGTTCGCTGCCGCCGCACTGCTCTCGCTCGGCGTCACCGCCTGCGGCGGCAGCGCCGCCTTGACCGGGGCGAGCGGGGCGCAGTCCAGCGGCTCCGGCGACCCGGCGCTGGCAGAGTGTCCGGACAACGGCACCGTCGGCCTCACCGACACGACCATCAAGCTCGGTGTGTCGCAGCCGCTGTCGGGCCCTCTCGTCGCCGTGGGCGGTGGGTTCGTCGTCGGTATGAACGCGTACTTCAACTACGTCAACGGTAACGGCGGCGTCAAGGGCCCGGACGGCAAACAGCGCAAGATCGAGCTGGTCGCCAAGGACGATCAGTACGTGGCCACCAAAACCAAGGCGAACGTGTCCGCACTGATCAACGAGGACAAGGTCTTCGCCCTGCTCGGCCTGTTCGGCACGTCCGGCAACCTGGCCGCCCGGCCGCTGCTGGCGCAGGAATGCGTACCCTCCCTGTTCGCCACCTCCGGGGCGCCCGAGCTGGGCAACCCCGACTACCCCTGGGGCGGGCCCGCCGGGAGCATCTCCTACCTGCTCGAGGCGCGGGCCAGCGGCGAGTATCTGAAGTCGGTCAATCCCAATGCGAAGGTCGCGATCCTGTACCAGGACGACGACCTCGGACGCGCCTACCTGCAGGGCTTCAAGAAGGGGATCGAGGGGTCGAACATCTCGATCGTCAAGACCGAGAGCTTCGAGTCCACCGACCCCGACGTCGGCAACCAGATCACCAGCCTCGCCGCCACCGGAGCCGACACGTTCTACGACATCGCCATCGGCCTGCAGGCCCTGCAGGCGCTGAACCACGTGCACGCCAGCGGCTGGAAGCCCCAGATCATCCAGGCGGCGCAGGTCGGCCTGTCCCTGCTGAAGAAGCTCGAGCCCGGCGCCGGAGACGGCCTGATCATGGCCGGCACCTCCTACGACGCCGACGACCCGGACAACGCCGACCTCCCCGGGATCAAGCTGTTCCTGGATTGGCTGAAGAAGACCCCCGGCGGGGAGAAGATCCTCCCGTCCACCGCGACCGCGGGATGGACTGCCGCGATGTTCATGACGTGGGCGATCGAGAACGCCGAGACCATGGACCGCGCCGGGGTCATGCGTGCGGCCCACAACATGGACTTCACCGGCCCCAACTTCTACCTGCCGGGCATCAAGCTCGTCACCGGGCCGGACGACCACTACCTCATCGAGGGCGTGGTGCAGCAGAAGCTGGACCGGAAGGCGGGCAAGCTGATCCCGCTGGGCGAGGTCCAGGACTTCAACGGCGCCAACCCCTACGAGAAGATCACCGGCTGACGCGGCATGAGACTGACCGGATTCGAGGGCAGGGTCGCGCTCGTCACGGGGGCGGCGCGGATGAGGTCCCTCGGCAGATCGATCGCCATCGGCCTGGCCGAAGCGGGCTGCGACATCGCCATGACCGGCACCGACCGGCCCCGGGAGAGCTTTCCCGCCGACGAACGCGAGGCCGGATGGCGGGGGCTGGACTCCGTGGCCGAGGAGATCACGGCGCTGGGCCGGCGTTGCCTGACCATCACGACGGACGGGACGACCGGCGAGGAGAACGCCGGCCGGATCCTCCGCGAGACCCTGGACGGGTTCGGCCGGCTCGACGTCCTCGTCAACAACGCCGCGGCGGCCCGCGGCCCCGACCGGGTGGACGTGGTCGATCTTCCTCCTGGGGTCTGGGACTCGGTGATCGGAACCAACCTCACCGGCTCCTTCCGGCTGAGCCGGGTGGTCGCGCGGCACATGGTGGCCGCGCGGGAGGGCGGGGCCATCGTCAACATCTCGTCGATCGGCGGCAAGCTGATGAGCGCGAAGACGGCCGCCTACGCCGCCTCGAAGGCGGGACTCCACGCGCTGACCTCGGCCATGGCGCAGGAGCTGGGGCCGCACGGCATACGGGTCAACGCGGTCTGTCCGGGGATCGTACGGACGTCCCGGCTGGACGACCTGCCCGACGCGGCGTGGAGTCGCATCATCGAGTCGACCGTACCGCTCCGCCGGGCCGGCGAACCCCGGGACGTCGCGAACCTGGTCGTGTTCCTGTGCAGTGAGCAGGCCGCCTGGGTGACCGGACAGGCATGGAACATCGACGGAGGCCAACTCACGATTCACTGACCGGCTTCCGGTGGCCGGACGCGACCGGCCACCGGACCCGAATCCGCTCCACAGACGGCGAAAACACAACAAAAGTGATTCAAGTCACGTAACCAGTAAGACCGCTCCTCCCCGAGAGCGACACCGGTCAATCGGCGGCGATATGAGCGCCCGCACCCTGACCAGATTGCGAATACATGACTTACCCGCGCAATACGGTCGAAGTGAAGGGCGCCACCCTAGACTTGTATTCTAGGTTCAATGTCCGGAACGAGTCGGGGGTATGGAAGTGACGATGATGGCCGATGTCTCGGGTCCGGCAGCGCCCGAGACGCTGCGCCGCGACCAGCGCGAACGCCGCGAGCGCATCGTCCGCGTCGCGCTGCGGAGCCTCGCGAACAGCGAATACGACCGGATCAAGGTGTCGGACGTGGCCCGGGACTCCGGTGTGGCCCTGGGCACGCTCTACCGGTACTTCACGTCCAAGGAGCATCTGTTCGCGGCCGCCTTCCTGCTCTGGCAGGAGGGTCTCAAGCGCACACTGGACCGGGCCGCCCCGCCTGAGGGAGCGGAGAAGGAGCGTGTTCGTGATGTGCTGCACCGTGCGATTCGCGCCTTTCAACTCCAGCCCCAGTTCTATCGCGTCCTCATAGTGCTGGAAACGGCGTCCGACCCCTATGTCGACGACACCTACCGATCGATCGACAAGGTCTTCACCGACATCGTGCGGTCGGCGTTCGGCGCCGACGTCCGGGACGACGCCGATCACCGGGCGATCATCGCCACGCTCAGCAGCGTTCTCGGCGGGGGACTACGCGGCTGGGTCATGGCCCGCACGACGATCGAGAAGGTGTACGAGAACATCGACAACGCCATCCGCCTGATCTACGACTTCTCGCCCGACGACCGCTCCTGATCCCCCGCCGGGCGCGGCGCGAGGCGCCGTCCTTCCGTACGGACCGGCCAGGCGGAACAGGGGACGGGTGACGTCCCGGCCCGTGTCCACCCGGACTACTGTTATCCATGTGTTTGTCGCGACTTATCGACGGCTTTCGTCGCGGTGTGATGTCCACGACGCGAATACAGCAGGATGGGCGGCATGAGTGCTCCGCTGTCGCCGGACTTCGCCAACGGCGAGGTGTCCTTCTGGTACCGGTCCATCGGCGTCCCCGAGCCGGGAGAGCCGCTCGACGGTGACCTCCAGGCCGACGTGGCGATCGTCGGCGCCGGATATACGGGCCTGTGGACCGCCTACTACCTGAAGAAGGCCGAGCCACACCTGCGGATCGTCGTCCTGGAGAAGGAGTTCGCCGGGTTCGGCGCCTCCGGCCGCAACGGCGGATGGCTGACCGGGGCGCTCGCGGGATCGCCGGAGCGGTACGCGAAGACGCACAGCGCGGACGCGGCCAGGCGGCTCCAGCGGGCCATGTTCGAGACGATCGACGAGGTCATCCGGGTCACCGGCACAGAGGGCATCGAGGCCGACATCGCCAAGGGCGGCCTGTTCACGGTCGCGAGAAGCACGGCGCAGGACGTCCGGCTGCGCGAGGAGCTGAAACATCAGCGGCGGTGGGGGTGGACCGAGGCGGACGTCCGCCTGCTCACCAGGGGCGAGATGGCCTCCCGGCTCCGGGTCTCCGGCGCCACCGGGGCCACCTGGAGCCCGCACTGCGCGAGGATCCAGCCGGCGAAGCTCGCCCGCGGCCTGGCCCGGGTCGTACGGAACCTCGGGGTGGAGATCTACGAGCGGACCCCGGTCACGGAGATCTCCCGCGGCCGGGCGGTCACCCCACGCGGCACGGTGACCGCGACGTACGTGCTGCGCTGCACCGAGGGCTTCACCGCGACCATCCGCGGCCACCACCGAGACTGGCTGCCGATGAACAGCTCGATGATCGTGACCGAGCCGCTGCCCGAGGACGTGTGGGCGGAGATCGGCTGGGACGGCCGCGAACTGCTCGGCGACATGGCGCACTACTACATGTACGCCCAGCGGACGGCCGACGACCGGATCGCCTTCGGCGGCCGCGGCAAGCCGTACCTCTACGGGTCGAGGATCGACGACCGCGGGCACACCGCGGCCTGGACGATCGACGCGCTGTGGGACCTGCTCGTCTCGTTCTTCCCGGCCGTGGCCGGATCCCGGGTGGCGCATGCCTGGTCGGGTGTGCTCGGCGTGCCACGCGACTGGTGCTCCACGGTCCACCTGGACCGGGCGACCGGCCTCGGCTGGGCGGGCGGCTACACCGGGCACGGCGTGACCACCGCCAACCTGGCCGGCCGTACGCTCCGGGACCTGGTGCTGCGCCGCGAGAGCGAGCTGAGCGTGCTGCCGTGGGTGGATCGGCGGGTCCGCTCCTGGGAGCCGGAACCGCTGCGCTGGCTCGGCGTGCACTCGATGTACCGCCTCTACCGGATGGCCGACGCCCGCGAGGGCCGGGGGGCCGAACGGACCTCGGCACTCGCCAAGATCGCCGACCTCATCACCGGTCACTGAGTGGAAGGTACCTCGTGAGTTCAGACACGCTGCTGTTCCGCGGCGGCCCCGCGTTCACGCCCGACGGTTTCGCCGAGGCCGTGCTCGTCCGCGACGGCGTCATCGCCGCCGTGGGCGCCGAGGCCGATCTCGTACGGCTCTCGCCCCGGGCCGAGCCGGTTGACCTGGACGGCGGCCTGCTCGTCCCGGGCTTCACCGACGCGCACATGCACCCGGTGCAGGCCGGGCTGGAGCGGGCCGGGTGCGACCTGTCCGAGGTGTACGGCCTCGACGTCTACCTGGCCACCGTGGCCGACTATGCCGCGAAAAATCCACACAAGGAGTGGATCGTTGGCGGCGGGTGGGACATGTCGGCCTTCCCGGGCGGTCTCCCCCACCGGTCCCAGCTCGACTTCCTCGACCGTCCCGCGTACCTGATCCAGCGCGACCACCACGCCGCCTGGGTCAACGGCCGGGCGCTGGAGCTGGCCGGGATCACCCGGGACACCCCCGACCCCGCGGACGGCCGCATCGAGCGGGACCGCGACGGCACGCCCAGCGGTGTGCTGCACGAGGGCGCGATGGACCTGGTCGGCCTGCTCACCCCGCGCCCGACCCCCGACGACCTGGTGGCCGCCCTGCTCGACGCGCAGGCGCACCTGTTCTCCCTGGGCATCACCGGGTGGCAGGACGCGATCGTGGGATCGTACGCCGGATCGGACGACCAACTGCCCGCCTACCTCGCGGCCGCCTCGTCCGGCCGGCTCGTCGCGCGGGTGGTCGGCGCGCTGTGGTGGGACCGCACCCGCGGCGCAGAGCAGATCCCCGACCTGGCCGAGCGGCGCGCCGCCGCCGAGGGGCTGGAGCGGTTCCGGGCCGGCGCCGTGAAGATCATGCAGGACGGCATCGCGGAGAACTTCACCGCCGCCGTCATCGAGCCCTACTGCCGCTGCGGCGGGACCGAGTCCTCTACAAGTGCCGAACTCGGCACGGGCCTGTCGTATGTGGATCCGGAACAGCTCAAGGTGTACGTCAAGGAACTCGACGCCCGGGGGTTCCAGGTCCACTTCCACGCCATCGGCGAGCGGGCCGTACGGGAGGCCCTGGACGCCCTGGCCGGGACCGACCCGGGCAACCGCCACCACGTCGCCCACCTGCAGATCATCACCCCTCGGGACGTGCCGCGCTTCGCCGCGCTCGGCGTGACCGCGAACCTGCAGCCGCTGTGGGCCACGCACCACGCCCAGATGGACGAGCTGTGCATCCCCTACCTCGGCGAGGAGCGCTCGTCGTGGCAGTATCCCTTCGCCGATCTCGTACGGCACGGCACCCGGCTGGCGGCCGGCTCCGACTGGCCGGTGTCGTCGGCCGACCCGATGCAGGGCATGCACGTCGCGGTCAACCGCACGGAACCGGGCGGATCGGTGCACGCCTCCTACCCCACGGCGCAGACCCCGTTCCTGCCCGGCCAGCGCATCGACCTCAGAACGGTCATGACCGCCTACACGGCGGGCTCGGCCTGGCTGAACCGCTCACCGGCCGGGGTGATCGAGCAGGGACGGCCCGCCGATCTCGTGGTGCTCGACCGGGACCCCTTCGCCCTCGAACCCGGCGACATCTGGACGACCCGGGTGCGGATGACCTTAATCGACGGGCGGCCCGTCCACGGCTGAGGCACCGCTGAGGCACGCCGAAGGCCCTCTCCGCGATGTGCGGAGAGGGCCTTCGCGGTGAAACACGACCTAGTAGATCGGGCGCGAGGAGGAGCGCAGCCGCTCCAGGGCCTCGGCGAGGATCTGGGCGCCGTCCTTGTCGCTGCGGCGTTCCTTCACGTATGCCAGGTGCGTCTTGTACGGCTCGTTCTTCGGCGGAGCGGGCGGATTCGCACTGTCCTGGCCGGCCGGGAGGCCGCAACGCGGGCAGTCCCACAGCTCGGGAACCTGAGCGTCGCTGGCGAAGCTCGGCCGCGTCTCGTGCATCTTGGCACACCAGAACGAGACCCGTACCCGGGGAGCGGCCTCGCCGCGCTCGGCCTCTCCCATCGGGCCTGCGCCGACTCGGCTGCCACGGATCGCGTTGCCACTACCCACCGAAGAACTCCTTGCCTCGATCCCCCCGCGATGGGGATGGTGAATCTCACTCGCGCGTCGCGCCGTACGGCCGGGCTACGGCTTGAGCATCAGGCCCAGCGCGATGATGCAGACGAACCAGATGACGCCCGTGATGATGGTGAGCCGGTCCAGGTTGCGCTCGACCACGGAGGACCCGCCGAATGACGACGAGAAACCGCCACCGAACAGGTCCGACAGACCGCCGCCCTTGCCCTTGTGAAGCAGGACGAACAGCACCATCAGACAGCTCGACAGGATGAGAGCGATGGAGATTCCGAGTTGCACCGTAGACCTGTTCCTATGTCCGGCGTGCGCACGGTCGGTGCACACGATCATCGGGCTTGATGGTTCAATCTTGTTCTATGAGGGTACGACCTGATGTCAAGTCGCACCCCCATAATCGCTCACCTAGCCGGAGATTTCACCAAAGCGGCAAATCTTGACGAAGTCCCCCTGGTCGAGGCTGGCCCCGCCCACGAGGGCGCCGTCGATGTCGGGTTGCGCCATGATACCGGCGATGTTGTCCCCCTTCACCGACCCTCCGTAGAGGACACGCACCTCACCGGCCACCTCGCCGCCGTACAGGTCGGCGAGCCGGGTGCGGATCGCGCCGCACACCTCCTGGGCGTCCGCCGGGGTGGCGACCTCACCGGTGCCGATCGCCCAGACCGGCTCGTACGCCACGACGATCGTCCTGGCCTGCTCGGCCGGGACCCCGTCGAGCGCCCCGTCGAGCTGGGCGAGCGTGTGCTCGACGTGGCGACCCTCCTGCCGGACCGGCAGACCCTCGCCGACGCACAGGATCGGCGTCAGCGAGTGCCGGTAGGCCGCCTTCACCTTGGCGTTGCACAGGGCGTCGTCCTCGGCGTGGTACTGACGCCGCTCCGAGTGGCCGACCAGCGTGAACGTGCAGCCGAGCTTGGCGAGCATCGCCCCGGAGATCTCTCCGGTGTAGGCCCCCGAGTCGTGCCGCGACACGTCCTGCGCGCCGTACACGATGCGCAGCCGGTCGCCGTCGACCAGCGTCTGCACGCTGCGCAGGTCGGTGAACGGCGGGAGCACCGCGACGTCGACGGCGTCGTAGTCGCGGTCGGTGAGCGAGAACGCCAGCTTCTGCACCAGGTTGATGGCCTCGAGATGGTTGAGGTTCATCTTCCAGTTGCCGGCGATCAGCGGCTTGCGGGCCATCTGCTTATTCCTCCAGCGCCGCGAGTCCGGGCAGCGTCTTGCCCTCGAGGTATTCGAGGCTGGCGCCGCCACCGGTTGAGATGTGCGAGAAACGGTCTTCCGGCAGGCCGAGCCGGCGTACGGCCGCGGCCGAGTCGCCGCCGCCGACCACGGTGAACGCCGCGGAGCCGATCAGTGCCTCCGCCACGGCCCGGGTCCCGCCCGAGAACGCGTCGAACTCGAACACGCCCATCGGGCCGTTCCAGAACACGGTGCGGGCGTCGGCCAGCTTGGCGGCGAACAGCTCCCGGGTGCGCGGGCCGATGTCCAGGCCCTGGCGGTCTGCCGGGATCGCCGTCGCGTCGACGACGTCGTGCGGCGCGTCGGCGGCGAAGTGGGTGGCGGCCAGCACGTCGACCGGGAGCACCAGCTCCACCCCGCGGGCGGCGGCGTCGTTCAGGAAACCGCGCACCGTGTCGAGCTGGTCCTCCTGCAGCAGCGAGGCCCCGACCTCGTGGCCCTGGGCCTTGAGGAACGTGTAGGCCATGCCGCCGCCCACCAGCAGCCGGTCGACCTTGGTCAGCAGGTTCGCGATCACGCCGAGCTTGTCGGAGACCTTCGCGCCGCCCAGGACCACGACGTACGGCCTGGCCGGGTCCTCGGTCAGCCGCCGGAGCACCTCGACCTCGGCGAGGATCAGGTCGCCCGCCGCGTGCGGCAGCCGCTTCGGCACGTCGTAGACGCTGGCGTGCTTGCGATGCACCGCGCCGAAGCCGTCGCCCACGTAGAGCTCGGCCAGCGCGGCGAGACGGTCGGCGAACTCGCCCCTGACCGCGTCGTCCTTGGACTCCTCACCCGGCTCGAAGCGCAGGTTCTCCAGCAGGGCGACCTGTCCGTCCTGCAGGGCCTCCACCGTGCTCCTGGCCGACTCGCCGACCACGTCCGCGGCGAACGCGACGTCCTCTCCGAGCAGCTCGGCCAGCCGCCGCGAGACCGGCGCCAGCGAGTACTTCGGGGTGGGCGTGCCCTTCGGACGGCCGAGGTGGGCGCCCACGACCACCCGGGCGCCGCGCTCCAGGAGCTTCCTGATGGTGGGCACCGACGCGCGGATCCGGCCGTCGTCGGTGATCGTCTCCCCGTCCAGGGGGACGTTGAGGTCGGCGCGCACGAACACGCGCCGGCCCTTCACGTCGAGCTCGTCGATTCCGATCATCAGAGGGAGGCGCCCACGTACTCGATCAGGTCGACGAGACGGTTGGAGTAGCCCCACTCGTTGTCGTACCAGCCGACCGTCTTGACCTGGTTGCCGATCACCTTGGTCAGGCCCGCGTCGAAGATGCACGACGCCGGGTCGGTCACGATGTCGGAGGAGACGATCGGGTCCTCGGTGTAGGTGAGGAAGCCCTTCAGCTCGCCCTCGGCCGCGGCCTTGAGCGCGGCGTTGACCTCCTCGACCGTGGTCTCGCGCTTGACCTCGACGGTCAGGTCGGTGGCCGAGCCGGTGGGGATCGGCACGCGCAGCGCGTAGCCGTCGAGCCTGCCCTTCAGCTCCGGCAGGACCAGGCCGATGGCCTTGGCGGCGCCGGTCGAGGTGGGGACGATGTTCAGCGCGGCGGCACGGGCGCGGCGCAGGTCCTTGTGGGGGCCGTCCTGCAGGTTCTGGTCCTGGGTGTAGGCGTGGATCGTGGTCATCAGACCCTTCTCGATACCGAAGGTGTCGTTGATGACCTTGGCCATCGGGGCCAGGCAGTTCGTCGTGCAGGACGCGTTGGAGATGATGGTGTGAGCGGCCGGGTCGTACTTGTCGTGGTTGACGCCCATGACGACGGTCACGTCTTCGTTCTTCGCCGGAGCGGAGATGATGACCTTCTTCGCCCCGTTCTCGGCGTGCACCTTCGCCTTGGTCGCGTCGGTGAACAGACCGGTCGACTCCACCACGACGTCGACGCCCAGGTCGCCCCAGGGCAGCTTCGCCGGGTCGCGCTCGGCGAAGGCCTTGATCGCCTTGCCGTCGACGGTGATCTCGTCTGCGGACGCCTTCACCTCGTACGGCAGGCGGCCCAGGATGCTGTCGTACTTCAGCAGGTGGGCGAGCGTGGCGTTGTCGGT
>BCRI01000014.1 GCA_001552515.1 Sphaerimonospora mesophila NBRC 14179 = JCM 3151
GGGGAGCACCGCCTTCGAATGAGAACGAGGTCGTTCTGGATGCCCGGCTCGCGGAGCAGATCGCGGCGGGCCCGGGGCAGTGGATCATCCTGGCAGTCAACGGCACCACCGGCAGGTTCCGCGTCTCCGGGGTCGCGAGCGTGGCGACCGGAGCGGACTGGATCTATCAATCGGCTGTCTTCTTCCACCCCGCGCAGGCTGTACGGCTGAGTGGTACGGGAGACCGCGTGGATGCGGTGGGTGTCTATCCGGCCGCGGGCTCCGACGCTCTCGTCCTGGCCCGGAGGCTGGACAGCATGGTCGCTTCCCGGTCTCTCCTGAAGGTGTCGAGGGGAGAGGACCTCGGCGCGGCCGAAGGCAGTCTACGTGACGATGCCTCGACGAGTGAATCCGCCGTCATCACCGTGGCGGCTTTCACGGTGATGCTCTCCGCCGTCGTCCTCGCGGGGGCGATGGGTCTGTCTGTGCGGCGCAGAGGGCAGCAGATCACACTGCTGCGTGCGATCGGAGCGACCCCCCGTCAAATCCGGGCGATGCTCGCGGGTGAGGGCCTCCTGATGGCCGTCCTCGCCATGGTGGTTGCTGTGCCTGTGGGGGCTCTGGTGGCGAACGGGCTGGCCATGTTCTTTGTCGGCATCGGCGCTCTGAGTCCCGCCTTCCGGCTCTCCTACGGGATAGCACCTCCGCTGGAGGCAGCGGGGATCATTCTGGTGGTCGCCCAGTTCGTCGCGCTGGGCATCACCCGGCGAGCACTGGCGCATCGCCCGGAGGACGTCATCGGTGAGGCGAAGGCGGAGGGGCGCCGCGTTGGGAGATGGCGGACGGGAATCGGCCTGATAGCGCTGGCCGGTGCGGGTGTGATGTTCGCTTTACTCGCCGGCGCGGAGGCGGGTGCCGGAGCAGCCGGCCTGCTTCTTGGGCTCCTCCTTCTCACACTGGTCGCGACCGGGCTTCTCGGACCCTGGCTGATAACGGGGGTCGCGGTCGTGGGCCGCCGGAGAGTGCGACGCAGCGCCCTGGGTTTCCTCGCCGTGGCCAACATGTCGTTCAGCCACCGCCGTTATGCCTCGGTCGCGATTCCTCTGATGGTCGGGTCGATCCTGGGCGGGGTGCTCCTGGGCATCCAGCCGGTGACAGATCAGCGGATCGCGGAAGACGGCCGTTCCCACATGCACGACAGCTATGTCATGACAAGCGATGGTGGGCTCGCGGAGGCGGTCCGTTCCGCCGTCGAGAAGATTCCCGGGGTGGCTGCCGCGGTCGGTCTCGAAGGTCTCCTGCTTCCGACCTCTCCGGTCACCGCCGAAGCCCGGGGCCTGGATCGGATCGAGGTGGTGTCCGGCTCCGTCTCCGACATCGCCGACCTGCGTCTGACGCGGGGATCGCTGGCCGAGATGGGGGCCGGAACGGTCGCCGTCAGCACCACCTATGCCGTCGAGCGGAAAGTCGCTGTCGGCGGCCGGATCGCCATCGTCGCCCCCGGGCAACCGCAGCCGGTCACGCTGCGAGTCACCGCGATCTACGAAAGATACGCCTGGCTCGGAGACGTGCTGGTGGACGTCCGCGCTCTTACCGGCAAACTTCCGGTCGCCACGTACTCTTCCCTTCATGTACGGCTCACTCCGGGCGGTGATCCGGCCCGCGTCGCGGCTGACCTGAGCCGTGTCGGCGGGATCCCGTCATCGATCAAGGTGAGCGACCAAGACGAATGGCGACGCCGGCTCAGGGACGAGAACAGCAGGTCCAACCAACCGTCGCAGCTGCTCATCCTGGTTTTCGTGGCGTTCCTGGTGCTGGCTTCGGCGAACAACCTGCTCGGCTCGTTCGGTGACAGGGGCGCGGAACTGGGCAGCCTTCGGCATCTCGGCGGCACAAGGACGCAGATTCGTACGATGCTCGCCTGGGAGTCGATACTCATCACAGGTACCGCCTTGGTCGTCGGTGCGGCGGTCACCGTGGCCCTTCTGACCCCGTTCTCGCTGAACGCCGGTGTGGGGTTTCCGCCGATCCCTGTCTCCCTCCTGGTCACGGTCGTCAGCGGACCTGTCGCCGTGATGCTCGCCGCCCTCGTGTTCGGCGCGTGGATTAGTAGAGAGGCGACGACGTGACAGCGGATAGTGGCCTTCTGACTCCGTCCTTACTTCTGAGGCCTTTCCGGGCCAGGATCCTGTTTCTCCTGTCGGTGGTCGCCGTCAACGCGGTGCTCGCCGTCGTGCCGGCGATGCTCGGGCAGCGGCTCATCGACGAAGGGGTGTTGGCGCACGACCTGCGGCGAATCGGCATCCTGGGCTCCGCACTGGTGGCTGTGGGGATCCTGGGGGCGGGGACGACCTTGCTCGAGCGGAGGCTGAGATTGAGTCTCGGCGAGGGGGTGGTGGCGACGCTGCGCGTCGATCTCTTCGACCATCTCCAACGACAGTCCGCCGGCTTCTTCGCCGCATCCAGGACCGGGGCGGTCGTCGCCCGACTCCACGGAGATGTCCAGGGCGTACGCAATGTGATTCACCGTACGCTCCCCACGGTGGCATCCGCCTTGATGACGCTGGTGTTCGCGGGAACCGCGATCATCCTGATCGAGTGGCGGGTAGCTCTCGCGGTCCTCCTCCTCGCACCGGTGGTGTACGGATTGACAATGGTCTTCGGCAGAGCCCAGCGCCCTCTTGCCCAGCAGGCGCTGATGGCGGCTGCCGATCTGGACGCGATGGCCGCCGAACGGCTGAGTCCGGGTGGAGCAGAGATCATCCGTCTTTTCGGTGACCGGGACAGGGAGGTCGATCACTTCCGAGGCCGGGCTCATCGCCTTCGTGATGTGTCGGTCCGTGCCGGGATGCTCGAGGCGCGGCTTGGTGTGTCTCTGACCCTGTTGATCGCGCTCGTCACTGCGGCTGTTTATGTCGTGGGTGGGCTGCTGACCACAGCAGGTCACATGTCCGTCGGCGGACTGGTGGCGATGATCGCTCTACTCGCGGGCGTCTACGGGCCGATCACCGCATTGCCTGGAGCCAAGCTGGAACTGGTCGCGGGAAAGGTCAGTTTCGAGCGTATACAGGAAGTCCTGAACTTTCCTCCTGCGATCACAGAACAGCCCGGGGCGCGGCCGGTTCACGGCTCCTCTGTCACTTTCTCAGACGTGGTCTTCTCCTATCCACCGAGGGAATCGAGCGTGCTCGCTTCACTGAGCGTCGCAGCCGAGGAAGAAGCGATGGAGGCGCGTGGTGGTCGTGCCAGAGTCCTCGATGGGATGAGCTTCAGCGTGAGGGCGGGTACCACGGTAGGGATCGTTGGCCGTTCCGGCACCGGCAAGTCGACGGTCGCCCGTCTGCTGACAAGATCATGGGACGTCGATTCGGGTCGGATCGAGATAGGGGGTCAAGACGTACGCGCTGTGACTCTGTTCTCCCTTCGTCAAGCCGTCGGTGTCGTGACACAGGATATCTTCCTGTTCAATGACACCGTCAGGGCGAATCTGCTGCTTGCGTCTCCTCATGCGGACGAGGACGAGATCGTACGCGCATGCCGTACCGCTCAGTTGTGGGATGTGATCGAGAAGCTTCCCGACGGGCTCGACACCGTGCTCGGGGATCGGGGAGTCCATCTGTCCGGTGGAGAGCGCCAAAGACTGGCGATAGCCCGCCTGATCCTCAAGGCGCCCGAGATTGTCGTCCTGGACGAGGCGACCGCCCACCTTGACACAGTTACCGAGAAAGCGATTCAGGAGGCACTCCGGCCGTTCCTGGAGGGGCGAACCTGCCTGGTGATAGCTCACCGACTGTCCACGATTCGCGACGCGGACCAGATCCTGGTCGTTCACGACGGACGTCTCGCAGAACAGGGAACTCACGACGAGTTGATGCGGCACAGTGGGCTGTACAGCCGACTCGTACGTGAGGCCGACGATGGGGATAATGGCAGGGAGGCGGTCGATGGGGATCACCGCCGCCTCCCCACCCCTGGAGAGCGTTAGCCAAGGTGTCATCGGGGCACGGGGTCCCTTGTCGGCAGGGGACAGAAAAAATCAGTTCTCTTTGACGAAATCTCGCCTTATCGCGTGGGGGCCTTGAGCACGCTCGGGAGCCCGGAAACGGGAGCCGTTGGGTTACCTCTGTTGCTACGAGCAGGTCGACCGAATTCGTCGGCCCGCGACACCACACGTGCCGAGGGGCACAGGGGGAGCCCCGCCCCCGGCCGCTGGGATGGCCGGAGGGCGGGGCGGGGGTTGGTTCTCCAGGATGGTCTGTCAGGCGACCCTGCGCAGGTAGTGGGTGAAGGCCCAGCCCGATCTGCCGTTCGCCGCCTTCACCGCGGTCCAGCCGTGCGTGCTGTCGCAGGCGCCGAGGAAGCGCCCGTCCGACACCCGCAGCCGGCCGATCCGCCGGTGGTGCAGGCCCGGGCCCTTGCGTACGTTGAGGAAGCTCGACTTGCGCACGTGCTTGAGCCGGTAGGCGCAGGAGAGGTCGGGCAGGATGCTCGGGGCATCCGCGGTCGGGGCGAGCTTGCGCACATAGTGGGCGTGCACCCAGCCGCGCTCACCGTCGCCGGACTCGACCTCCACCCAGTGGCCGGATGGTGAGCAGGCGCCGGCGAAGCGGCCGCTGTCGACGGTGAGCCTGCCGACGGGCCGATATTTCAGGCCGGGGCCCTTGCGTACGTTGAGGAAGCTCGACTTCCGCACCTTCCGGACCTTGTAGGTGCAGGAGAGCGCCGACGGCTGCGCCGGCACAAGAATCCCGGACGCTTTCGCGGTCTCGGGATCGGGGTGGACGATGTCGGCCTGGGCGGGCGGCCCCGCGATCACGAGCCATCCCGCCGCGGCGCAGGCCGTGAGCGCGGGGATGATCCGCTTGGCGATCCTCACGATGTCTCCTTCGGTTCGCATCGCTCTCGCCGGGAGGGGCCGGTCTGTGAGTTTCACCGAAGGTTGTTGACCGGTTACCGGGAGTTTACACCCGTCCCACGCGTCTCTCTTTTCTTTTACCTTCGCGGGGTGGTCACGTCGAAACCGCATTCCGGACAGTGATCCGTGGGTCATCGGCCGAACCCGAAGGAACCCCGCGCGGCTCGCGTTTTATCGCGAGGCGGTGGTGGCGCTCGCGGTAGGACGTAGCGCCAGGGGGAGCAGACCGCCGCCGAGGAACAGCGAAGCGAGCGGCAGGAGGTCCAGGGAGGCCGCGGGGAGCAGCACGGCCGCCAGGACGAGCAGCGCGGCCCACACCTTGAGCACGCCCTTCGCGGCAAGCACTGCGGCCAGCGCGAACAGGCCGATGTAGAACAGCATCGGCCCGACCTGGTAGACGACCAGCGGCACCCCGGGCACCGAGGACACCTTGTCGGACAGCACCCGCATCGCCTCGTGGTCGGCGGCCATGAACCCCACCACGATGTCGATGGCGAACTGCGCGATGGCGGCCACGGCCCCGGCCGTTCCGACCACGGCGGCGATGGTGGCGGCGGCGGTACGGCCCGCCAGCCGGCGCATCTCCCACATGACCGGCACGAACAGCACCAGCGCGGCAAGGAAGGCCAGGTGCCCGCCGGTCCACGCCAGGCCCGGTCCCCGGCTGCCGTCGAACCCGTCGACGATTCTGATCAGCGCGTAGGCGAGTGAGAGTGCGGGAGCCGCCACGAAGGCATGACGTATGTTCACGAGCGCTCCTTGTGTTGGGGGATGCGCCCATCCTGATCTTGCCGGTGGCGGCCGGGCATCGGGTCACGCCCCCAGACGACCCTGAGACGACCCCGAACCGCACCGGGGAGCGGGCCCGAACCCACGTAAGGGTCCCGCCGCTCCGGTAAGTGGGATCAGCCGCTGTGGGCGCCGTGGAAGGGGGTCGTGACGCCCTCGTAGGCCAGGTGCAGCATCATGCCCATGTCGGCGTGGCTGAGGTTGTGGCAGTGATTCATCCACAGACCGGGGTTGGCCGCGCGGAAGGCGACCTCCCACACCTCGCCCGGCCGTACGTCGAACGTGTCGAGCCAGAGCGGGGTCCCGGTCGGGGCGCGTCCGTCGCGGGAGAGCACCAGCACGCGATGGCCGTGGAGATGCCACGGGTGGGTCTCGAGACCGCGGTTGACCACGGTCAGCTTGATCAGGTCGCCGTCCGCGACGAGCTGGGTGGGGATGTCCGGGAACGCGTGCCCGTTGACGGTGTGCGCGTACATCGGCCGTCCCCCGGCCAGTGAGACGCCCCGGTCGAGCACGAGGGTGAACCGCCGATCGAACGGACCGGCCGCCGTGAACGCCGTCGGGGCGGGTGTGCCGTACCCGAGGAGATCGAGCTCGGGCCAGCCGGACGTGTCCTCCCCGTCGCCCGCGGCCCCGTCGACCGGCGTGAGCCGTACGCCGACCACGCGGTCGTCGGCCCGCAGCACCACCGCTCCCGTCGCAGGCATGGTGAACGCGAGGTCGTAGCGGCCGCCGGCCGGCAGCCGCAGCCCCACCCGGGCCAGCTCACCGGGTTCGTGCAGGTCGTCGCCGTCGACGGCGACGAGCCGGTACGGCACCCCGGAGAGCGTGAACCGGTGCGGGGTGTTGTCGGTGTTGATGAGGCGGAGCCGTACGGACGTCCCCGGTGGCGCCTGCCGGACGATGGGCCGATCCTGGTCGCCGAACACCACGGTGCCCGTGAACGTGTGCACCGGGAGCGCGAGGTCCACGTCCTCGGGGGCGGCGGGGGCGGCCGACCTCGGGGCGACCACCAGCGTGCCGTAGAGGCCCTTGCGCACGCCCTCGTCGGAGACCTCGTGCGTGTGATACCAGTACGTGCCCGCCTGGTCGGCACGGAAGCGGTAGGTGAACTCCTGACCGGGCATGACGGCGTCCTGGGTCAGGCCGGGCACGCCGTCCTCGCCGGCGGGCACGTCGTATCCGTGCCAGTGCAGCGTCACGCCGTACGAGACGTCCGCGTTGCGCAGCCGTACCTCGATGAGATCCCCCTGGGCGGCCGTGATCGCGGGGCCGGGCACCTGGCCGTCGAACGTCCATGCCTCGACGCGCTTGCCCGAGGCCAGCGTGATGGTGGCGGTGCGGGCGGTCAGCTCGAACCGCCGGACCGCGCCCCCGGGCGCCGGCGTGTCCGGACCGCGGAACCCGTCGACGGGACGTCCCTGCCCGGTGTCGTGCCCGACGCCGTGCCCGGTGTCCTGCGCTGTGCGGTGCTGCGCCATGAGCGCGGTCGACCCGGCGGGAGCGGCGTCGCCGGTCGTCGTCGTCTCGGTGGGCGGCACGACCGCCAGGCCCACGCCGACGAGGGCGATCGCCGTGACCGCTGCCACGGCCACACGCAGGCCGGGCACCGGCGCCGCGGCGATCACCCGCCAGGTCACGAGCACGGCGAACGCGACGACCGCGGTGACGACGAGACCGGTGCTCCAGGTGGCCGGGTAGCCGAGCAGCAGGGCGTGAACGGGCCCGGCGACGGCCGCGTACCCCGCGGCCAGCAGGGGGACGACGACGACCGGCGCGGCCGTGGGGGCGGCGGCACGCGTGCGAACGGCGGCGACGAGCCGGGGACCGGCCAGCGCGGTGGCGGCGACGGACGCGATCAGCAGCAGCGGCAGCGCGAGCGTGACCTTCTCCTGGACGAACCACCATCCCGCGCCGGCGAGCGCCACCACGGACCATATCCGCGTCAGGGACGCCAGCACCGCGGCGACGAACAGGGCGGCCGCCGCCCTCGGACGCCGGGCGGCGGCCGTCGCTCCGGCGCCCAGCCACGCCGCGGCGGCCGCGACCGAGGTGAGCAGGTCGAGCACCATGAGCCGATCGGCGGTCATGACGCCCGCACCGCGGGGCCGCCGGCGGGCGACACGGGCGCGGCGGGAGCGTCGGCCATCCGGAGCCGAGCCTGCCGGAACACCGCCCCGCAGACCCCCATGATCGCCATCCCGTTGATCGCGTGCAGGCCGAACACGGCGAGCGAGACCGGGGTGGCGTTGCCGGTGGCGTCGCCCAGCGCCTTGCCGGTGACGACGATCAACGCCTGCACGAGGATCAGGCCCAGCGGCAGGATGGCGAGCCCGATCTGGCGTCCCGGCGCCCGCGCCACCGCCGCGACGATGGTGGTCAGCAGCGAGAGCAGCGGCATGATCATCATGCCGTTCATGGAGTGCAGAGTGTACGACTGGTCGTCCTGGGGTCTGTCGAAGGCGCCGACGGCCGCGAAGTACATCTGCACCACGGCGGCGGCGAGCAGCAACCCGGCGAGAACGGTGTGGACTTTGCGCATGGCGCGACCCCCTCGGGGCGGAACGGAAGGACGATCGCGATCGTGTCCCATTCCGCCCCACCGGGTCGTCCGCCGCCGGGAGACTTTCCGGCTACCACCCGGGGAGTACGGCCACGGCGTGGTCGTCCGCCGGGCGTACCGCTGCCCGTCCTTCCGGCGATCTACCCGATGGCCGAGGAGGCTCATCCGAGCAGGTCGGCCGCCTGCTCGGCGACCTCGTCGACGGAGACCCCGGCCACCCAGGAGACGTCGTGGGGGCAGCGCGCCGCGGTCAGGTCGACCCCGCTCGCGCCGCAGACCGGGCAGGCGGCGGTCCAGGAGACCAGGGGCCGGTGGCGGGTGCGCGTCAGCGGTCCGGCGTTGATGAGGTTGCCGCACCAGTAGATCCCGACGGTGGGGGTGCCGACGGCGGCGGCCAGGTGCCGGGGACCGGTGTCGTTGGAGATCACCAGCGCGCAGCGCTCGTACAACGCGGCCAGCCCGCCGATGCTCAGCAGGTCGACGGCCGGTACGGACGGAGTCCGCATCGCGGCCGCGACCTCCTCGACCACGTCACGCTCCTTGCCGGTGCCCGTGACGACGACCGGACGGCCGAGCCGGTCGGCGACGGCGGCGAAGCGTTCGGCCGGCCACCTGCGCCGCGGGTCGCTCGCGCCGGGATGCAGCGCCACCAGGCCGGGCGGTGGCTCGCCCAGCTCGCGAGCGACCTCGGCCCGGTCGGCGTCGGTCACGGCGAGGCGGGGCTCGAGGACGTCCATCGCCCCACCGGACGGTCTCCCCCCGACCAGGGCGGCGACCTCCAGATAGCGCAGCACCTCGTGCTGGTAGTACACGTACGGCACCCAGCGGTCGAGGCGTTCGGCATCGGGGGAGCAGAGCCCGGCGGTCACCCGCGCACCCAGCCGCCGCACGAACGGGTTGGAGTTGCGCCCGCCGCCGTGGATCTGCACCGCTAGGTCGAACCGGTGGCCGCGCAACTCGTCGAAGAGGCCCTCGGGGGCCCGATGTCCGGCCGCCGCCTCGGACACACCGGAGATCGGTGGCAGCGCGATCACGTCGTCCACCGGGCCCGGGCGGCCGGTGAGGAGGTCGGCGTGCCATGACCTGGCGAGCAGGGTGATCCGCGCATCCGGATAGGCCCCGCGCAGGGAGTCGAGCGCGGGCAGCGCCAGCAGCAGGTCGCCGAGCGCGTTGGCGCGCAGCACGGCGATGCGCCGGACCCCGTCGATCGGCGCGCCCATGTCGCTCATGTCGTCTCGAAGACGTGGTCGTAGCACTCGGCGCGGCGGTCGGTGACCGTGGTGGGCAGCTCGAGATGGTAGGCGCGGCTGGGCAGCAGCCCGGCTCCGCCGTACCGCTCCATGACCCGCAGCTGCGCGACGACGTCCTCACCCGCGTGGCGGGGCGGCACGCCGCGCCAGAAGTCGAAGCCCCCGCACTCCACCAGCCGGGCGTGGTCGTAGAGCACGCATCCGCCGATCCAGGCCACCTTGTACGGCTGCCACCCGACGTCACCCGCCCCGGCCTTCTCGGCCCCGGTCCTCTGTGCCCCGGTCTTCTGAGCGAGATGCAGGGGGTTGGCGGCGTTGTGCAGGGTGTGCCGCCGCCACGCCGGGCTCTCGCGCCGCACCCGCTCGGGCCGTACCTCGCCGTTCCATGGTTCGTACGGCGTCAGCTCATCGGGGCGTACGTCGTCCCGGTACGACAGGCCGTGCAGGGCGTAGCCAACGAAGCCGCAGCGCAGCCGCTCCATCGCGGCCAGCAGAACCTCCACGGCCTGCGGCTCCAGCCACACGTCGTCGTCCAGATAGAGCACCAGCCGCCGCTCGGCCCGGCCCAGCAGGAACGCCCGCTGTTCCGCCATCCCCCGGGGCGGGACGTGGCGGTGAAGCTCGACCGGCCGCTCCCGGTGGGAGAGGATCCGGATCGCCGCCGCCACCAGAGGGTCGTCGCCCACCGGGGTCTCCGACTGGTCGGAGATCACCACGCGGAACCCGGTGGCCGTCTGGGCGGCCAGGCCGGAGAGCGTGACCGAGAGCGCGCCGGGGCGGTCTCGGGTGGGCACCAGCACGTCCAGGTCTGACGGGGCGAACATGCGCGCCAGATACCCGTGAGGTCACCGGGCAAACGACCACCGCGACCCCACGGCGTGGCCGGAGTGTCCGGCCGTGATCACCGGGCGGCCCGGCCTGCGACGGCCTTGCGAGCCGCTTGGACCGGTCGGGCCGAGCGGCTCGACAGGCGAACGAGCCCCGATCTCTCGGGGCTCGCTCTTCTCGGAACTCGTTCAGACCGGCTGGGTCGGCCCTATCGGGTGAGCCCGTGGCCGTGACCGTCGGCGGTGGAGGCGGACGTGACGACGGCGGACGCCGTACGGGCGGTGGGCTGTGAGCCCTCGCCGGGCAGCTTACCCGCGTACGCGAACGTCACGGCGGCGGTGGCGATGGCGCCCAGGTTCAGTGCCAGCGCCTTGTCGCTGATGTTGGCGAGGGTGTCGCAGGCCTGGTGGTAACAGGGGTCGTAGGCCTGACCGGCGGTGCCGCCGAACATCTGCTGCTCCTCGGCGGTCTTGATGCCCTCGGCGCCGGTGAACAGGCCACCGGACGGAATGCCCGCCTCGATGAAGGGCCCGTAGTCGGACCGGCCGTCGAAGTCGGTGCCGACGTACTTCTGACGCAGAGTCTTGAAGTACTTCTCGAAGACCTTCTCGATCTCGTCGGATCCGGCCGGACCGGCGGGTGCGCCCACGGCGTCCGAGTCGTCACCGTCGTAGATCTTCAGCGCGTAGTTCGGCGAGCCGATCATGTCGAAGTTGAGGTACAGCTTGGTGTTGGCGAGCTCCTGCGCCGGCAGGTTCGCGACGTAGTGCTCGGCGCCGAGCAGGCCCAGCTCCTCTGCGCTCCAGAAGGAGAAGCGCAGCTTGTTCTTCGTGGGGACCTTGCCGAGTGCCTTCGCGACCTCGAGAATCGCGGCGCTGCCGGAGCCGTTGTCGTTGATGCCCGGCCCGGCGAGCACGCTGTCGAGGTGGGCGCCGAGGTGGACGACCCTCTTCGCGTTCCCCCACTTGGAGTCCGCGATGACGTTGTGCGTGGTCCGTATCTCGCTGATGGTGTCCGCCTTGAGCCGGACGACGGTCCCGGCGGCCGCGAGCTCCTGACCGGTGGCGAAGCTCGCGCCCACCACGGGGATCTTGACCGTCGGCTCGCCCAGGGTGCCGTTGAGCGTCTCGGCCCGGCCCTCCTGGCCCTCGTTGAAGATGATGGCCCCGGCCGCACCCGCGGCCTGCGCGTTCTCCGCCTTCTCCTGGAAGGAGCAGGTGCCGCGCTGGAGCAGGGCGATGTTGCCGGGCGTGAAGCCGGCGAAGTCGGCGGCTTCACAGCCGGAGGTGGAGGAGTTCGGCTCGCCCGGCGGCAGGGCGAGGTCGATGTTCTGTACGGGAGCCGTCACGTCGCCGGCCCCGGAGTAGGTCATGGTGGCGAAGTCACCGACGGAGCTGCCGTCGGGGGGAGTGGGCGCGTAGGTCTTGGGGGTGGGGGCGGTGCGCTGCAGCACACCGGTGGAGTTCTCCGAGAAGAAGGGGAACTGGAATGCCTGGAGTGTCACCGTGTAGCCGGCCTTCTTCAGCACGCCCGCCACGTAGTCGCGGGACGCGTCGTAGCCGGAGGTCCCGGCGGCCCGGTTGCCGCCGTTGGCATCGGCGATCTGCTGGAACTTCCGCAGGTGCTGCTTCACGCCCGATGCGACGACCGACTGGATCACTCGCCCGGGATCGGGGTCCGCGCTCGCAGGTGTCGCCAGCGCGAGAGGGAGCACGAGGGCGACGGCCGCGGTAGCGGCGCCGACCCCCTTGCCGAGGGTGAAGGGCATTGGGCTCTCCTTCGGGTCCAATGTCTGGAAAGTCCCCCGTGGTGGTACTGATCGGGAAACGTAGCTGCTGTCAAGCCATCCGTGAAGGGCTGTCAGCATCCCTCGTCCCAGTCGTTATGGAGATCGGCCGGGGACGCTCGTCCGCTTGAGGGAAGCTTGTATAGTTTTGCACTCTATGTCGGTTTTTGCGGCTGACTCTCAGCTGCTTTCCAGGAAGCATCGGTAACTTGGGTGGGCATGGCATGGCACCGCAAGGTCAATAATGCGCTGGTCAGATACACGGGAATCCAGGTCAAACGAGTAGGGAAAGTGGGGTCGGCGTCCCCGGCGGCGGTCTCTCCCGCCGTACCGGGAAAAGCCCAGGTCCAGAACCCGCCCGACGAGGTGGTCGTACGGCCGCCGGCCGACCCGCGAAACGACCGGCTGCTGGACTCACCGATCTTCATCATCTCTCCCGTGCGGTCGGGGTCGACCCTGCTGCGCTCGATTCTGAACGCTCACTCACAACTTCATGCCCCGCATGAGTTGCACGTGCGCCGGCTGAGCGTGGGGTTCGGCACCCCACTGGCGGAGCGGGCGATGGCGGCGCTCGGCCACAACCAGGCCGATCTCGAGCACCTGCTGTGGGATCGGGTGCTGCACCGCGAGCTCACCCGCAGCGGCAAGCGCTTCATCGTGGACAAGACGCCCGCCAACGCCTTCGCCTACCAGCGCATCGCCACCTGCTGGCCGGACGCGAGGTACATCTTCCTGCTGCGCCATCCCGCCTCCATCGCCGCCTCCTGGCACGAGGCGAGCCCGGAGAAGCGGACCTACGACGAGGCGGTGGCCGACGCCCTGCGGTACATGAAGGCGGTGCAGCGGGCGAGGAAGGCGCTGACCGGCCACACCGTGCGCTACGAGGACCTGACCGAGGATCCCGAGCGGGAGACCCGGGCCATCTGCGAGTTCCTCGGCATCCCCTGGGAGCCGGGGATGCTGGAGTACGGCGAGCAGGCGGTGCTGCAGAAGGGACTCGGCGACTGGAAGGACAAGATCCGCAGCGGCAGCGTGCAGCCCGGCCGCTCGCTGCCGGACCCTGACTCGGTCCCCGAGGCGCTGAAGTCCATCTGCCGCAGCTGGGACTACCTGTCGAAGTCGGAGAGGCAGATATGAGCATCCGTTACCTGCTTCTGCACGCCTACGGTATGGGCGGCACGATCCGGACCGTGATCAACCAGGCGAACGCGATGGCCGAGTTCGGCCACGAGGTCGAGATCGTGAGCGTCGTACGGCGCCGCGACGAACCGCAGTTCCACATCGAGCCGAGCGTCAAGCTCACCGCGCTGGTCGACCAGCGGGACGGCGTGCGGTCCGACTCCCTCGGACGTCGCGTCTGGCGGCGGGTGCGCGGCAAGATCGTGCCCCAGGGGGAGTTCGCCGCGGGATACTTCACAGAACGGGTGGAGAAGGCCGTCATCGACTATGTCTCGTCACTGGACGGCGGCATCCTGGTCACCACCAGGCCGGCGCTGAACCTCATCGCGGCCCGCTGCGCCCCCGAATCGGTCGTGCGCGTGGCCCAGGAGCACATGAACCTCGCCGCCTATCCGGAGACGGTCCGTCAGGAGATCGCCCGGTACTACGGCAAGTTCGACGCCA
Organism: Sphaerimonospora mesophila NBRC 14179 = JCM 3151; assembly: GCA_001552515.1. Classification (GTDB taxonomy): domain Bacteria; phylum Actinomycetota; class Actinomycetes; order Streptosporangiales; family Streptosporangiaceae; genus Sphaerimonospora; species Sphaerimonospora mesophila. The sequence continues at coordinate 13,734 of BCRI01000014.1, forward strand.
TAGCCGTACTGACCGCGACGAACCAGCGGGAGTATCAACGCCTGCTGCCGGACACGAAGATCGTGCGTATCCCCAACGCGGTCGACGTCGTGGACGGCGAGCCCACGCGCCAGGAGAACCCGGTCGTGATCGCCGCCGGCCGTCTCGTCCCGCAGAAGGGGTTCGACCTGCTCATCCAGGCGTTCGCCCAGGTGGTCGGGCGGCACCCGGAGTGGCGGCTGCGCATCTTCGGCAGCGGCCCGAGACGGGACCGGCTGCGCGGGCTCATCGACGAGTACGGCCTGAGCAAGCACGTCTCGCTCCGTGGCCGTACGAACCGGCTGCACGAGGAGCTGGCCGAGGCGTCGATCTACGCGCTCAGCTCGCGCTTCGAGGGCCTGCCCATGGTGATGATCGAGGCGATGACCCACGCGCTGCCGATCGCCGCCTTCGACTGCCCGACCGGGCCCGGCGACGTGCTGACCCACGAGGTCGACGGGCTCGTCGTTCCGCCCAAGGACGTCGACGCGCTCGCGGCCGCCCTCGACCGGCTCATGTCCGACCGGGACCTGCGGGTACGGCTGGGCACGGCGGCGGCGATCACCGCCAGGGGGTACGGCCGCGGCGCGGTCATGCCGCTCTGGGAGAACCTCTTCACCGAGCTGTCGGCGACCAAAACCCCCACCACCACCCCCGTGATCTTGCAAAAGCTCGCAGAGAAGGCCCGTGGCCTGCCCAGACTCCCCTCGTGATCTTGCAGAAACTCGCACAAGGGTCGGCCTGCCTGCGGTTTTACCATCCGTGATCTTGCAGTCGAAAGTGCAAGATCACGGATGATGTTCTCCCTGTTCGATGGGGATGCGTGCGAGTTTCTGCAAGATCACGGAAGGTGAATGTGCCGGTGGGAACGCCTTTCTGTCGGCAACTGCAAGATCACGCGGGTGGGGTGTGTGGGATCAGGTGACGGGCAGGGCGGTGGCCAGCAGGATGATGCCGACGGAGCCGACGAGCGAGGCGATGGCCATGGTGCGCGCGAACACGGCCATCCCCCGCCCGTTGGCCCAGCCGTGCAGCGTGGCCGCGACCATGACGAGGACGAAGAGCAGCAGCTTGGCCGCGAGCGTCCGGCCATAGCCGGGATAGGTGAGCGACTCCCAGGTGACGCCCTTGTGCACGGCCATGGCGATCCCGCTGGAGATCTGCACGGGCAGGAAGAACGCCCCCGTGAACATGCCGAAGCGGCGGCCGACCTCGCGGAGCACCCGGCCACGCTGGTCCGTCTCCAGCAGTCGCCGGGCCAGCGGGAGGACGACGAGCGAGACGGTGAGCTGCCCGCCGACCCACAGCGCCGCCGTCGTGACATGCAGGAAACGGATAACGGACCACCAGGTCAACGGGTCACCTCGAAGATGCCGTGCGCACCGGCCTCGCCGTGGCGCATGTCATGGTCGACGAAAGGATAGTGACCGGGCTCGGGGAAGACGGTCTCCACGAAACCGCCCTGGGCCGCGGCCAGATCGAGCACCTGGGAGCCGCCGTCGTCACCGGGACGGAGCAGATAGGCGCCCTCCTTGTAGACGGTGTCGAACTGCGCGCCCACGATGTGGAAGGCCGTGCCCGAGGACGGACCGGCGGCGACCACCCACACCCGGACCCGCTCGCCCGGGCGGGCGGTCAGCGGAGCGTGATCATAACCGGCGGCCGTGCCGTTGAACATCCAGGCGTCCGGCCTGCCGTCGTGCATCTTGCGGACCTGTCCGGTGCTGCCCGGCTCCCCGAGGTACAGCTCGCCCTGCACGAGCACGTACTCCCGATCGACCTTGGCCAGGCCCGGCGGATCGATGATGACCGCGCCGTACATGCCGTTGGCGATGTGCTGGAGCATCGGCATGGTCGAGCAGTGATAGAGCCACGCTCCGGCGCGCTCGGCCCGGAACCGGTAGGTGAGGCGCTCGCCGGGCTGGATGGTCCGCATCGGCACGTCGGGCGCGAGTGACCCGGCGTGGAAGTCGATGCCGTGTCCCATCGTGTCGTCGTTGATCAGCGTGATCGTGAACACGTCGCCGACCTTGCCCCGCAGCACGGGCCCCGGGACCGTGCCGCCGAAGGTCCACATCCGCTGCCGCACCCCGGGCGCGACCTCGATCTCCTTCTGGACCGCGCGGATCTCGACCTTGTGCTCGGTGGCGCCGGGCGCCGGGCGCAGGGTCGCGTCGTACGGACGCCATCCCGGGCTCATCGAAGCGGCCAGGTTGAGCGGGCCGCTCGCGGCGTGATCCATGTGATCCATCGGCGCGGATCCGGGCTCCTCGCCGGACCCGGTCCCGCCCTCGGATCCGGCGACGGCGCCGGCGACCTCGATGCGCATGGTCATGCCGGCCGCGCGGTGGCCCGGGACCGTGCACCAGCCGTCGACCGGGCCGGTGAGCGGGGGCACTTCGAGCGTCGCGGTCTGCCCGGGGCCGAGCATCGGGGTCTGCTGGCCGGTGGCGAGGCGCAGGTCGTGCTGCTGGGCGTCCCGGTTGGTCACCCGCAGCACGAGCCGGGTGCCCGGAGACGCCTTGATCGTCGCCGGGCTGATCCGCATGCCGACCAGGGTGACCTCCACCGTCTGTACGCCCGTGCCGACCTGGGTGGTGACCCCGGCGCCGCCCTGCGTCGTGACCCCCGGCCCGCCGCTGAGCGCGACGGCGACGGCCACCGCCGTGGCCAGCGCGCCGACCACCACGCCCCCAATGGACGGCGAGACGCGCGGGCCGCGCGCCCGGAACACGGTGACGGCGGCGAGCAGGACGAAGGCCCCCAGCGCGGCCAGCACGAGCGCCCACGCGACCTGCGACACCCGGGCGGGCACGGGCAGCACGACCAGCGGCACCGCGATGTTCACCATGATCAGCCGGATGATCCAGCCTCGTTCCAGCAGCGCGGCGTTCCGCTTGAGCGCGGCCGGTCCGCCGCCGAGCACCACGGGCAGGAGGAAGGTCAGCGCGCCGAGGAGGGTCTGCCCGACGAAGCCCACCAGGATGAACGGCACCAGCGGTTCGAGGTCGTCCGCCACCTGGTCGGCGGCGCGGGTGGCCACCACGGACAGATCGGTGAGCACGGCCACGATGAACCACACTGTGCCGGCGGCGAGCATCCACGCGGCCGGCGTGTGCGGCCGCCGGCGCCGTGCCGTACGGAGGAACGGCACGAGCGCGAGCGCGGCCGCCGCGGCGTACAGCAGCAGTCCGGCCACCGCCACCCAGCGGGCTCCGGCCAGGAATCCGCCCACCGTCACAGCGAGGCCGGGCGCGGCCAGGCGTAGCGAGCGGCGGGCGATCATGTCGCTCCCGTCCGCGACCTGGGTGCGCAGCACCGTGGGCCAGAAGGTGAACAGCGTGCCCAGCACGGCCAGGCCGACCCAGCCGAGCAGGTTGATGTGGATGTGCGCGGCCTCCAGTCGCGTGGTGCCGATGCCCGGCGGCCATCCGGCGAGCATCAGCCCGCCCAGTGTCCCCCCGGCGACGAGCGCGACTCCCGCGCAGATGTACCAGGCGACCACGTGTGCGAACCGACCGCCGAGTGCCCGCCTCGTCCACGCGGCGAGGATCCCCACGTGCCAGCCGACCACGCCGACCACGATCACCGCCCCGGCGACGCCGAGGTGGACGGGGCCGTAGGAGCCGCCGTAGAGCACCGACAGCACGCCGGTGTTCAGGGCGGCGAGCCGGACCGGGCGCACCCAGGGCGCCGGCTCGCTGTGGCGCAGCAGCGCGATCGCGAAGTGCTCGGTCCAGGTCACGATGGCGTTGGTCACCGCGCCGAGCAGGAACACGTGAATCGCCAGCCACTCGGGAGCCGGCAACCGGACGTGCGTGAGCGCGGCGACACCCGCCAGCGCGAGCCAGGCCAGCACGACCGCGTTGGCCAGCGCATGCCAGGACGCGCGCGAACGGCGCTGCGTAGGTGGCGTCGGCCGGGGGCCCGGGGCTCCGATGCGCACATCGACCGATGTCATGTCGACTCCATCTTCCGAGAGCGAGACGGGCGGGCGGCCGCACCCGTCTGACGAGAGGGAACGGCGTAGCGGGTGAGCACGGCGGCGCCGGCGAACGCCAGCAGCGACACCTCGCCCAGCACCCCGCCGATCGTGCGGGCGACCGGCACCCCGCCGAGGTCGCCGGTGATCCGCACCAGCAGGGCGGCGTGCAGCAGCGCGAGCGGGCCGTACAGCATCGGGTGGTACGGCAGCCGCACGCGTAGTACGGCGGGCAGGATGACCGGCGCGTGGCCGAACACCATGGACATGACGAACCCGAGGAACACCGCGTGCAGCGAGGCGTCGTAGATGCCGCCGGTCTCCGGCCGTCCGAAGGTCACCCACAGCGCGCCGGCCAGGATCAGCCAGGCGTAACCCGCGAGCAGGCAGACGGCGGCGAAGCGCGGCAGGCCGGTCGATCGCACGGTCTTGCGTGCGATGTCATGGACGATCAGCAGTCCCGACAGCGAGACCATGCCCAGACCGGCCACCCGCCATCCGACCGCCGGCCAGGGCATCGAGACGATCACACCCGCGGCGAGCACGCCCATGGCGGCGAGGATGCCGTCGCTCGCCCGGCGGCCTTTCGCCTGGCCGGGCAGGAAGCCCACGTGGGCCAGCTCGAGCCGTTCTCCCGCGATCGTGAGCACGAGGAACGCCATCAGCCAGGGCACCAGGTCGGCGACCGGGAGCCCGCGCAGCCACAGCAGGCCGCCGAGGTACCAGGCGATCGCGCCGGACATCTGGACGACGACCTCGCGGCCGGGCCGGCGGGCGAGCAGCACGAGATAGACGGCGAGGAACCAGCCGGCCGCCGCGGTGAGCAGCACCTGTCCTGGCCGCGCGAACCCCGCGGCGCCGGCGAGCGCGCCGACGGCGGCCAGGGCGGGTGCGGCGTAGCCCCACGGGCGGCCCAGGGCGACCGCGCGCTCGAGTGAGATGAGCGTGCCCAGGAAACCGAGCGCCATCAGCGGGCCGTGCTGGGGGGCCAGGGCCGTGTTCGGCACGGGCACACCGGTGCCGAGCAGGCTCAGCCCGCCCCAGAGACCGGCGACGACGGACAGCATGGCGCCCGCCAGCAGCGGGAGCCGCCTGACCGCTGCTCCGGCGCGTGGCGGGGCTCCGACGTTCATGATCCGGGACCTCCGACGCCGTCGCACGAGCACGCGGTCCCCCCGCAGCCGTGAGGCCGGTCGTGGTCGTGCCGGTCGTGCTCGTGCCGGTCGTGGTCGTGCCGGTCGTGGTCGTGCCGGTCGTGCTCGTGCCGGTCGTGGTCGTGCCGGTCGTGCTCGTGCTGGTCGTGCAGCGTGGCGACGCACAGGTCGGGCCGTACGAACGGGTGCAGGTGAACGGCGTCGGGCGGGGTGCCCATCTCGGCGAGCGCCCCCTGCATGAGGCCGAGGTGCACGCCGCAGACGACCTCGGGGTCGGCCTGGGCGAGCTCGTGGAACGGGCAGCGATGCAGCTCGATGCGGGAGCCGTCGCCGATCGGCAGCGGCTCGAAACCGGCCTCGTCGAGCAGGGCCACGATCTCGGCGGTCGTCGCCGCGAGGGCGGTCTCCATCGGCGAATGATCATCCGCGTGCGGCCGGTCGTCCGCCGCCTCGCCCGTCGCCGTTTCAGCCGGGGACACCCGCTGCGCGGTCCGGTTCTCGGTACGTCTCCCGACGCGCTCGCCGTACGCGCGACCTGCGGCGATCGCGGCCGCCCCCCGGTCGCCGTCCAGTCCGCCCAGGTAGGCGAGCAGCACCTCGGCGAGCAGCCGATAGTTGCGCCGTTCGTCCCCGCCGCGTTCCGCCGTCGCCGAGTAGAGCAGCCGGGGGCGGCCCGGCCGTTCTCGGTCTTCCCGTCCCTCTGTCACGTAGCCGTGCTCGACCAGGAGCGCGAGGTGGCCGCGCACGGTGTTGGGATGCAGACCGACCTCGGCGGCGATCTCGGGAATGGCCATCGGCCGGCCGGCCCGTCGCAGGGTCTCCAGGACGGCCACGCGGCTCACGTCCGCCAGCACCCGGTGGGCGCGCGGGTCGATGTCCCGGCCGCGGCCGCCGGTCGAGCGCCGAGCCGCCGCACCCTGCGTCGCCTGGCCCTGCGTCCCGCTCTGAGTCGTCCCGCTCTGAGTCGTCCGGCTCCGTGTCTTCCCGCTCTGTGCCGGCTGGCTTTGAGTGACCCGTCGAGTTTCCACGGTATGTAGTATAAATACAGCCGAGACCGTGAAAACACCTTCCGGCCGTCGGACCGGAGGGAGAAGACGCTGCCGGCCCCCGGGCAGGCACGAGGTGAGGAGCCGTAGATGACCGTTACCGGCGAGAAGGACCAGCAAGCGACGGTGCAGGCGATCCGTGACCATCACCGGAAGCTCGGCCGGACGATGGAGGATCACGCGCTCACCATCGGGCGCGCGGTCGACCAGCTCTCCTCCCCGTCCGCCAGGCAGGCGACGATGGTCGCCTTCTGCCGGGAAGAGGTGCTTCCCCACGCGATCGCCGAGGAGCAGACGCTGTACGCCACGGGCGCGAAGCTGGCCGAGGCCGCGCTGCTGGTGCGCGCCATGACGGGCGAGCACACCGAGCTGCGCGACCTGGTGGACGCGCTGGAGCAGGCCCGCACCCCCGGTGAGCTCGCCGGTTCCGCCGCCGCGCTGAACGCGATGTTCCAGTCGCACCTGGTGAAGGAGAACGACGTCCTGCTCCCGGCGCTCGTCGACGCCGGCGTCGACCTCGGCGCGCTGCTGGGCGGTATGCACGAGATCCTCGGTGAGTCCGGCCACGCACACGGGACGGACCACGGGGCGGACCACGGAGCGGAAGAGGCGCAGGGGCACGGCGGATGCTCGTGCTCGTGCGGCGGCGGTCACGACGAAGCCGCGGCTGCCGACACGAGTGCGGAGGTCGTGGACGGCGAGCTGGACGTACGGCGCCTGGCGCACGGGCGGCGGCACGAGGAGATCTTCGCGACCTTCCGCGCTCTCCGGCCTAAGGAGGCGTTCGTGCTGGTCAACGACCATGACCCGAAGCCGCTCTACTACCAGTTCGCCGCTCAGCACCCGGGCGAGTTCGACTGGGGCTACGTCGAGTCCGGCCCCGAGGTGTGGCGGGTGCGGATCGGGCGGCTCTGATCGTTCTGATCGCGCCGATCGTGCTGATCGGAGGCACGCCCGTGGCCCGGTCCGCGGGCGCTCCGCTCTCCTCATAGGGGACAGCGTCTCGGGGATGCCCGGGTCGGCGGCAGGGACCAAGGTCCCGCTTCACCGGATCCGATGGCCCGCATTCCGCGCTCCGCGTTCCGGGCCTCCGTCGGCGCCGGATCATGCTGAACGACTCCGGACCTCTCGGTGACGTCTACGGGTTTTTGAAACGCCGACGCCGGCGCTGGGAGGCCCCGTTGGGGGAAGCTCTCCCGTGCGCCGGCGTCGACGGACCGTCACTCCTGATCGGGAAGCGTGATCAGGGGAGGGTCGCGAGGTGGGGCTTGACGGTCTTGGAGAAGTTCCAGTTGTGGGTGGCGTCCCAGTTGATCGACCAGGTCATCGCGCCCCTGATCTCCGGGTAGGCCCGCGGCGGCACGAACGTGCCGCAGTTGGTCCTGGTGGCCAGACAGGTGAGGGCCTGGTTGACCAGGGACGGCGAGACGACGCCGCCGCCCGCGGCGCCCGCCCCGGCCGGCAGGCCGAGCGCGACCTGGTCGGGCCGCAGGCCGTTCTCCAGTTGGATGCAGGCGAGCGCGGTCATGAAGTTGACCGTCCCCTGCGAGTACGCCTGCGCCTGGTCGCAGCCGAGCATCGAGCCGGAGTTGTAGTACTGGGTGTGGACGACGGTGAGGATGTCCTTGATGTTCAGCGCGAGCTGGAAGTAGGCCATCCCGGTCGACTGCATGTCGATGGTCTGCGGCGCCATCGTGATGATCAGGTCGCTGCCGGCCTTCGCCCGCAGCGAACGGAGCGCCTGGCCCATGTAGGTGGCGTTGAGCCCGTTCTCCAGGTCGATGTCCACACCGTCGAAGCCGTAGCTCTGCATGAGGCCGTAGACGGAGTCGGCGAACTTGGTCGCGGCGGCCGCACTGCCCACCTGGATCCGGCCCTTCTCCCCGCCGACCGAGATGATGACCTTCTTGCCGCGCGCCTGCAGGGCCTTCACATCGGCCTTGAACTCCGCGTCGGTGTAGCCGCCGAGCCCGGCCGACAGGTCGGCGCCAACGCTGAAGCTCACCTCACCGGGTGTCGAGGTGGCCTCGCCGAAGGCCACGGCGATCAGGTCGTACTCGTTCGGCACGGCCGACAGCTTCAGCAGCTTGGCCGCCTGGTTGTCGAAGTTGTGCCAGTAGCCGGTGAGGAAGTGCTTGGGCAGCGGACCGGTCGAGCAGCCGGTGGTGGTGACGCTCACGGGGGCACTCGCCGGGCCCTCGCCGACCGAGTTGTACGCGGCGACCGTGTACGAGTAGCTCGTGCAGGCGGTCAGACCGCTGATCGCCTGGGAGGTCCCGGCGGTCGTGGCGACGACCGTACCGCCGCTGCGGATGCGGTAACCGGTGACGGTGCCGGTCGCCGCGGGCCAGGTCAGGGTCAGGCCGGTATCGGTGACCGAACCCGCGGCGACCGTTCCCACCTTGCCGGGCACGCCGCTGGAGCACCCGGTGGTGGAGCCGGAGATCGGGTCACTCGCCGGGCCCTCGCCCGCCGAGTTGTACGCCTTGATCGTGTAGGTGTGCGAGGAGCAGGCGGCCAGACCGGAGATGGTCGCGCTGGTCCCGGTCACCGAGGCGCGCTGCGTCGTGCCCTCGTAGACGCGGTAGCCGGTCACCGTGCCGGAGGCGGCGCCCCAGGACAGGGAGATCGAGGTGTCGGTGGTCGCGCCGATGCTCGGGGCGCCGGGCTTGCCGGGAGGCTGGACCTCCGGGCCGCCGGCGCACGGCCCGCCGTTCACCGTGCAGTTGGTGATGCCGGGGAAGTTTCCGGGGTTGCCGTTGAAGCCGAAGCTCTGGCTCGCGCCGGGGGCCAGTGCCCCGGCCCAGCTCGGCGGGGTGAAGGTGTAGTGCTGGCCGCTGCGGGTCATGGTCGCGTCCCACGCGGAGGGAATGGAGAACCCGGCGGGCAGGTCGAACTGCACGTTCCAGTTCACCGGCGACGAGGTGCCGTTGGTGACGGTGACGCTGCCGCCGAATCCGGAGCCCCAGTCCTGGGTCTTGGTGAAGGTGGCGGTGACCGACCCCGCCGCATGGGCGGGGACCGCCATGAACGGCAGGATCAGGGCCGCCAGCGCGGCCAGGCCGCCCAGGGTGGCGCGTAATTTCATGTTCACCTCAGGGGTCGAGATGGTCGGGGGGAGCCGTACGGCTCGCGCCTCACGAGGCGACGGGCACGAGCCGTACGGGGGGAGAGTCATCCCGGCTCTATTAAGAAAGTTTCCTAATAGTTGTCGCGATCGTATCCCCGGGGCGGCCGCCCTTCAAGGCCCAAAATGCGGCTATGGCTGGAAGAACACCAGCGCGTCCGGCTTGCGGGTCAGATCCGGCACCTCGGCGTCGTGCGCCGCGTAGCCGACGGGGAACAGGATGTACGGCCGCTCGTTGGCGGGCCGCCCGCAGATCTCGCTGAGGAACGCCATGGGGTTGGGGGTGTGGGTGAGCGTCGACAGACCCATCGCGTGCAGCGCGGCGATGAAGAAACCGCAGGCGATGCCGACGCTCTCGTTGACATAGTAGTGCTTGACCCGACCGCCGTCCGGCCGCGTGCCGTACTTCTCCGCGAAGCAGACCACCAGCCACGGCGCCACCTCCAGGTAGCCCTTGTCGGAGGTGGTCTCCAGCGGGGCCAGCGCCGCACGCCATTCGGGGGGCAGCCGTCCACCCTCGTAGTTCTGCCGCTCCTCGACCTCGGCGGCCTCCCTGATCCGCTTCTTGGTCGCGGCGTCGCCGATCAGCACGAACTTCCATGGCTGCTGGTGCGCGCCCGACGGAGCGGTGTTGGCCGCCCGCACCGCGAGTTCCAGGCACTCGCGCGGCACGGGTTCTTCGCTGAAGAAGCGCACGCTCCTGCGCCGGTCCAGGTGCTCGTAGAATGCCCGGCCTCGGGCGATCATGTCCTGCTCCGCGTATCGCTCCGGGCGATAGGGGACGAACGGGTGGGAATGCTCCCGGGCCATCTGCCACCTCCGTGACTGCCATATATGCAGGCGTAGTGTGATTCGCGATGGCAGGCCGGGCAACGGTTCGGTGTGATCGCTGCCAGATTGGCAGTCTCCGGTCGAGTTCGCGCCGCGGAGGTGGGCAGATTGGCAAGAACGGGGCTCGACGCGCTCGACGTACGGATCCTCCGGTTGCTCCGGGAGCGTCCCAGGACGGGCCTGCTGGAGATCTCCCGCTTACTGGGGGTCGCCAGAGGTACGGTCCAGGCTCGCCTCGACCGGATGATCGCCGACGGCGTCGTCGCCGACTTCGGGCCGAACCTGTCCCCCCGAGCCCTGGGCTACCCGGTGCAGGCGTTCACGACGCTGGAGGTCGAGCAGGCCTCCCGCGCCGACATCTCCGCCGCGCTGGCCGCGATCCCCGAGGTGCTCGAGGCGCACATCGTCACCGGTCCCGGCGACGTGTGGTGCCGGATCGCCGGCCGGGACAACGAGCACATCCAGTCCGTCATCGACCGCACCCTGACCATTCCCGGCGTACGGCGCAGCAGTACGGTCATCGCCCTGTCCGTCGTCGTCCCCCACCGCGTCCAGCCCCTCGCCGAACACGCCGAACACGCCGAACACGCCGAACTCGGAGAACGCTAGCGAGGGCGCTCGGCGAGGGATTTGATGCCTTGCAGTGTGTTCTCCATGCCCGCGCGCAGGTCGGCGAGCCGCCACCGGATGATGGCCTCCTCCTGGTCCGGGTTTCCGGCTATCGCCAGGGTGAGCCCGGAAGGCGCCGGACCGATCCGCGTTCCGTGGACCAGGCGCGTGCCACCGGCCGCGGGTTCGAGGACGAATCGCCAGGTGGCCACCGGGGTTCGCGGGTCGGGCGCTGCCGCACCGAACCGGCCATCGGGGTCGACCACGGCCCAGGCGAACACACGCGGCGCGTCCAGCTCGACCACGTACGACATGGTCCGCCACTCGCCCAGCATGTCATTGCGGTTGTGCCCCTCGAAGCGGGCGTTCACCTCCGGATGGTCGACGCCGTCCAGCCATCGCACGCGTCGTAGCTCGGGGCTGAACCGGGCGGGCAGTTCGATGTCCGTCACCAACTCCCACACCCGCGCCGGGTCGGCCTCGATGTGCGTCTCGCACTCCACGCTCGGGCCATCCGTATGACGCACTACCCCATCTCCCCTCAGCCTGACCGATTCGGGTCACCTCCTGAAAATACGCAGCCGGGTCTTCCCCGCGTCGGGCGGGGCGTGCGGTCGTGGATCAGCGTCCCGCGTCGAAGGGTGCGGGCATGCGGCCCTCGGTGAGCAGTGTCGTTATGGAACGGCGCAGGGATTCGGCGTCGTTCAGGTGGGGGAACGGCTCGTCCACGGGTGGGTCCACGCCCAGGAAGGCGCACAGCGGCCCCCATCCCTGACGGACGTCGAACACGAGGAGACGCTCCGGCGGCAGGCTCTTCCTGACGGTGGCGATGTGCCGGTGATAGGCGGCGATGGCCTGGCGCTCGTCCGGCGCACCCTCACCGAAGTGCCACTCCACCCCGAAAACGGACTGGCCGATCTTGTGCAGCAGTGGGCGCATCCGCTCCATGGCGGCGAGGACCCGGTGCGAGGCGTCGTGCGCGTGCTCCTGGAAGGTCCGACCGGGTCCGTTCGCCATCAGTGCGTGGAAGCTCGCGTACCAGCCGGCCGGATCGCGAACGGTGAGAACGACCTTCGCCTCGGGATAGGTCTCCGCGAGCTCCCGCCAGAAATAGCTGGCCGGCCAGTCCACGCATGATTGGTAGCCCTCGAACGTCCGCTCCCAGTCCATCGGGGAGCCAGAGCCGGCGGGCAGCCAGTGCTCGGCGTACTCGGGGTGTGCCATGACCTCGAACATGTGGTAGCAGGGGCCGAAGCCCAGTCGCTCCAGGGCGGCCTTCGTCGAGGTCGTTCCGGTGCGCGGGAGCCCCGCGCCGATGACCTTTATCATCTTCAGCCACTTTCCGTCGCGGCAGTCGGCCGACCACCTTCATGTCGGTCGACCGTTGTGCCTGCCTGTTCCCGGCGGGCTGTAGCACTAATTGCCGCATTTTCGGAGAAAATGGCCAAGGCTTCGTGAATTCTCCGCGTGATCGAAGAAGAAGATCAGCGCGGGGCGGGCGCGCCGGCGGCCTGTCGGCGGGGACGCGCGAATCTCCGACCTACGCCACGCAGAACTCGTTGCCCTCCGGGTCCCGCATGATCCACCAGTGCCCGGCCGCCCCCTTGTTCACCTCGCCCACGCGGGTCGCGCCCAGGTCTTCCAGCCGGGTCACCAGCTTGTCGAGGCCACCGGGCTCGCCGTGGACGTCGATGTGCAGGCGATTCTTGCCGGACTTTCCCTCGGGCACATCCTGGAAGAGCAGCCGCCGCCCGTGGCCGACGCCGCTGACCTCGTCGTACGGATCCTCCGGATGCCGGATCGCGGCGTAGCCGCGGAAGATCTTGCGGCCGCGGTGATCGATGATCGCCTCTTCGTCGATGTGACCGGCGGCCAGCAGCCGCTCGATGAGCGCGCTCGGATCTTCCACCTCGTAGTCCAACGCCGCGGCCCAGAAGTCCGCGAGGGCGCACGCGTTCGCGCTGTCGATGACCAGTTTCCAACCCAGTGTCATGTAACCAGTTTTAGTGGTTACACGAGGCAGACGGCAGCCGAAGGGCTGATGTCGTGCTCCCGCACCGGCGGGTGACCGTTACCCGACCGATGTTCTACGACTCGGGGGACGTCGTGGGGGAGAGGTGGGCGATGCACAGGCCGGGCTCGACGAACGGGTCGAGGCGTTCGGCCTTCACCGGCGCGCCCAGCTCGGCCAGCAGACCCTGTATGAGCCCGAGGTGGATCGAGCACACCACCTCTTGATGCTCCTCGGCGGTCTCCCGGAACGGGCAGTGGTGCAGCAGCACCTTCCGACCGTCGTCGGTGGGCTCAGGGGCGAAGCCGATGTCGTCGAGCATGCGCACCAGTTGCCGGGTGGCGCTGTCGGCGTCGAGCCGCCGGAACGGCGGCGGCCGGTCCGCGAGGTAGCGGCCCCAGGCACGTCCGGCACGCAGGGCGGCCTGGGCGGGCTGGGGCGTCTCCGCCGCCAGTGAACCGGCGAGGATCTCGGCGAGCAGCCGGTAGCTGCGCCTCCCGGTGTGGGCGCTGCCGGGGCGGGCGGTGTACAGGATGCGCGGACGGCCCGGTTGCTCGCGGTCTTCGACGTTCCGTTCGGCGAGGCCCCCCTCGACCAGGGCGTCCAGGTGGAAGCGGGCCGTGTTGGCATGGAGGCGCACGCGCTTGGCGACCTCGCCGGCGGACAGCGGCCTGGCGGCCTCCTGTAGCGCGGCGAGCACGTGGGAGCGGCTCTCATTCAGCGCCGGCACCCCTCCGGGGTCGGGGCGAGTCACCTTGCGAGCGTCCATCCGGCCATTTTACACAAGTTATTGGTGGAAACCAGATGATCGCGAACGCCGTTTCGGAGCGAAGATCTGCGCGCTGACTGATCGTTGAGTTTACATGATTACTACTGTAAAAATGTCAACGACAGGACAGAAGTGACCGGTGCCGACCGCCTTCTCGACGTCCGGCACCACGCGGGCGTGGGCGTCGTCCGGTTCGTTCGGGAAACGGCACATGGAGGCAGGAATGGCGATAGCGGAGCGTACGGCAGAGACCACCTGGGAGGGCTCGCTGGCCCGTGGTCGCGGGAAGGTGGACGGAGCGAGCGGGGCCATCGAGCTGCCCGTGACGTGGGCGTCCCGTACGGAGAGTCCGGACGGGCTGACGAGCCCGGAGGAGTTGGCCGCCTCGGCGCACTCCTCCTGCTTCGCCATGGCGCTCGCACTCAAGCTGGGCGAGCAGAAGGCGGTGCCCGAGCGGCTCACCGTGGCCGCCACCGTGACCCTCGACGAGGTGGACGGCGTGCCCACCATCGTGTCCTCGGCACTCAAGGTGCGCGGGCGGGTGCCGGACCTCGACGCCGACGGCTTCAGCAAGGCGGTGGACGAGGCGGCGGGGCTGTGCCCGGTGTCCCGGCTGTTCGCCGGAGCGAAGATCACCGTCGAGGCGGAGCTCGAATCGGAATGATCTTCCCCTGGTCATCGTGATCAGGGCCGAGAGGCCGGCGAGCATCGGTCACGCCATCCGTGACCGATGCTCGCCGGCCTCTTCACTCCGCGCGGGAGCCCGCCTCAGCCGGCGGCGCCGCTCGCGTTCGCGGTGCGGCCGATCCGCACCCGCCAGGTCTCGGGCCCCTGCTCGAGGTAGTCCCAGCTGAACTGCCCGGTGTGCTCTGCGGCGAACTGGTAGTAGAGCGGCTTGGGGTCGTGGTCGTTGACGAGCACGAAGCCCTCTCCCGCGCCCAGTGCGGTGTAGGTCTCGAAGATGAGCTCGTGGCGGCGGGCGGGGGCCTCGCTGCGCACGTCGAGTTCGCGGTCCTCGGTTGCCATGGTGGTCGGTCTCCTCTGGATGGTCGATCAGGTCGTCGTCCGGCCGCTTTACGCCTCGTCCCGACCTGAACGTCGATATTCACCAATCAGGTTTGTTTATACGAGCACGCTAGTGCAAAATAGCATGCGGGACAACGACCCGACCGAGGAGGCCTGCCGTGACATACGTGATCGGCGAACCGTGCATCGACGTGATGGATCGCGCCTGTGTCGAGGAGTGCCCCGTCGACTGCATCTACGAGGGGGAGCGCTCCCTGTACATCCATCCGGAGGAGTGCGTCGACTGCGGGGCGTGCGAGCCGGTGTGCCCGGTGGAGGCCATCTACTACGAGGACGACCTGCCCACGGCCTATCAGCCGTACGCGCAGGACAACGCGCGGTTCTTCACCGAAACGCTGCCCGGCCGCGACGCGCCGCTGGGCTCGCCCGGCGGTGCGACCAAGCTCGGCGCGGTCGGCGTCGACACCGCGCTGGTCGCCTCCCACCCCAAGCCGGAGGAGTGAGCCGTTCGGCGGAGCCCATGCCGTACCAGCGTGTCGGCATGGGGCGACCGGCGATCATGCCCTCAGGCCGAAGGGCGGCATGATCGCCGGACTCGTGCGGATCACGGACACCGCGGAGTGGCACGCGGCCCTGGCGGAGGAGCGCGGCGTCGGCGCGACCGTAAAAGGGTTGTCTCCGCAGGCATGATGGCATCATGGGCAAAACCTATGAGCGGATAGCCGGTCGGCTGCGTGACTTCATCGAGGCGCAACCGATCTTCTTCACGGCGACCGCCCCCCTCGCGGACACCGGCAGGGTCAATCTGTCGCCCAAGGGTCTCGTTGGATGCCTCGCGGTCATCGACGACCTCACGGTGGCCTATCTCGACTTCGCCGGCAGCAACGCCGAGACCATCGCCCATCTCCGCGAGAACGGCCGGATCACGCTCATGTGGTGCGCCTTCGAGGGGCCGCCGAACATCGTGCGCGTTCATGGGCGGGGCGAACCGGTCTTCCGAGACGACCCTCGATGGGCGGAGCTGCTGGCTCACTTCCCCGACATCGACTCCAGCCTGCACGGCCTGCGGGCGATCATCGTCGTACATGCCGAGCTCATCCGCGACACGTGCGGCTATGCGGTTCCTTTCATGACGTACGACGGGGACCGGGATCTGCACGGCAAGCGCTTCGCGCGTGAGGACGACGAGTCGTTGAGCGCGTACTTCGAGAAGAAGGAGCACGTCGCGACCAGCCTCGACGGACTGCCCGGCCTTCCCTTGCCGTTGCCCCCGACGTCGAGGGCGCCGAAGGCAGGTCGATGACCGGCTTCTGTCGGCGGACACGAGTAGGATGCCACGGTCCAAGCAGGCGATGATCTACCTGGAAAGGGCTGCACGTGGCGCAGAAGGTGATACTGGTCGACGATCTCGACCTCTCTGAGGGCGATGATGTGGCGAGGCGGGAGTTCCCGCTGCTGAACCGGACCTTCGCCATCGACCTGTCCGACGCCAACCATCAGCGGCTGAACGAGGCTCTCGCGTTCCTCGACCGGATTTTGGAGAACTCCCGCGAGGTGAGGCAGGCCTCGCGGTCGAAGAAGGCCGCCGACACCTCCCCCCGTTTGCGCGGCTACACGCTCACCGATGTCCGCGAGTGGGCCCGTGAACAGGAGGTGGAGGTCCCGGCTCGGGGGAAGGTGCCCGACGAGGTCATCGAGCGGTTCATCGCGGCCCACCCCGACGCGGCAGCCGATGATCCCCAGCCGGAGGCGGAGCCCGCAGCGGACGACGCAGCGGGCGCCTGAAGCCCGGGCGGCTCGCCGAGATGACATAGGTCCGAAACGCACCTTCGCGGAGCACCGTCGAGGCTCACCGCGAGGAAGGTCCGTGCCGCACGGACATCACCAGAGGCTCGTGTCATGGGCCGGTCCTTCCGGGCCGCCGTTCAGACGTCGGGGCTCGCGGCATCAGCGGTGGCAGAGGCGAAGCCGTGGACGACCACAGAATGTCGGTCGGGTGCGCAATGATCGGCCAGCGTAGATCAAGTGCGTCGCCTCAAGGAGTGCCATGACCACCGCAGGATGGTCCGGCGTCGGCTGGCAGGACTGGTCCGATCTGAAGTTGATCCGCTCCCGGCTCGACGCGGGAGCGGATCCCAACTCGGGCGTCTTCTATCCCGGTCCGCCGCTGCATTCGGCGGCCGAGTACGGCTCACCCGCCGTGATCAGGGAACTCGTCGGCCGAGTCGACGACGTCGACGCGGAATATCAGGGCCGCACCGCTCTGTGGGCGGCCGTCTTCGCCAACCGCCCCGACAACGCCAGGGCCCTGGTCGCGGCGGGAGCGCGGCCGTGGCGGCAGATGATGGCCGGGTGGTCGCCCGGGCGGCTCAGCCTGGCGACTCCCACCCCCGACCTGTTCGACGTCCCTGATGGCGAGAGCGGTCTGTCCGCCGCCGAGGCCGCTGCCGTGGCGGAGGCCAGGCGTCTGATCGCGGCACTGGGCGATTTCGACTATGACGGACTGGGGTTGGCCTGTGTGGCCGGCATCGGCTCCGAGGAGGCGATTCATCGGCTCGAAGCCGTTCCGGTGGCTGACGAGGAACTCGAAGAGATGATGGAAGACGTCTTCGAGAATTTCGACGAGGCACTGGCCGTCGTCGGGGTCACGGACGTGTCCGGCGGATGCGTCGTCACCCAGCCCTGGGGCTACACCCCGTCCACTCCCGGCGTCACGAAGATCCTGTCGCGGGGCACCGTCTGCTATGGGCTGTACGCCAATCCCAAGAGCGGCAACCAGGGGAGCGTGACCCGCGACGGCGTCAACGAGGCATGGGACACCCACCCCGGCGGCGGCGACCCGTCTTCCGACGATCCGGCCGAAGAGATCCTCGCCACCTACCTCTACCAGGGGAAGGCGATCGCCTACTGCTGCGCGGGCGCGGGGCTGCGGCTGACCGACGATGGGGCGATCACGGATGCCGACACCTGGGTGAGGCTCCCCGATCGGGACTACTGGAGCTGATCGGACGGCGCGGACAGTGCCCGTCGGGGAGATCCGCCGCGCCGTCCCAGGTCAGGTGTCACAAGTCAGACGCGTCAGGCGAGGGTGACGGTGACGGGCAGCTCCTTAATGCCGTTGACGAAGTTGGAGCGGACCCGCCGCACGTCTCCGGCGAGCCTGATGTCGGCCAGGCGCGGCAGCAGCTCCTCGAACATGATGCGGATCTCCAGCCGGGCCAGCGCGTTGCCGAGGCAGAAGTGCGGGCTGCCCTTGCCGAAGGTGATGTGGTCGTTGTTCTTGCGGGTGACGTCGAACGTGTAGGGGTCGGGGATGGCCCGCTCGTCCCGGTTGCCCGAGGCGAACCACATCACGACCTTGTCCCCTTCCGAGATCCGCTGTCCGTGGATCTCCACGTCGCGGGTCGCCGTACGGCGGAAGTGGTAGACGGGGGAGGCCCAGCGCAGGAACTCCTCCACCGCACCCGCTATGAGTGCGGGCTCGTCGCGCAGCTTCGCCAGCTGCTCGGGATGGTCGATGAGCGCGCGCATGCTGTGGGTGATCGCGTGCCGGGTGGTCTCGTTGCCGGCGACCACGAGAAGCAGGAAGTAGTTGTCGAAGTCGCGGTCGCTCAGCGGCACGCCGTCAGCGGGGGTCTGGTTGACGAGCCGGCTCACCAGGTCGGTGCCGTCGCCGCCGCGACGCCGACGGGCGAGCTCCCGGCCGTACTCGAAGACCTCCAGCGAGGCGGGGCTGCGGAAGGGCAGGTCGCGATATCTCTCGCTCTCCTCGCTGTGCAGCAGCACGTCGGCGTAGTCGGGGTCGGTGTTGCCGATGATCCGGTTGCCCCAGTCGATCAGCTGCTGGGTGTCGCCGGCGGGGACGTCGAGCATCCGGGCCAGCACGTTGATCGGGAAGTCGGCCGAGACCTCCTTCACGAAGTCGAACGTGCCCTTGGCCAGCGCGGCGTCCAGCGTACGCGCGGTCAGCCCGCGCAGGAACACCTCATAACCGGCGACGGCCCTGGGGGTGAAGTCCCGCTGCAGGAGGCGGCGCAGCGAGGTGTGCCGGGGCCCGTCGGTCTCCAGGAGAGAGCGCCGGATCTCGGCCTGCCGGTCGTCCACCTCCTCCAGGTTCACGAACTTCGTCGAGGTGAAGGTCGCGACGTCGCGGTCGGCCCTGACGATGTCGGCGTGCCGGGTGAGCGACCAGAAGCCGCTGCCGTGCTCGCCCTCGTCCTGCCAGTGGACCGGCGCCTCGTCCCGCAGCACGTCGAACATACGCCAGGGGGTCTCGCCGTCGAGGAAGTTGTTGAGATCGGCCAGGTCGACGTCTTCCGGGCGCATCCGTACTCCTTAGAACAATCAGAGGTGGTAGGCGTACTCGCGGAACTCCCAGTCGGTGACGAACTGCGAGAACCGCTCGACCTCGTTGCGCTTGTAGGCGAGGTAGGCCGTGGTGAACTCCTTGCCGAGCACCTCGCCGAGCGCGTCATCGGCGGCGAGTGCGTCGAGCGCCTCGGGCAGTGAGGAGGGCAGCATCGGCGACCTGCCGGTGTCGTAGCCGTAACCCTCGAGCGGGGGCGACGGCTCGACGCGGTCGCGGATGCCGAGATAGGCCGCCGCGAGCAGGCCCGCTATGCCGATGTAGGGGTTGGCCGAGGCGTCGCCGAGCCGTACCTCGAACCGGCTGGCCGCGCCGCGCTCCGGCGGCACGCGGATCATGGCGCTGCGGTTGTCCAGCCCCCAGTCGATCAGCCAGGGGGCCAGGGTGTCCGGGCCGAACCGTTTGTAGGAGTTGATGGTCGGGTTGAGCAGGGCCGCCAGCGCGGGTGCGTGCGCGAGGACACCGCCGATCGCGTACCCGGCCGTCCGGGACAGTCCGTACGGCCCGGCGGGGTCGGCGAAGACGTTGCGGCCGTCGGCGTCGACACAGGACAGGTGGGCGTGGAAGCCCGACCCGCCCTCGTCGTTGAACGGCTTGGCCATGAACGTGGCCAGCAGCCCGTCCCGCCGGGCCAGCTCCTTGATCGCCGACTTGAAGCGGAACGCGCGGTCGGCCGCGTCGACCGCCTCGCCGTGGTGCAGGTTGATCTCGAACTGACCGCCGGAGAACTCGTGGTTGCCCATCGTCACGCCGAGGTTCACCGGGCGCAGCGCACGCAGCGTGCGCAGGATGTGCGAGCCCCGGTCGCCCTTGGTGCCCGCCACGTACACATTGCCGGGGGCGTCGTCGTAGCGCCGCCAGCCGCCCGTGCCGTCGGGTTCCAGCAGGAAATACTCCAACTCTGGGCCGATCACCCCGGTCAGGCCCAGCTCGGCCAGGCGTGCCGCGGTGGCCCTGACCACCTCGCGCGGCGCCTCTGGGAAGGGTGCGCCCTCGACCGGATCCACCGCGTCGCCGAGGCAGGCGGCCACGCCCGGCTCCCACGGCAGCGGGACGAGGGTGGACAGGTCGGGGCGGATCGTGATGTCGGGCAGGCCCTGGTCGAGCCCGCCGGGCACCGGCACCACGTCGGCCTGGGGCGAGGTGTAGTAGACGGCCCGGCAGAACGCGACGCCGTGCTCCATGACGTCGGGGAGCCGCTCGACCAGGACGTCCTTGCCGCGTTCTGTCCCGATGAGGTCGGAATATCCGATCCGGACGATGTCGATGCCCTGGTCGGTGAGGCGTCGGACGAGCTCCGCCCCCGGCTCCGTGCTCGCTGAGCCCTCCACCATTGGGCCTCCTCAGAACTGGTCGAACGGGTCGTCGATTGATCGTTTGGGGGCAAACAATACGCGCCCGTGATTCGGGCCACAAGACCCCATGTCGGAACCCGCCCGCGGAGGGGTGGTGACAACGCCCAGCTCAGGACATATCGTATGGGTCCAAATGATTACGACAAGGAGGCGGGCGCAGTGGCGACGGTGCGCGGTTTCTTCACGCCCAAGACGGCGACGGGACGATCCTCGCTGATTCCCAGCCCCCCGTGGTACTACTCCGGCGATCTGCTCACCGTGGAGTATCGGACCGACCCGGCGAAGGTGGCCGCGCTGCTGCCGGAACCGCTCGGCCTCGCCGAGGAGGACCCCGGCGCGGTGGCGGTGATCTGGGCCGACTGGCAGTCGTGCGCGCAGAGCCGGGAGGAACTGCTCGACCCGGTGCGCGCGCAGTACAAGGAGTGCTTCGTCGTGGTCCGCTGCTCCTATGGCGGGCGGACGTACTCCCGCTGTGTCTACATCTGGGTGGACAAGGACTTCGCCGTCGTCCGCGGCATCCATCAGGGCTACCCCAAGAAGCTCGGCTCGATCCACCTGACCCGGCCTCATCCGTACGGCCTCGCCGCGCCGCGCATCGGTGCGGGCGGTGTGTTCGGCGCCACGCTGGCGGCGGCGGACCGACGGCTCGCCCAGGCGGTCGTACGGCTGCGCGAGCCGAGTGAGACGAACGGCTTCGTCAACGGCCATCCGATGGCGCACCACCGCTGGCTGCCGTCCATCGAACCAGGCGGGGGACTGGCGCTGGACGAGCTCATCGCCACGTCGAGCGAGTCGTTCGAGGCCGGCCAGGCGTGGGCGGGCGAGGCCGAGATCGAACTGTTCGAGGCCCCCACCGAGGAGCTCGCCGACCTCACCGTCGACGAGGTCATCGGCGGCTACTACCGTCAGGTCGGGGTGAGCTGGAACGGCGGCACCCTGCTGGAGGCAGGCACCTCCGGCGCCCTCGGCTGAATCACGTTTCCGAAGTCATGAACGTCCGGATGCGCCTCGACTTAGGCCGGACAATCGTGACGTCGTCGAACATGCGTCACTTGTGTGACGGACGTCAAGGTTCTGGATGGCATCGGGAAGCGTCTACCCTTTTGCTGTGACTCTCGGTGGCGAAGACGACCAGGTGACGCCATCCGCGCGCCCGCAGTCATTGATGTTCAGCTTCCTCGGCATCTATGTGCTGCACCGTGACGTCGCCGTCTACTCCGGGAGCGTCATCGACGTGTTCGCCCGCCTCGGCGTCTCCGAGGAGGCCGTGCGATCGACGCTCGCCCGCATGGTGAAGCGCAACCTGCTGGTACGCCATCGGCGGGGCAGGAAGGTGTACTTCGGGCTGACCCCGCGCGCCGTGGAGGTGCTCGAAGACGGGCGCGAGCGCGTGTGGAAGACCGGTGCGGTGAACCGCGACTGGGACGGCACCTGGACGGTCGTCGGGTTCTCGCTGCCGGACAGCCGCCGCAGCACCCGGCACGACCTGCGCTCCCGGCTCATCTGGAACGGATTCGGCCTGCTGCAGAGCGGGCTGTGGATAGCGCCGGGCACCAAGGAGGTCGCCGAGGTCCTCGCCTCGCTGGAGCTGGGCGACAACGTCACGGTCCTGACCGCCCGGGCGTTCGAGCCGACCGACGCCGCCGACCTGGTCAGGAAGGCGTTCGACACCGAGCAGATCGCCCGGCGTTACGGGGCGTTCCTCGCCCAGTGGGACGTCCCCCGGCCGCTTCCCGGCGCGCCGGACGACCTCGCGCGGCAGCTGCTGCTGCACACCGACTGGCTGCAACTCGTCCGTCAGGACCCCCTCCTGCCGACCGAGCATCTGCCCGAGGACTGGCCGGCGATCCGGGCCGAGCAGGTCTTCCACACGCTCGCCCGGGATTACGAACCGCGTGCCGCCGCACTGGCCGCAGCCGTTCTGGACGAACTGGCCGTGTGACGGCGCACTCCGCGGCCCGGTGGCGGGGCCGGTGGCGAGGGTGGTGCTGGCCCGAGGTGGGCCTGCACCACCCTGATCCCGGCTCCGTGCCGTACGGCTCGAGCTACGCGATGCCGCAGGTCGTTCCGTTGAGTGCGAAGCCGGTCGGCGCGGCGTTGGCACCGCTGTAGCCGCCCTGGAAGCCGAAGTTGGTGCTGCCTCCGGCGGCGACGGTGGCGTTGTAGAAGACGTTGCGCGCGGTGACCTGGGCGCCGGACTGGGTCACGGTGGCGTTCCAGGCATTGGTGACCCGCTGATTACCCGGCCAGGTCCAGGTGAGGGTCCAACCGTTGATGGCGGCGGAGCCGGAATTCGTGATCGTGATATCCGCCGTGAACCCGTCGCCCCAGGAGTTGGCGGCATAGGCGACGCGGCAGGTGGTGCCGCTCGGGCCCGACGGAGTGGGGGTGGGTGTCGGGGTCGGGGTGGGTGTCGGGGTCGGGGTGGGCGTCGGTGTCGGTGTCGGTGTCGGGGTCGGGCTCGGGCCGGTACCGGTGAGGCCGAAGAACTCGATGGCGCTGGCGGCCATGCCGTTCGACGGGAGAGTGTGCCCGGCGCCCTGGATGCTGTACGCCTCGACCTTCACCGCTCCGGAGGCGTCGGCGTAGCGGCGGCGGTTCCAGCCGGCCTGTGGGGTGTCCGTGCCGGTCGGCGTCTGGCTCAGGCCGTGCACGTTCGTCCACTGCTTGATCTCCTCCTCCAGTTCGGAGTAGGAGACGACGAAGTCGTTGGTGCCATGCCACAGCTGCATCCGCGGCCACGGTCCGTTGTAGGAGGGATTCGCGTTGCGCACCAGGTCGCCCCACTGCTGCGCGGTCTTGCCGACGCAGGGGGCGGAGTTGCCGCCCGGCTGGTAGGCCGCCTCGTTGGGGAAGCACGTGAACGGCACCCCCATGAACGCCGCACCCGCCTTGAACACCTCCGGATACAGGGCGAGCATGGCGTTGGTCATCATGGCGCCCGAGGAACTGCCGGTCGCGAACACCCGGTTCGGGTCGCCGTGGTACTGCTGCTCGACGTAGGTCACCATGGACATCAGCGACACCGGGTCGGTCTGGCCACCGCGCACCTTGGACGCCTCGGACCAGTTGTCGAAGCAGTTCATCTTCTTGGACGCCGACGGGTAGATCACGATGAAGCCGTACCGATCGGCCAGCGAAGCGAACTCGGAGGAGGAGTAGAAGCTCGGCCCCGAGCCGCCGCACGGGTGCATGGCCAGCACGATCGCCGGATTCTGCTGGGCGTTGTTCGGCACGTACACGTGCATGCGCAGGTTGCCGGGATTGGGACCGAAGCCGGTCACCTCGGTCAGCGTGGCCGCGGCGGCGGGGTGCGCGACGACCAGGGTGGCGGCGGCGCACAGCACCCCGACGCAGGCTCTGGTGAGCACCGTGAGTAATCGTTTCATCCGCTCCTCCTCTGCGAGTTGCGGCGGTTTCCCCTGCCCGGCGCATCGGACGGAGGCGCCGCCGACTCGGAATGGCATGACGCCATCCGATATAGGAGCGGTCAAACCAATGGTCAAGGCGGGTGGAGCCGGGGCATGGCGACCCCGGCGCGGAGAGAGCGCGTTCGCGCAGGTTATCAAGCAACTTGTTATAAAGATGCTTGATACCGCTTCGCGAAACTTACATCTCGGACTCGCGCGATATCGTCGTGCGATGACCCCCCGCCGTACCCGCCCGGCCGTCCAGCAGGCCGCACCCGCACCGCGCCTCGGCTACCTGGTGTTCCGGCTGGAGCGCCGCATCCGAGCCCGTCTGGACGACGCACTCGCCCGGCACGGCGTCACCACGACGGAGTACATGGCGCTCAGCGAACTGCGCACGCGCGAGGGAGTGTCCTCGGCGGAGCTCGCCCGCATCGCCTTCGTCACGCCGCAGGCGATGAACCTCGTCGTACGCGATCTGGAAGGGCGCGGACTGATCCGCCGCGACCCGCACCCGGACGGTGGCCGGGTGCTGTGCTCCCGGCTCACCTCCGAGGGTCTGGCCGTGCTGCGGCGCTGCGACGGCTCCCTCGACGACATCGAGGCGGTCATGCTCGCGAAGATCGACGATGCCATGCGCGAGACGCTCGTGGAGGGGCTCACCGTGTGCGCGCGGGCCCTGCGTCCGGATGCGCCTGTCTGATTCCGGACTCCGGCCGCCGCCCCGGAACCGGTGTTCCGGGGCGGCGCGCTCTGCTCATGACTCGTGGGCGCTACCGGTCCAGGGCTTCCTGGGCCGCTCCCGCACCCTGGCCGATCCGGGCGTAGGTGCCCGGCCTGTTCGCCTTGATCCACCGGCCGTAGCCGAGGCCGATGATCCCGGCGATCACCACGAGGCTGGGGATCAGCCAGTTCAGCACGGAGTCGGGCGGGGTGCCGAGCAGCGCGTGGAAGTTGATGATCGCGAGCACGAGGATGACCGTCAGCGCCGCGCCGGCCAGCGCCGGTGCGACCATCCGGCTCCAGCGGTCCTCGCCGCGCGGATCGCGCGAGAAGAAACCGACGACCGAGATCGAGGTGATCACCAGGAGCAGGATGACGCCGAGCGCGCCGAGGTTGGTGAACCAGTTGAACAGCGTCTCGGTGGGGTCGTCGCCGATGACGGCGAAGACGAGCACCACGGCCGCGGCGATCACGGTCTGGGTGGCCGAGCCCACGTGCGGCGAGCCGTGCCGGGGGTGGGCCCGGCCGAGCCCACGCGGCAGCACGCCCTCGCGCCCGAGCGAGTAGAAGTACCGCGCGACCGCGTTGTGGAAGGACAGCAGGGCCGCGAACACCGCGGTGACCAGGAAGATCGCCCCGATCCTGCCGAACGTCGGGCCCATCGTGCCGCTGCCCAGCACGAACAGCAGGTCGGGGCCGTGCTCGCCGGCCTGGTCGACGACTCGGTCCACGCCGGCGCCGATCCCCATCGCCCAGGCGGTGAAGGCGTAGAAGACGCCGATGACGCCGACCGCGATATAGGTGGCGCGGCCGACGGTGCGGCGCGGGTCGCGGCACTCCTCGCTGTAGATCGCACCGGACTCGAAGCCCATGAACGACGCCATCACCCAGCAGAACCCGGCGCCGACCGCACCGGTGGTCAGCGCGCTCCAGGAGAGCGCGTCCATGGCCGGCCCGGCCGGGGCCGAGGCGATCTGGGAGACGTCGAAGACGAGCACGATGATGCTCTCGCAGATCAGCAGGACGGCGAGCACGCGGGCGTTCAGGTCGATGCGGCGGTAGCCGAGGAACGCGATGAGGAGGATCGCCGCGAACGAGACCGCCCACCAGGGGACGTCCACCCCCAGCTCCGCGGTGATCACGCCGGCGGCGGCGAAGCCGAACAGGCCGTACAGGCCGGTCTGCATCGCGTTGTACGCCATGATGGCGACGAACGAGGCGCCGACGCCCGGAATCCGGCCGAGTCCCTGCGCGACATAGGCGTAGAACGCGCCCGCGTTGGAGATGTGCCTGCTCATCGCCGCGTACCCGGCGGAGAAGAGGGCCAGCACGGTGGCGAGGATCAGATAGATCACCGGGATGCCGACCACCCCGGTGGTGGCATAGCTCAGCGGCAGTCCGCCGGCGGCGACGGTCAGCGGTGACGACGCGGCGACCACGAAGAAGACGATGTGGACGACGCCGATGCGACGACGGGACAACTCATGTTTCGCAGGTGTGGTCGCGGGGACGGACCGCCCCGCTGCGATGGCCTCGTCTGCCATGGGGACCTTCCATCGGGGGAGGGAATGGGTTCGATAGAGTGATCGGCCGACGGCCCGATCAACGCCCGGGTGAAGATCGTTTGCCCCCGAACGACCTGCATGTCCGCGGATCGTACGTGCACAAATGACCTGATGCAAGAGTCGGGGTTGTTTCGAAAAGGCCGGCCGTGCGTAGCAGGACAGGGTTTTTGGAACACCCCCTTGAGTCTCCGAAGGGAGCCGGGACGTGCCCGCGCACTATTCGTTGTCCGCCACGGAGGAGGCGGTCAGTCGTCGGCTGGGCTCCATCCCGGTCAATCGGGAGGCTCTCGTCGCGGTCTCCAACATCCACCGCGCGGCCAGTGCCGTACGCCAGCACCTGGAGAACTCGGCGCTGCGCGCCGCGGACCTCACCTGGAGTGCCTTCGTGGTGCTGTGGGTGGTGTGGATCTGGGAGGAGATCGAGACCCGGCACACGGCGGCCGAGGCCGGCATCTCCAAGGGCACGCTGACCGGCATCATCAAGACGCTGGAGTCGCGCGGCCTGATCGAGCGCCGGCAGCATCCCGACGACCGCCGCCTGGCCCTGCTGCGCCTCACCCCGGAGGGACTGGCGCTGATGGAGGAGATCTTCCCCGCGTTCAACGCCGAGGAGGCGTTCGTCGTCGACCCCCTGGGCGGAGAGGAGGCCCTGCACCTCGCGGACACCCTCCGCCGCATCATCACCCACCTGGAGGAGAAGGGCGAGGAGCGGCGCGAGAGCCTGCACCGCGACGCCCCGGTCCCGCCCCGCCGCGGCGGCCGCCGCCGCGCCACCTGAAAGGCCGGCACGTACGCCATCGGAAACGCCGGTCCGCAGGCCATCGGAAACGCCGGCACGTACGCCACCGGAAACGCCGACCAGTAGACCACCGGAAACGCCGGCCTGCGGGCCGAGCGGTCAGTCGCCGAAGGGCCGCCCGCCGGAGGTTCGGCCGCCGGCCGCGGCGACGAGCGCGTCGAAGATCCGCTGGTTGGCTGGGTCGGTCGCCGCGGTGTCCTCCGGATGCCACTGCACGCCCAGGAACCATCCGTACGGCTCCGCCGACCCGGCCGGCTCGGTCAGCTCGGCGGCCTCGATCGTGCCGTCCTCTGCGTGGGCGGCGGCCACCAGGCCCCGTCCCAGTGATGAGGCGCACTGGTGGTGGTAGCAGGACGCCTCCACCTTCTCGGCGCCGGTGACCTCGGCGAGCAGCGAGCCGGGCCGCACCCGCACGGGATGCACGACGTGCCGGTGGTCGGGCTCCATGTGCTGGCGCAGCCGGCCGCCGAGCACCACGTTGACGACCTGCAGCCCCCGGCAGATGGCCAGCGTGGGCAGACCGGTGCGCAGCGCGTGCCGGGCCGCGGCGAAGTCGAAGTCGTCCTGCTCGGCGTCCACGTCGTAGACCGTGTCGTGCGGCAGGCTCTCGCCGTACGCCGCCGGGGCGATGTCGCCGCCGCCGGGCAGCAGCAGCCCGTCGGCGACGGCGAGCCGGGCGGCGGCCTCGCCCGCGTCAACGGGATGCATGAGGAACGGCTCCCCGCCCGCCCGGTAGACGGCGTCGGCGAGCGCCCGCGCGGTCACCACGGCCGCGTAACGCAGCGCGGAGGTCGTGGCGGCGAACCGGGACGGGATCGCGATGATCGGACTGGCCATCCGGACACTCCTACAGATTGTTCGTCCCCAAACGATAGTCCTTGTATTGACTCCTGAGCAGCCACGACCCTAAGTTGTTTGGGACCAAACGACTTGGAGGAAGCGGATGGCCACTGTCGCGGATGTCACTGTCCACGAGGGGCACTGGATCGGCGGCGAACGGATCTCCTCACCGGCCGTCTTCGACGACGTGTCGCCGATCGACGGACAGGTGATCGCACGCGTGGCCCGCGGCGGCGCCGAGGAGGCCGCCGCCGCGGTGAGCGCGGCCGAGCGGGCGTTCCCGGCCTGGTCCCGCACCACCCGGGAGGAGCGGGCGAGGCTGCTGCACGCGATCGCCGACGGTGTGGAGAAGCGCCTGGAGCGGCTCGCGATCGTGGAGACGACCGACAACGGCGCACTGCTCCGCTCGCACCTGCGCGGCGTGATGCCCCGGGTGGCGCACAACTTCCGGTTCTTCGCCGACTGGCTGCTGCGGCTCGGGCGGGACGACTTCGAGACCCGAGGCCACCGCAACCAGGTCTCGTGGGACCCCGCCGGGGTCTGCGCGCTGATCACCCCGTGGAACGCCCCGCTCATGCTCGCGACCTGGAAGATCGCCCCGGCGCTCGCGGCCGGGAACACGGTCGTGCTCAAACCGGCCGAGTGGTCCCCGCTGACCGCCTCACTGCTGGCGGACATCACGGCCGAGGTCGGGCTGCCCGACGGGGTGTTCAACGTCGTGCAGGGCTACGGCGAGGAGGTCGGCGCCCCCCTCGTCGCCGACCCCCGGGTGCGCCGGATCAGCTTCACCGGCTCGGTGCCCACGGCCCGGCACATCGCCGCGGCCGCGGCGCCCAACCTCACCCCGCTGTCCCTGGAGCTCGGCGGCAAGTCACCGCTGATCGTGTTCGCCGACGCCGACCTCGATCTCGCCGTCGATCTCGCGGTGGAGCAGTACGACAACGCGGGGCAGGTCTGCCTGGCCGGCACCCGGCTGCTCGTGCAGGAGGAGATCTCGGCCGAGTTCACCGAGCGGTTCCTCACCAGGGCCGCCGCCCTGCGCCAGGGCGACCCGCGTGATCTCGCCACCGACATCGGGCCCCAGATCCACGCCGAGCACTTCGCCCGGATCGACGGATTCGTACGCCGGGCCGTCGAGGCGGGGGCCACCCCGCTGATCGGCGGCGGGCCCAACACCGACCTCGGCGGGCTCTACTACCGGCCCACGCTCTTCACCGGTGTGGCCGCCGACAGCGAGATCGTCAACGAGGAGGTCTTCGGGCCCGTTCTCACGCTGCAGACGTTCCGTACCGAGGAGCAGGCCGTCGAGATGGCCAACTCCACCGAGTTCGGGCTGGCCGCCACGCTCGTGACCGGCTCGCCCGAGTCGGCCGGGCGGGTCGCCGCCCGCCTGGTCGCCGGCACCGTCTGGGTCAACTGCTTCTTCGTCCGCGATCTCCGGGCGCCGTTCGGCGGGGCGCGGCAGTCGGGCATGGGCCGCGAGGGCGGCGACTGGAGCTTCGACTTCTACTGCGACGTCAAGAACACCGTCTTCGCGCCGGGAGGCTGGAATGGGTGAGGTCGTCGGCGCGGGAATCCTCGCGCACGCCCCAACGATCATGCTGCCCCTCGAGGTGCGCAAGGAACTCAACGAGGGCAGGGAGATCAGCATCGTCCCCGGGCTGCACCGCCTGCGGGAGGAGGTCTTCGACGCCCTCGACTACGACACGGTGATCGTGTTCGACTCGCACTGGGCGACCACGTTCGAGTTCGTGGTCACCGCGCAGGACCGCCGCTCCGGGCTGTTCACCTCCGAGGAACTGCCGCGCGGCATGTGCCGCATCCCCTACGACTTCCCCGGCGACCCCGAGCTCGCCCGGTCGATCGCGTCGTATCAGGACAGGCACGCCACCTGGATCACCGCGATCGACGACCACCACCTGCCGATCTTCTACGCCACCGTGAACCTGTGGAAGTACCTGGGGGCGCCCGGCAAGCGCTGGATCTCGATCAGCATGTGCCAGACCGCTGAGATGGAGGACGACCTCCGGCTCGGCCGCGCGGTCGGCGACGCGATCGCCGCGAGCGACCGCAGGGTGCTGCTGGTCGCGTCGGGGGCGTTCTCGCACCAGTTCTGGCCGCTGCGCCACCTGCGCGCGCACGAGTCGAGCGACCCGGCGCACGTACGGACCCCCGAGGCGCGGGCGGCCGACGAGGAGCGCATCGCGTGGCTGCTCGACGGCGACCACGCCCGGGTGCTCGACACGATGGACGACTTCTACCGCTTCAAGCCGGAGGCGGGGTTCGGCCACTACCTGATGCTGGCCGCCGCCCTCGGCGAGCGGGACCTCACCGTGCCCGGCCGGCTCTACAGCGACTACGAGAACGCGACCGGGACCGGTCAGGTGCACATCTGGTTCGACCGGCCCGAGGGCGGCTTCCCCCGGCCGAAGGCCACCGACGCCTCCGGCGATCCGTACCCCTATCCGTTCCGCCTCGAAGGGACCGGCTGATGGCTCGGCAGACGAAGGAGTATCGGCGGATCCTGCTCGACGGCGCCGCCGTACAGGTGCGCAGGGAGGGCGATGAACTGGTCGCCGCCGACGGCCGGGTGGTCGGCGTCGACGAGGCCGTGCACCTCCCGCCGTGCACCCCATCGAAGATCATCGCGGTGCATCTCAACCACCGCAGCCGGGTCGAGGAGTTCATGACCTCGCTGCCCCCGGCCCCCACGTACTTCCACAAGCCGACCTCGGCGCTGAACGCGCATCGGGGCGCGGTCGTACGGCCGGAGCGGTGCAAGTACCTCAACTACGAGGGCGAGATCGCGATCGTCATCGGCCGCACCACCCGCAACGTCTCTCCGGAGGAGGCGGGCGACCACATCGCCGGGTACACGATCGGCAACGACTACGGCCTGCACGACTTCCGCGACACCGACACCGGCTCGATGCTGCGGGTCAAGGGCTCGGACACGCTCTGCCCGCTCGGCCCCGGGCTGGTCACCGGATGGGACTTCCGCGGCAGGCGGCTGCGCACGTACGTCAACGGCGAGGTCGCGCAGGACGGCTCCACCGACGAGATGGAGTGGGACATGCACTACCTCGTCGCGGACATCGCCCGCACGATCACCCTCTATCCCGGCGACGTGCTGCTGTCGGGCACGCCGGCGAACTCCCGTCCGGTACGGCCCGGCGATGTCGTCGAGGTCGAGGTCGAGGGCCTGGGCAGGCTCACCAACCACATCGTCAACGGTCCGGTCCCGATCAGGGACGACTGCGGCGCCCAGCCCACCGAGTCGGAAGAGGTGATCTCGACCGCCTTCGGCGGCGACTGGGAGTTCCGCGGCATCCGGCCGCCCAAGCGTTAAGGAGTGCCCTCGATGAAGGTCATCGTCGACATGGACGTGTGCAAGGACCACGGGCAGTGCGTCTTCGCCGCCCCCGAGGTCTTCCAGATCAACGAGAACGGCCGCCTGGTCTATGTCGCCGAGCCCGACGAGTCGCTGCGCGACGCCGTGGAGGAGGCGGCCGACGTCTGCCCGCTGCAGGCCATCACGATCGAGGACTGATCACCGTGGGGACCACGCGGCGCATCGTGATCGCCGGTGCCTCGATGGGCGGCCTGCGCGCGGCGGAACGGCTGCGCGCCGGCGGTTTCACCGGCGAGATCGTCGCGATCGGCGACGAGCCGCACCTGCCGTACAACCGGCCGCCGCTGTCGAAGGAGGCCCTCGCCACCGAGGTGACCCACGAGGCGCTAGCCTTCCGGCTCCGCCCGGCCGTCGCCGACGTGGCCTGGCGGCTGGGCGTGCGGGTCGCGGGGGCCGACCTGGACGCCCGTGCCGTACGGCTCGGCGACGGCACCGAGCTGACCTATGACGGTCTGGTGGTCGCCACCGGCATGCGGCCCAGGCGGCTGCACCTCGCCGATTCGACCCGGCCCGGTCAGACACGGCCCGGACCGGTGACCGGCCGGCATGTGGTGCGCACGATCGAGGATGCCCGCGCCCTGCGCGCCGAGCTGCGCCCGGGGGCGAACGTGCTCGTCGCCGGCGCCGGCTTCATCGGCTGCGAGGTGGCGGCCACCGCCCGGACGCTGGGCGCCTCGGTGACCGTCGTGGCACCGGAGGACGTCCCGATGCTGCGCCCGCTCGGCCCCGGACTGGGCGCCGCCCTGCGCCGCCGCCACGAGGAGCGCGGCGTCGCGTTCCTGCTCGGCCGTACGATCGCCGCGTTCCTGGGCGAGACCGGGAGAGCGGGGGAGGGGAGTCGCGTGACCGGCGCCGAGCTGTCCGACGGCACGCGCGTCGCCGCCGACGTCGTCGTGGAGGCCGTGGGGTCGGTGGCCAACACCGAATGGCTCGCCGGCAACGGGCTCGACCTGTCCGACGGCGTGCTGTGCGACGACGCGCTGCGCGTCGAGGGACGGCGCGGCGTCGTGGCGGTGGGGGACATCGCCCGGTTCCCCAACCCCCGCTACGACGAGGTGCCCCGCCGGGTCGAGCACTGGAGCATCCCGACCGACACGGCCAGGCACGCCGCGATCACCCTGCTCGCCGATCTGGGCCTGGCCGAGCCCGCGGCCACGCCCTTCGCCCCGCTGCCGACCTTCTGGAGCGATCAGTACGAGCTGCGCCTCCAGTCGTTCGGGGCGCCCGCGCTCGGCGGGTCGGACATCCGGGTGCTGGAGGGCGACCTCGACGGTGAGGTCGTGGTCGGCTACCACCGCGACGGCGAGCTGGTCGGCGTGGTGCTCGTCGGCATGCCGTCCGCCGCGGCCCGTTACCGCGCCGCCTGTTCCGCGGCCGCCTGAGCCGCCCCTGATGAGGAGACCGTCGTGGACACATTGCGCAACGTGATCGCGGGAGAGAGCCGGGACGCCGGCGAGTGGATGGACCTGGTCGACCCCTCGACCGAGGAGGTGTACGGCAGGGCGCCCCGTTCGGGCGAGCGGGACGTCGCCCACGCTGTCGAGGCGGCCACCGCGGCCGCATGTGCCTGGCGGCGCACCACCCCGGCCGAGCGCCAGCGGCTGCTCCTCGAGCTGGCCGAGCTGATGTCGGCGAACCGGGAGGCGCTGGCCGAGGCCGAGGTGCGGGCCACCGGCAAGCCGCGGGGCACCGCCAGGCGGGTCGACGTGGGCGGGGCCGTCGACGCGATCCGCTACTTCGCGGGCGCGGCGCGGGTCCTGGAGGGGCTCGGCGCCGCCGAGTACGCCGAGGGGCACACGTCGTTCGTACGGCGTGAGCCGATCGGCGTCGTGGCCCAGGTGACGCCGTGGAACTATCCGCTGATGATGGCCGCGTGGAAGATCGGCCCGGCGCTGGCGGCGGGTAACGCGCTGGTGCTGAAGCCGTCGGACACCACACCAGGCTCGACCGTGCTGCTCGGCGAGCTGTGCGCCGAGGTGTTCCCGCCCGGCGTGGTCAACGTCGTGTGCGGCGACCGGGACACCGGTCGCGCGCTGGTCGCGCACCCGGGGGTGGAGATGGTGGCGCTCACCGGCTCGACGAGGGCCGGGGCCGAGGTGATGGCGGCCGCCGCGCCCGATCTCAAGGACGTCCACCTGGAGCTGGGCGGCAAGGCCCCGGCGGTGGTCTTCGGCGATGTGGACCCGGCCGTGACCGTCCGCGACATCGCCGAGGCGGCGTTCTTCAACAGCGGGCAGGACTGCACCGCCGTCACACGGGTGCTCGTCGAGGATCGGGCGTACGACGACGTCGTCGAGGCGCTCGCCGACGCGGCGCGGGCGCTGGCCGTGGGCGGCCCCGACGAGGAGGGCGTCTTCCTCGGTCCGACGAACAACGCGGCCCAGGCCGAGCGGGTCGCGGGCTTCCTCGGCCGGCTGCCCGGGCACGCCCGCGTGGTCACCGGCGGCTCCCGGCTCGATCGGCCCGGCTACTTCTTCGCGCCGACCGTGGTCGCCGACGTGCGGCAGGACGACGAGATCGTGCGGCAGGAGGTCTTCGGTCCGGTCGTGACCGTACAACCGTTCACGAGCGAGGAGGAGGCCGTCGAGCTCGCCAACGGAGTCGACTACGCGCTCGCGTCCAGCGTGTGGACCAGGGACACCGGCCGTGCGATGCGGCTGACCGCCGCGCTCGACTTCGGCGCCGTCTGGGTCAACTGCCATCAGGTGATCATCCCGGAGATGCCGCACGGCGGCTTCAAGCACTCGGGCACCGGCAAGGATCTCTCCCGGTACGGCCTGGACGCCTACACGCGGATCAAACACGTGATGATCAGCCACGACTGACGGGGTTCGCCTCCGTTATCAAGGGGGCGAGGCGAGATATCACTCAATCTTGGCGAGAACTTGCCGCGTTCTAGAGCGCGAGAGCACGTTGTCCCATGTATCACTGATTATCGGTTTAGTGACCAGATGGTGAGGCGTTGTCGGGCTGTGCCGGGTAGCCGCCGTCCACCTGGTACGGAGCTCGGTTCGGATCGCATGACCGTTCGGGGGGAGGACGTGCTCGTCTCGCCGCACCCGCTCGCCGCCCATGAGCGGTTTCACACGCACGACGTCGAGGACGCCCACGTGGGGGTGGAGCAGGTTCTCTGCCCGCACGGGCTGCGCCTCGCCGAGCGCGGGACGCGGCTCGACGCCCGCATGAACGGGGTGACGCTCGACAGGGTCGGCCTCTACTACCTCAGCTACGGGGCGGAGATGCTGGTCACGCCGGATGAATGGGAGAGCTGCATCCTCGTCGAGATCCCGCTGGCCGGTGCGGCGGAGGTGAGCCAGGGCCGGGAACAGATCGTGGCCACGACCGAGCACGCCTACATCCTGTCACTGACGGGACGCACGGCCATGCGGTGGGCGGCCGGAACCGAACAGCTCATCACCCGGTTCGACCGCTCGGCGCTCGAAGCCCAGCTCGGCAGGATGCTCGGGCGGCAGCCGGGCGAGCCGCTCGTCTTCTCCCTGGGCATGGATCTGACCTTGCCCCCGTCCCGGTCGTGGCTTTCGGTCGTCGACCTGCTCCGGCGGGAGGCGGAGACCGGCGGAGCCATGCTGACCCAGCCGGCCGCCGCCAAGCGGCTGGAGGAGCTGCTGATGACGCAGCTGCTGCTGGCCCAGCCCAGCAACTACACCCCCGCCCTGCTCGGGGAGCAGCCGCGTGTCCCGCCGCCCGTGGTGAAGCGGGCCATGGAACTCATCGAGGCCCACGCCGCCGAGCCGCTCACCGTGGAGGACATCGCCGAGGCCGTGGGCGTGGGGGCCCGGGCGCTGCAGGAGGGGTTCCGCCGCCATCTGGACACGACCCCCATGGCGTACCTGCGGGACGTGCGCCTGGACCGGGTGCGCGCCGAGCTGACGGTGGACGCCGTGGACGCGACGACCGTCACCGATGTCGCCTTCCGCTGGGGGTTCGCCCACCTCGGCAGGTTCTCCCTCGCCTATCGGCAGCGCTTCGGCGAGCCCCCGTCGGCGACGCTGCGCCGGTGACGCACGCCTCGGCGAAACCCTTTGCGACCGGCCTCGCCGGGGCCGGGACAGGCCCGGGCCGCCGGCGAGGACGGTCCCACGTGATCAGGGACGGCCGAGGGCGCGCAGCTCGTCGGGGGTGAGCGCGGAGACGTTCTTGTCGATGGGATATTCCGTGTACTGGTGGATGGCCCAGCTCTTCCAGTCGGCGGGCGGCGTGACGGCGCCCGGGGCCTTGCTGTAGTGGGCTACCCACAGTGGGTACTCGGCCAGGCCGCGGCCGTAGGTGTTGGCGAAGTTCCAGCCGCTGTAGAACATCGGGGTGACGCCGGTCTTGGCCTTCACGTGGGCGAGCCAGGCCTTGGCCCAGGCGTTGACGTGGGCCACCGACCTGCCGTTCGTGGTCTCCAGGTCCAGCACCAGCAGATCGCCGGGTTTGGCGGGGTGCTGGTTCACCATGGACAGGAAGTGTTCGGCCTCGGCGATGGGATCGTTCTTGGGGTGACCGTAGTGGTAGGCGCCGCGGACGATGCCCTTCTCGTCCAGCTCCTGCCAGAAACGGGCGAAGGTGGAGTCGCGGAAGGACAGGCCCTCGGTGGCCTTGATGATGCCGAACTTCGCCGGGCTGGCGGTCCAGTCGTGGTTCGGCTCGTGGTTGGAGACGTCTTCGCCGTACATCAGCGTGACGTTCTCTTCTCCGGGCGCCTGCGGTGCCGCCTGCACCGGCGCGGCCGCGAAGACGCCGACTGCGGTGAGTACGACCAGGGCCGCGCCGAGACGCTTGCCGGAGAGGCTCAGGCGGCGCTTGAGAGAGACAGGGGCTGCGGAGAGCCGGTGTTCCAGCATGAAGGGATTGACTCCTTGCTTCCATGCCGCCTGCCGGGACAGCTGACGGGTTCGGGGCGGCGAGCGCGTCCTACGGTGCGCAAGGGGGCAGGCGCTCCGATTCACCCGAGGGGTGGTCCCCGGCTCCGTGAGGTGCGGAGTCGGCGGCCGTGCACCTCCTGACGGGACAGCTCCGTCAGGAGACGCGCGGATCCGGGCAACGAACCGGCAACGCAACCGACGACGGAGTCACCGCTGCGCGTGCCGTGGAGTCAAAAGGTACACACACCCCCATTGGGGTGCAAATAGGACAAAAATCCTGGGACGGGAGCTTCGCGATGGGCTGCTTACTCCTTCGGGGAAAGAGGTCCGTCGGTGTGCGGGACGCGTTCGGCGGGGATGACGCCCAGGCGGCCGGCCTGGTAGTCCTCCATCGCCTGGAGGATCTCGGCCCGGGTGTTCATCACGAACGGTCCGTAGTGGAAGACCGGCTCGCGGATCGGCTGCCCGCCGAGCAGCAGCACCTCCAGGTTGGGCTCGGCCTGGGGCTGGGCGGTGTCGGCGGTGAGGGTCAGCGCCCCGCCGGGGCCGAAGGCGGCCAACTGCCCCCTGCGTACCGGTCGCCGCTCGGTCCCCGCCGAACCCTGGCCGGCCAGCACGTACGCGAGGGCGTTGAAGCCGGGGTTCCACGGCACCTCCAGCCGGGCGCCCGGGCTGATGGTCGCGTGCACCATCGTGATCGCGGTGAACGTGATGCCGGGGCCGGGGTGCCCGGCCAGCTCACCGGCGATCACCCGCAGTAGCGCGCCGCCGTCCGCCGAGGCGAGCAGCGCCGCCTCACGTCCGCGGATGTCCTGGTAGCGGGGCGGGTGGAACTTGTGCGCGCGGGGCAGGTTGACCCACAGCTGGATGCCGTGGAACAGCCCGCCCGAGACCACCAGGTGCTCCGGCGGCTTCTCGATGTGCAGCAGGCCGGACCCCGCTGTCATCCACTGGGTGTCGCCGTCGGTGATCGTGCCGCCGCCGCCGTTGGAGTCCTGGTGCTCGAAGACGCCGTCGATGATGTAGGTGACGGTCTCGAAGCCGCGGTGCGGGTGCCACGGGGTGCCCTTGGGCTCGCCGGGGCCGTACTCGATCTCGCCCATCTGGTCCATGTGGATGAACGGGTCCAGGACGGACTGCGGCACCCCGGCGAACGCGCGCCGTACGGGGAAGCCCTCGCCCTCGAGGCCGCTGGGCGCGGTCGTCACGGATCGTACGGGGCGGGGGGTGGCGACGGCCGGGTCGGGTGCGGTGACGCGGGGCAGCGTCAGGGTGTCGGCGGTGACGGCGGGCATGGCACGCTCCTGGTTGAAACTTAAATTACATGGGCTTGCAACCAATTGTGACCATCGCGCATTCCCCCGGCGAAGCCAAGCCCGCCCGCACTCCCGGATGCGGCTCCCACTCGCGGCAGATCTGCTCGAAATGAGGGCCGAGGACATCGCTGACGAAGCGGCGGCGGCCGGCCTGCCATGCTCGCGCGGCACTCACTGGGCCGGACCGCGTGGTGAGAGCATCTCACCAGCGGTTGCGTGCCTCCTCGGCCCAGCCGATAAGGCCGTCGAGGTCCACCCAGGCGCCGTCGTCGGCCCGGGTCCGCCCCGAGAAGCGGCCGAAGCACTGGTGGGTCTCGTTGCCCACCAGGCCCAGCTCGGTGCGGGCGACCTTCTCGTGGAAGGGGTGGAACTCCACCTCGACGCGCGGGCCGGTGATCCGCCACGGACGCAGCCAGTCGGCCCGGTCGTACGACCAGGTCAGCTCGTCGTCGATCTTGTGCAGGCGGCCGTCGACGAACAGCGCGTTCTCGGTGGAACCCGTGCCGTCGGTCCACTTGCCGCCGAGCTGGATCGATCGGCCGGGCCCGCTGCCCGCCGCCCAGTTCCACGTGATCGAGTAGGGCCACTTGCCGCGGCCGTGGTCGAGCACGGCGAAGGAGTCGGCCTCGTCGATCGCGAACTCGGCCGACGCCAGCCGCAGCCGCCCGCGCACCGGACGGCCGACGTCCTTCACCGTGTACTGGAACCGGTTCGGCCCCCACGGCACCACCACGCCGAGCGACTCATGCCCCTCCGGTAGCGGCACCTCCAGGTCGATCTCGACTCCGGGCGCGACGGCCCGGATCACCGTGCCGTCCGCGTCCTGCTCGATGTCGATCGCCACACCCCCGCCGCGTACGGACGCCGTCCCGGCACCGCTGCGCTCGGGGAAGACGGCGCCCCGGGCCAGCGGCACCACGACATCCCTGGTGGTCTCCGTACGGGTGGCCCGGTCGAGCACGTAGACGCCGTTCACCGCGGCGTAGTCCAGCGAGGAGGCGACCAGGCCGATGATGTGGCCGGGCGTGACGACGCCCCAGTATTCCCAGCGCTTGCGCCGTCCCCACCCGCGCAGGTT
The DNA here is from genome assembly GCA_001552515.1 of Sphaerimonospora mesophila NBRC 14179 = JCM 3151. Lineage (GTDB taxonomy): Bacteria > Actinomycetota > Actinomycetes > Streptosporangiales > Streptosporangiaceae > Sphaerimonospora > Sphaerimonospora mesophila. Next base: position 52,039 of record BCRI01000014.1, read on the forward strand.
GCCCCGATGCAGCGGACGCCGGGTCCAGCCGACGGCGTCGGGGTTGAGCCGCCCGTCCGGCAGGCACAGGTCGACCGGCGCCGTGATCTCCCGCTCGTGTGTGGTCATTGGAACCTGAGCCTTTCCGTGATCGAGCGGACGAGGTCCTCGGGGAGTTTGAGCACCGCCCTGTCGTAGGTGAGCAGGCCGTTGATCTCGTCCTCCACGTCGGACAGCTGCGTGTAGACGGTCGCGCTCAGCCCCCGCCGGATGGCCGGGATGATCTGCTCCTCGTGCAGCCGGGCGAACGCCGCGCCGAGCCGGTCGGCCGTGCCGTACCGGCGGTAGCCGAACTCCTTCTCGCCCCAGGTGCGGCCCTCGACGCGCAGGCCGTACCCGCCGTATTCGGACAGCACGAGCACCCGCCCGTCGGGCCGCGGCGGACGGAACCGGCGGAAGTACACGTGCAGGCTCCGCAGGTCTCCCGCACGCTGGTCGTGCCAGCCGCTGGCGTGGTCGACCGTACGCGTCGGGTCGAGCCGGGCGAGCTCGCCGGCGATCCGCGCCGCGTCGAACTGGCCCCAGCCCTCGTTGAACGGCACCCAGACGGCCAGGCTCACCACGTTGCGCAGATGCTCGACCGTGGCGCGCAGCTCGGCCTCGAACGCCGTACGGCCCGCCGCGTCGGCCCGGCCGAACCGGCGGTGCCGGCGGTCGTCCAGCCGCAGGGCGGGCAGGATCGCCGGGGTGGTGATCACCCAGGGACGGTACGCCGCGCCGCCGTTGACCATGTCCTGCCAGACGAGCATGCCGAGCCGGTCGCAGTGGTGATACCAGCGCAGCGGCTCGATCTTGATGTGCTTGCGCAGCATCGTGAAGCCGAGCCGCTTCATCGTGGCGATGTCGTGGATCATGGCCTCGTCGGACGGCGGGGTGTACAGGCCGTCTGGCCAGTAGCCCTGGTCGAGGACCCCGGCGTGGAAGTACGGCCGGCCGTTCAGCAGCAGCCGGGGGACGCCGTCGGCGTCGGGCCCGACCGAGAAGGAACGCATGCCGAAGTAGCTCCGTACCCGATCCGTGCCGAGCGAGACGGCCACGTCGTAGAGAAACGGGTCCTCGGGGCTCCAGAGGCGGGCCCCGGGCAGCGGCACGCGCACGGGCCGCCCGGCCGGCGCGGCGGCGTGCGCGACCACCTCGCCCCCGGCCGAGATCTCGACGTGCGCCTCGCCCTCCGGCGCGTGCACCGTCACCTCGACGCACGAGTCGTCGAGCATGGGGGTGAGCGTGAGCCGTTCGACGTGGAGCTCGGGCACGCGCTCGGCCCAGACCGTCTGCCAGATCCCCGACTGGGCGGTGTACCAGATGCCGCCGCGCCGCAGCCGCTGCTTGCCGCGTGACCCGTGCCCGGTGTCCGAGTCGTCCCGCACCGCCACGACGAGGACGTTGCCGCTCTCGCGCAGGTGCTCCGTGATGTCGAAGGAGAACGGCAGGTAGCCGCCGGTGTGGCCGCCGGCCTCGACGCCGTTGACCCACACCCGGCAGGTCTGGTCCACCGCGCCGAAGTGCAGGATCACCCGCCCGTCGGTGAAATCCCCCGGCAGGTCGAACGAGCGCCGGTACCACAGCGTCTGCCCGGGGAGCAGTTGCCGGTTCACCCCCGACAGCGGCGCCTCCGGCGAGAACGGCACGAGGATCTCGCCGTCGTACGTCTCGGGCGGGCCGTCGCCGATCGCGTGCGGGCCGATCGCGTACTGCCAGTGGCCGTTGAGGTTGAGGTAGCCGTCCCGGACGAGCTGGGGCCTCGGGTACTCCTGGAGCGGGCTATCCGACACGGGTGAGCCTCCTCAGCTCGCTGGTGGCGTCGAACGGCCAGGGCCGGGCCAGGCCGTGGCTCATCAGGAGCGCGCCGTGGTGCACTTCCCCGGTGTCCTCGTCGCGGTAGCGGCCGCCGGGGTCCAGGCCCTTCAGCCGTACGGGCGCGGTGACGCGGATCAGCGTGGTGGGCCGCCAGGAGAGCACCACGACCCTCGGGCCGAGGGTGTACTGCACGGCCCAGTCGCCGAGCCGGTCCAGCCGCCCGTCGTGCACGACCGGGCGGATCTCCTTGTACCGCGCCACCAGCTCCCTCGCCTGCCGCAGGTCGTCGGCGTCCCAGCGCGGCAGGTCGCCGCCGATGCCGAGCGCCCCGGCCATCGCGACGTGGAAGCGGAAGTCCAGCGGCGCCCGCCCGGAGGTGATCGCGTTCGGGCTGTCGGTCACCCACGCGCCCATCGTGCAGGCCGGATAGATCTGGCCGTAGCCGTGCTGGACGGCGATCCGCTGGGCGGCGTCGGTGTTGTCGGAGGCCCAGATCTGATCGGTGCGGGCGAGCATGCCGAGGTCCGTACGGCCTCCGCCGCTCGCGCAGCCCTCGATCATCAGATGCGGGTGGTCCGCGCGGAGCCGGTCGATCACGGCGTACACGTTGCGGACGAACGGGATCCACACGTCGTCGCCGGCCTCGGTGACCGGCCGGTTCATGTCCCATTTGAGGAACGCGATGTCGTTTCGGGTGACCAGGTCGTCCAGCCACTCGTGCGCCCATTCGGCGACGTCGGACCGGGAGAAGTCGAGCAGGAGCTGGTCGCGCACCTCGGTCGTCCGCCGGTTCCGCTGGCGCAGCACCCACTCGGGGCGCGTCCGGTGCAGCTCGCTGTCGGGGTTGACCGACTCCGGCTCCACCCACAGGCCGAACTTCATGCCCAGCGCGGTCACGTGGTCGATCAGCGGGGTGAGGCCGCCGGGGAAGCGCTCGGGGTCGGGCCACCAGTCGCCCAGGCCCGCCGTCTCGCCCGTGCGTCCGGAGAACGCACCCGGGCGCCCGCCGAACCAGCCGTCGTCCACGACGAACAGCTCGACGCCGATGTCGGCGGCCAGCTCGGCCAGCTCCATCTGCCGCGCCTGGGTGACGTCGAAGCCGACCGCCTCCCACGAGTTGTAGATCACCGGCCGGATCCGGCCGGGCGAGGGCAGCACGTGCCGGCGGATGTGGTCGTGCCAGCGGTGGCTGATCCCGCCGAAGCCCTCGGCGGAGTAGACCCCGGTGAACACGGGCGTCTCCAGCGACTCCCCGGGTCCGAGCCGCCGGGTCACCCCGTCGTGGCCGAACCCGCCGCTCCAGCCGGCGTGGCCGTCGTGGTCGTGCTCCACGGTGATGCGCCAGCTTCCGCTCCAGGCCAGCGCGGCGCTCCACACCTCGCCGTGGTCCTCGGTCGCGTCGCCCGCGTCGAGCATCACCCACGGGTTGGCGTGGTGCCCGCTGTGCCCCCGCCTGCTGGTCAGCGTGGTCTCGGCCACGGCCAGCGGGGTGCGCCGCACCTGGAACTCCCCGCCCCACTCCCCGGTGACGTGGCTGAGGCGGTAGCCGGGACGCGGGGGGACCGTCCAGGCCGCCGAGTCGCAGCGCAGGATCGTGATCGGCTCGTCGCCCGTGTTGCGCAGGCAGGTCCAACGTTCGATCGCGTCGTCTCCTGGCCTGACCCGGTAGTGCAGGTCGATCTCCAGCGGGTAGTGGCGGTCGGCCATGCGGATCGTCAGGTGGCCGCCGTCGTGACCGCTGTCGATGTGGTCGCCGAGGTGGCGCCACTCGACGCCGCGTACGGCATCGCCGTACCTGACCTGCAGGCCCGCCACGCCGAACCGGCCGCCGCCCTCGACGGGCAGCTCCGCACGCCCGGGCGGCAGCGCGCGTGCCTGGTCCGGGGTGAGCCGCGGTCCCCAGTGCGCACAGCACGGCGCGTCGTCCGGCCCGAGCCGTACGGCATAGCCGCAGGTCGGGGTGGTCAGCAGCCACAGCCCGGGCCCGACATGATCGATCATGACAGCCACACTCCGGTGTCGGGCGGCAGCAGGCCGGCGTCGAGCGGGCCGCTGGCCAGCAGCACGTCCTGGCCCGGCGGCAGCGGCACCGGCTCGGCGCCGAAGTTCACCATCAGCACGAAGCCGGGCTCGCGGGCGAAGGCCAGCACATCGGGCGGGGCGTCCAACCACGTCAGATCGCCGTCGCCGAGCGCGGGATGGCCGCGCCGGACGGCCAGCGCGGCGCGGTAGAGGTTCAGCGTGGATCCGGGGTCGGCCCGCTGCGCTGCCACGGTCAGCGCCGCCCAGTCCTCCGGCTGGGGCAGCCACGTCTCCCGGCCGCCGAAGCCGTACGGCGGAGCCGTACCGGACCAGGGCAGCGGCACCCGGCAGCCGTCCCTGCCGATGAACGTGCGCAGCGTGCGCTCGAACATCGGGTCCTGCCTGGCCTCGTCGGGAATGGCCAGGTGCTCCGGCAGGCCCAGCTCGTCCCCCTGGTAGATGTACGCCCCACCGGGCAGCGCGAGCAGCAGCAGCGCGGCCGCGCGGGCGCGCCGGGTGCCCAGCGCGACGTCGACGTCCAGCCGGCCGAGCAGCACCTCCGGGGTCGGCGCGCGGACCAGGTCCTGGTCGACGCCGAACCTGGTCACCATGCGCGGCACGTCGTGGTTGCCCAGCACCCACGGGATCGACCCGCCCGTCTCACGAGCCAGCCGGTGCGACTCGTCGATCACCGCGCGGAACTCCCCGGCGGACCACGGCGTGGGCATCAGCCGGAAGTTGAACAGCTGGGCCAGCCCGTCCCCCGTCAGGTACGGCCTGGCCTGGTCGGCGTGGCCGAACCAGATCTCCGCCACCGTGCCGCGGTCGCCCGGGTAGGCGTCGAGGATCTTCCGCCAGGACCGGTAGAGCTCCAGCAGCTCAGGCTGGTGCTCATACGGAACGGGGGAGTTGCCCGGCGCGAGCGGGCCGCCCTGACTGCCGGGGGTCACATCAGGCAGGCCGTCCTGCTTGAACAGCATGGCGGCCACGTCGATGCGGAAACCGGCCACGCCCCGGTCGAGCCAGAACCGCAGCACCCGCTCGAACATGGCGACCACGTCGGGGTGCCGCCAGTTCCAGTCGGGCTGGCCGGAGTCGAACAGGTGCAGGTACCACTGGCCGTCAGGGACGCGCGTCCAGGCCGGGCCGCCGAAGACGGACTGCCAGTTGTTGGGCTCGTCGCGGAAGACGAACCGCTCGCGCTCGGGGCTGCCGGGACCGGCCGCCAGCGCCTGCCTGAACCACGGATGCTCGGCCGAGCAGTGGTTGGGCACGATGTCCACGATCACCTTGATGTCCCTGGCCGCCGCGCCGGCCACGAGCGCGTCGAAGTCGGCGAGCGTGCCGTACCGGGGATCGACGTCGCGGTGGTCGGCCACGTCGTAGCCGCCGTCGGCCAGCGGCGAGGGGTAGAACGGGTTCAGCCAGATCGCGTCCACGCCCAGCTCGGCCAGGTGGTCGAGCCGCGACAGCACGCCTGGCAGGTCCCCCTGGCCGTCGCCGTTCGCGTCGGCGAAGCTGCGTGGATACACCTGGTAGACCACGGCGTCGCGCCACCAGGCGTCCTGGTCGAAGGGGGTCGCGACAGGGTTCTCCGGGTGCTCGACGGACTTTTCTGGGTGTTCGTCGGGCTTTTCTGGGTGTTCGTCGGGCTTTTCTGGGTGTTCGTCGGGCTTTTCTGGGTGTTCGTCGGGCCTTTCTGCGTGCTCGCCGGACTTTTCTGGGTGTTCAACGGACACCGCGGATCCTCCAGACCAGACAGGCGCCCAACACGGCGAAGCCGGCCGCGACGCCGTACATGAGCGGATAACCGCCCGCCGAGGTGACCAGGGGTGCGGCGATCACCGGGCCGAGCGTGTTCGATGCGGAATTGGACAGGCTCACGATGCCGAGGTCCTTGGCCCGGTCGGCGTCGGCGGGCAGCAACTGGGTGACCATGGCCTGGTCCACCGCGGCGAACATGCCGTAGCCGGCGCCGAGCAGGGCGGCCGCCACGATGGCGGCCGGCCAGCTGGTCAGGAACGTCAGCACCAGCCCGGCGGCGGCCATGGTGATCCCGCCGGCGAAGACGGCGGGTCTGCGGCTGCCGCGCCGGTCCGACAGCCACCCCGCGAGCAGCGTCGGCACGACGCTGCTCAACGTGAACACCGCCACGAGCACCACGACGCCCTGCTCCACCGTGGAACCGGGGAAGAGCCGCTCGTAATGGACGGCGTCGCGCAGGAAATACTGCAGGTAGCCGATCGCCATCGCGAGCGTGAGGGTGATCATGAGTCGGCTCAGCCAGGCCCAGGCGAAGTCGGGATGCCGGCGCGGGCTCACCCAGAAGCCACGCAGGAAGGAACCCGCGTCGAACGGCGGGAGCGCGGCCGTGGCGGTGGCACGTCCGACCGGATCGGCGGAGTCCTTCGAGTCGGCGGTGCCGACGGTCTCGGCGGTGTCGACGGGGTCGTCCGGTTCGGGGGTGTCGACGGGGTCATTCGAGTCGGCGGGTTCGGCGGGTTCGGCTGGTTCGGCGAGTTCGGCGAGTTCGGCGAGTTCGGCTGGTTCGGTTGGTTCGGTTGGTTCGGCTGGTTCGGCGGGTTCCCGGGTGAACAGCCCGAACGGCAGCACCAGCAGCAGCACCAGGACCGCCATCGCCAGGAACCCCGCCGGAGCCCCCGTCACCAGGACGGTGACCACCACCCCGCCCAGCAGCGGCCCGGTGAGCTGGCCCACGCCCGACAGCGCGGACACCTTGCCCCGCTGGCGGACCGGCACCTGGTCGGGCACGGTGGCGATGGCGGCGGCCAGTGCTGCGGTGAACGACAACTGGGCGACCGCCCAGCCGACGATCAGCCCGGCCAGCGAGTCCTGCCAGGCGAGGAAGACCAGGGAAGCGGCACAGACCAGTGCGCCCCCGACGATCCAGGGACGGCGCCTGCCGAAGCGGCTGCGGGTCCGGTCGGACATGGCGCCGAACAACGGGTTGGCGATGATCGTGCAGACCGCGCCGACGGCGAACACGGCCGCCAGCGACGCCTCCTTGTGCGTCGGGTCGATGCGTGCCACGTGGGAGGGCAGCAGGATCTGGTTCCCGACGGTCATCGCCATGATGACCCCCATCTGGGCGAGCGCCAGCAGGGACATCCATCCGGCGGAGACCGGTCTGACTGGCGTGGTCCGCACCTCGTGCATGCGCGTCCTTCGGGGAGAACATGAGAGGTTGCCACGTTAGAACATGACGGGGCGTTATGTTAAGACTGTTCCGTGGACAATCCGGGGCTCCGGCGGCGGCCGGTCCAGAAGCGCAGCATCGACAGGGTCGAGCGCATCCTCGACGCCTGCGCCCGCCTTCTGGACGAGGTGGGCCTCGACGCGCTCACCACGAGCGACGTCGCCAGGCGCGCCGGTGTGCCGAGCGGCACCATCTACCAGTTCTTCGACGGCAAGGCGGGAATCCTGCGCGAGCTGGCCCTGCGCAATCTCGACCTGCTGCTGGTGCGGCTGCGCCGCCGGGTGGCCGAGGAGGACGGGCTGAGCTGGCCGCGCGCGGCGGAACTCGTCCTGGACGAGACCGTGGAGATGCGCAGGACCGTCCCCGGCTACACCGTGGTCGACTTCGCCGACACCCGGCCCGGCGGGCCGTCGTTCCTGCCGCCCGGCGAGGCGAAGGAAGGTGGGGACGTGCTGGCCGAGCGGCTCTACCACTTCGCACTGGACGAGGCCGGGCTGCCGCCGCTGGCCGACCCCTATCGCGTCATGCGGCTGGCCATCCAGGCCACCGCGGCCGCCCTCCACCTCGCCTTCGCGGTCTCCGGGGAGGGCGACCCCGCGATGATCGAGCACGGCCGCAGGCTGCTGCGGGCCTACTTCGCCGACGTGGCCCCGACCGGCTGAACCCGCGTTCGGCGAGAGGCTCGCGCGTCGACGGCCCGGGCAGATCGGGACCACAGCGGACCCGGTCGTTCTGGTCATGCTCCGGGGCGCCGGTCGAGTCGGACGGCCCCGGGCAATAGCCTGGAACCGCACCATGTCCGATCCGTACGCGCCACGAGGAGGCCCGTGTGCATGCCACGCGGTGGCAGGTCAGGCCGGTCCGACGATGACCGTCGGGCGGGTGCTGGTCGTGTCCGTCGGTGCCGTACGACCGCTGTCCTGGCGCGGACGCACCGTGGCGTCGGGCATCGAGAAGACCCCCGTCCGAGGGCCGGTCGAGGTCACACGACTTGGTTTGACGGGCGACGAACAGGGAGACCGGAAACACCACGGTGGTCCGGACAAAGCGGTTCTCCTCTACCCGAGCGAGCATTACCAGGCGTGGGCCCAGCGGCTCGGTCGGCTCACTCCGCCGGCCTTCGGTGAGAACCTCACCATCTCCGGGGTCCTGGAGAGCGACGTAGTGCTGGGATCGATTTACACCATCGGCACCGCCCTGCTGCAGGTGAGCCAGCCGCGTCGACCCTGCTACAAGTTGGCCGCCCACCACGGCATCGCGGACATGGCCGTCATGACCCAGCGGACCGGCAGGACCGGTTTCTACTGCCGAGTGCTGCGCCCCGGTCACGTGGAAGCCAGCGACACCCTCGACCTGCTCTTCCGCCCTCGACACGGCATCACAGCGGCCGAGGTGCACCGTGTGCTCAACGTCGACCGCGCTGACCGGGCCGCCGCCCAACGCCTGCTCGACCAACCCGAGGTGCTACCCGCCTCCTGGGTCGCACTGCTCCGTAAGCGCCTCGACGGGCAGGTCGACGACCAGACAGAACGCCTGCAGGGCCCGGCGTCGGCAGGGCCGATGGAAACCACGGCAGACCGAACATGAACAGGTCGAAGACCGTGGAGGAGCGTGAGGACGCCCTCCCGGAGCGCTAGGCCACGTCCCGGGGTGATTGGCCACGCCGGCGGACCGGGTGCGTACTCCCCGAGGGCAGGCCACCCTGGTCGGCCGCGTCCGTGATCTCTGCCCGAAGAGCGAAAATCATTGGACAAAGCGTACGGCCCACGGCGATCGTCGATGGTATGCGACAGGAGGAGATCTGGGACATCGAGGCCGCGCGGCACTATGACACGCCGGGGGTCGGCATGTTCGCACCCGATGTCCTGGGGCCGGCCGTGGACCGTCTCGCCGAACTCGCGGGTGACGGAAGGGCGCTCGAATTCGCCGTCGGAACCGGCCGCGTGGCCGTCCCTCTCGCGGAGCGAGGTGTTCCCGTCACCGGCATCGAGTTGTCCGTACCGATGATCGACCAACTGCGAACGAAGGCGGACGAGACCACGATCCCGGTGATCGTGGGCGACATGGCGACCGCCGTCGCCCCGGGGGAGTACTCGCTCGTCTACCTCGTCTACAACACGATCTCCAATCTGCTCACCCAGGCCGAGCAGGTGGCGTGTTTCCGCAACGCCGCCCGCCACCTCACGCCCGGTGGCCGGTTCGTGATCGAGCTGTGGGTGCCCGAGCTGCGCGAGCTCCCGCCGGGTCGGCAGGCCACGGTCTGGAGTTGCGAGCCCGGCTACATCGGGTTGGACACCTACGACGTGCTGCGCCAACACGTCGTGTCACACCATTTCACGTTCGGCGAGGACGGCCGGGCTCGGCTGTTCCGCAGCCCCCATCGCTACATCTGGCCGGCCGAACTCGACCTGATGGCGCAAATGGCCGGGTTCCAGTTGGAGACCAGGCACGCGGACTGGGCCGGAGCCGAGTTCACCGCCGATTCCCGTTCCCATATATCCGTCTACCGAATTCCCCGGGAGCGGTAGACCGGCCTCCGCCGGTCCTTTCACTGGCCGGTGCGGCACTAGGGTCGATGCGACCCGGCAGCCGTCCAGGCGGCTCGCTGTGGACATGACGGAATCGAGTAGTGGTGAGGCCCACCGAGGAGGGCACCGGCATGCCGACGGTGAGAACATCGACGACCCTGGACCCCGCTGACCAGCGCAGCCGTGCGGAGGCGTTCGCCTCGCTGCATGAAGGCCCCACGTTCGTGATTCCCAACCCGTGGGACGCCGGCACGGCGCGGCTGTTCACCCGGATGGGTTTTCCCGCCCTGACCACCACCAGCGGCGGCCTCGCCCTCGCCCTCGGCCGGGTGGACGGCGCCAACCAGGTCACCCGTGAGGAGACGCTGGCCAACATCCGCGCGATCGTCTCGGCCACGCATCTGCCTGTCGCGGCCGACCTGGAGAGCGGTTTCGGGCCCGACCCGCGGGACGTGGCCGACACGATCCGCCTCGCGGCCGAGGCCGGTGCCGTGGGCGGCTCGATCGAAGACGCCACCGGAGACCCGTCCCGGCCCATCGCCGGGCTGGACGAGGCGGTGCGCCGAGTGGAGGCGGCGGTGGCGGCCGCGCGGGCGCTGCCGTTCCGCTTCACGCTCACCGCACGCGCGGAGAACTTCCTGTACGGCCGACCCGACCTGGACGACACGATCACCCGGCTGCAGGCGTACGAGGCGGCCGGGGCCGACGTGCTCTACGCCCCGGGCCTGCCCGACCTTGAGGCGATCCGTACGGTCTGCGGCGCGGTCGGCAGGCCGGTCAACGTGCTCGCCGGCGGCTCGGACGGGGTGACCGTCGCCCGGCTCGCCGCCGCGGGCGCCCGCCGCGTCAGCCTCGGGTCGGCCCTGGCGCGTGCCGCGTTCAGCGCGGCCTTCGCCGCGGCACAGGAGATCGCGGAGCAGGGCACGTTCGGTTTCTCCCGCGGGATGCTCACCTACGCGGAGATGAACGCCCTGGGGGCCGACCCCGCCGGGTGATCGCTGCCGACCTGACCGGAAGGCCGACCGGTCCGGGCGGTCTGGCCGCCCGGCGAGGGCCGGTCGGTGGAGACGGCGGGCTCCCTGTGGGGGCGAATGAGAACTATCGTGTTCAGCATGGAAAATCCTCCTCAGCGTAGGGACTCCCAGACTTCGCACCTGCGCGCATCGGACAGCGACAGGGAGCGGATCGCCACCGTGCTCGGCGAGGCCCTGAGCACCGGTCAGCTGAGCCACGAGGAGTACTCCGAGCGCCTGGACGGCCTCTATCAGGCCAAGACCATGGGGGAGCTCGAGGTCCTCACCCACGACCTACAGGTCGACCGGCCCCGTCCGGCCGCGAGCCCGGTGTCCTACGCGCCGAGTGCCAACTCGGAGCCCGAGAACATCGTCGCCGTCTTCGGCGGCGCCGAGCGCAAGGGCCGCTGGCGGGTACGGCGGCGGACCAAGGCCTTCGCCGTCTTCGGCGGCCTGCGGTTCGACCTGTCCGAGGCCCAGTTCGAGGCCAAGGAGGTCGAGATCACGGTCAACGCGGTCTTCGGCGGAGCCGAGATCATCGTGCCCGAGGGGGTGGAGGTGCGCTGCAGCGGTGTCGGCGTCTTCGGCGGCTTCGACGTGCAGAGTCCCCCGGACGTCGACCCGTCGGCGCCGGTCGTCGTGGTGAAGGGGCTGGCGCTGTTCGGTGGAGTGAGCGGCAGGGTCCGGCGCCGACGCGAACGCTGAGCGAGGCGCCTGGAACGCCATCGCGGCTGTTCGATCCCGGTCGCGGCCGGCGAGGACCGCGGCGATGGCGACCCTTCGTCGGGTGAGCCGGCTGCCGCGCTCGGAGAGCGTACTTGCGAGTAACCTACGGTACCGTAACCTAGAGGTCATGACGTCGGTCCATCCAACGCACCTGCGACCCGTGGACATCGGCAAGCCCCGGATGCGGGGCTGGTTGCACACCTATGCCTCCGGAGTCGCAGCGGTATGCGGCATCGTCCTGTGCTCGCTCGCCGCCGTACGGCCCGGCTGGTCCCCCTTCCTCAGCTGCCTCGTCTACAGCCTGAGCGTGTGCGCCCTGTTCGGCACCAGCGCGCTCTACCATCGGCGGGTCTGGTCGGAGCGGGGCTATCAGCTGATGCGCCGGCTCGACCATTCCATGATCTTCGTCTTCATCGCGGGGACCTACACGCCGATCAGCGTCCTGCTGCTGCCCGATGGCCTGCGACAGGTCATCCTGATGGTGGTCTGGGGTGGCGCCCTCTTCGGCGTGGGCATGAAGATGATCACTCCGAACGCTCCCCGATGGCTGTCCACCCCCGTCTACGTCGCCCTCGGCTGGGTGGCCGTGGTCGTGCTGCCCGACATCCTGCACAGGGGTGGGGTGACAGTGCTGGTGCTCGCCCTCGTCGGCGGCGCCCTCTACACCGTGGGCGCCGTCTTCTACGCCATGCGCAGGCCGAACCCGTGGCCGACCGTCTTCGGCCATCACGAGTTCTTCCACGCCTGCACGCTCGTGGCCGCGCTCTGTCACCACATCGCCGTCTACTTCGCGCTCTATTCCTGACCCGGATCTCCGGCCGCCGCTCCCAGGTACGGCGACGGCCTACGGCAGCTGCACCTCGGGTGTAAGGCCGACGAAGCGTCCGTACCCTTCGAAGGCCTTCTTGATCTTTGTCCGATCGGCCCTGTTCAGCGGCACGAGTGGATGGACCGCGATCCGCACCTTGGTCTTGGTGACCGACCGTTTCCAGGTGCCGACGACCCGGCCGTCGCGCACCACTGTGGCCTGGAACATGCCGTTGCTCCCGGGGATGATGGCCGACTTGTGCTCGTCGGCGAGCATGAGCGAGCGGTCCTTGTAGCCCAGCAGATATTCGTCGAACCCGGGCAGCACGATGACCTCGCGGCCGTCCAGCAGGGGTGGTGCGGCGTCGAGCAGCGCCGGATCCAGGTACATCTCGACGCCGTCGACGGTCACGGCGGCCAGTCGGTCGCCGGCCACCGCGATGCCGCGCCTGGCGTCGGTCATGGTCAGCCCGGTCCAGCCGGCGAAATCCTGCCGGGTGGCCGGCCCGCGGCCACGGAAGAACCGCACCGCCATGGTGGCCAGCGCCTCGTCGCGGTCAGGCCGGTGCGGGTCGGGGACCCACTCGTCGAGCAGCACGAAGCTCTGCTCGTTGCCGATGTTCGGGGCGATGCACAGCACGCCGCGCTGGCTGGCGTACCACAGCAGGTGGTAGCCGAACTGGCCGGGTGCTTCGATGCCCTTGTCGGCGAGCACGTCGATGCACTGCGACCGGGTCAGCCGGCCACCGCCGGCCAGTGCCGTGCCCAGCACCTCCACCGCCTGGTCGGCGATCTCCTTGCTCAGCCCGAGGTGCTCGCGACGCTTCGCCGCGCCAGCCAGCGCCCGCGGGCCCATCAGGTCGAGCATCCAGTGGGCGTCCCGCGACGGAACGAAGTGAATGGTGCCGCGCATCGGCCAGGTGCGCAGCGCCTCGCGCCGCTCCAGCGCGGCGGTCACGTCGTCGACGCTACGTCCCGGCAGGCGTACGCCGAACGACCACAGGCCGCCGGCCAGGTCCTGCGCCTGCATCGCGCCGAACCAGGTCACCACCCCCGCCACGTCGTCCGGCCGATCCGTGCCGTCATGCCGGTCGTGCAACAGCAGACTGGCCATCCGTAAGGTGAGCGCCTGCGCCCGAGTGATCTGCGTCATTACCATCCCCTCGCGGGCAGCGTACCGACCGCCTACGACAACATCGGGCCGTCGCCCGACCACACCGATTCTCTGTCCCACCGATGCATGCCAGTTGGGTGATTTGCACCTATATTTCCTAGTTGGGGCTAGTTGGCGCATTGCATTCGTCGTCGGTGCCTGGGGACGGTGCGACGGAGGAAACTGGTAATGGGCGTTGCCCGCGGGGAAGAAACGAGTGGCCTTCCGCTGGAGGTGTTCGACCCGTCGCCGGTCGGGGTGCTGGTCACCGAGGGGAAGGAACATCGCCTGGTGTACCTGAACGACGCCTTGCGTGCGATGTTCGGCGACCGGCCGCTCGGGACGCCTGTCCGTGAGGCGTTCAGCAATCTTCTGCAGCAGGACTCCCTTTCGCTGTTCGACCGGGTCCTGGAGACGGGCGAGGCCGTACGGCGCGATCAGGCCACCGCGAGGGTGGCCTGCCCCTCCGGCGGATCGCAGGAGCGCTTCTTCCACTACAGCCTCTCGAAGATTCCTCTGCCCGGCGGGAAGAGCGGAGTGCTGCAAGTGATCGTGGAGGTCACGGAGCAGTTCGTCGCCACCAGGCGGATGCGTACCCTCGCCCGGGAGCAGCGCCGTCTCCTGCGCCGCTATCAGAGCCTGATATGGGTGAACGCGCACACGGTGTGGGTGAGCGACCCCAGCGGCAGGTTCAGAGAGGTGAGTCCGGACTGGAAGAAGATGACCGGGCAGACACGGGAGGAGTACCGCGGCTACGGGTGGCTGCAGGTCGTCCACCCCGAGGATCGCGCGTCGATCATGGACGCCTGGCTTCGGGCCGCGGAGGAGGTGCCTCCGCTGATAGAGCAGGTCTTCCGGGTGCGCGTCCTCGACGGCACCTATCGGCACTTCCGGCTGCGAGCCGTACCGGTATGCAAGGACGGCGCCGTGGTCGAGTGGGTGGGCGCATCCACCGAGATCGAACAGGAGTGGCAGGAGAACCGGTGCAGAAAGCTGCTCGACCGCGCCGCCGCGGCCGTGGCGGACATCACCGATCTGGAGGAGATGTTCCAGGCGCTGGCCGATGTGATCGTCCCGGAGCTCGCCGACGCCTGCCACATCCACCTGCTCCCCGAGCTCGCGGACAGCTTCTCGGACGTGTTCGTCACCGAGCGCATCGCCACCGCCGTACGCGCCGGACTGCCGAGAATGCTCCGGCGCCAGAAGGCCCACCACCCCTCCGACAGTGAGTTCATGCGCGCGGTACGGGAACGCCGGCCCGTCTACCTGTCCTTTCCCCCGGGTGAGCCGCCGCCTTACTACGACGCCAAGGCCAGGGTGTGGATCACCGAGGCCAGGGCGCACAGCCAGACGATCATCCCGGTCGTCGTTCAAGGCGAGGTGGCGGCGGTGGTGGTCGCCGCCGTCTGCGGGGACCGGCCGTCGATCGATCCGGCCGACGTCGAGCTGATGGGGCAGATCCTCGACCACACGCACGACGCCCTCGGCATGGCCCTGCGGTTCCGGCGCACCCAGCGGGTGGCGCTCGCCCTGCAGCACAGCCTGCTGGCGGAGCCGCCGCACGTCCCCGGGATGGAGATCGCCGCCCGCTACCAGGCGAGCCCGGCCGCAGCGGAGATCGGCGGGGACTGGTACGACGCGTTCACACTGCCCGGGGGTGCCGTGGAAGTGGCCATCGGAGACGTGGCCGGGCATGACCTGGCCGCCGCCGTCTGGATGAGCCAGGTACGGAACATGGTCCGGGCGCTGGCCGTCGACCGTGACGAGCCCCCGGGAGACATCCTGCACCGCCTGGACACCGCACTCGAGACCTTGAACGGTGAGACGACCACCGTGACCTGCGTACTGGGGCGACTCGAAGCGGCCGGGGACGGCGCGTGGCGGCTGACTTACGCGGTGGCCGGACATCTGCCGCCGTTGCTGGTCACGCACGACGGTGACAGCCGCTTCCTGCGTGAGGCGGACAACCCCCTCCTCGGCCTGGTGTTCCACGATCGGCCGTGGATCAGTGCAGTCGTGCCGCTGCCGCCGGCCAGCACGCTGCTGCTCTACACCGACGGCCTCGTCGAGCAGAGGGGAGAGGACCTCGATCGGGGCCTGGACCGGCTGCGACGGTACGCCGAGTCGCTCGCAGGCGAACCCCTGAACGGGTTCTGCGACGGACTGCTCACCAGCATGCCCATGACGGGGGAGGACGACGTCGCGCTGATCGCACTGCGGGTGCCCCCCATCGGATGACGACCCGCCCATGACCGCTCTCACCGACAGCCGTCGCGTCAGCTCAGATGCCGCTCGTCTCCTTCGGCATTTTTATCCAAGTGGCGTTGTAAATACAAGTAGAATGGGGGAAAGTCGAACCCAGAGAGAACGACCGCGAAGCATCGGCGCACCGGTCCGGCATGACGCCGTACGTGCGACATCGATGGTGACGCCGGCAGAAGGAGATCACGTGGTGGAGAGCGGGACACTGTCGTCGGCGCTGGAGCGCGAACACCGCGAGATCGATGAGGGGATCGAAACCTTCGTCGCGGGACTGGCCGAGGGCAGAGAGGACACCACGCCGCTGAAGCGCGCGATCGAGGGGCTGCGCCGCCACATCTACCTTGAAGAGGAGTTCTTGTTCCCGCCGTTGCGGGAGGCGGGCATGATGGCACCGATCTTCGTCATGTTGCGCGAGCACGGTGAGATCTGGCAGGCGATGGATCGCCTGGACGCCGAGATCGGTAAGGGCGTCGCGGCCGACCCGGTGCGTGGGCTGTGCGCCGAACTACTCGATCGGCTCGAACAGCACAACTCCAAAGAAGAGCCGATCATCTATCCGCAGGCCGACTCGGTGCTGACGCCCGAGGCGACCGATCACCTCCAGCGGTTCCTCGCGTCCGGTCGCATCCCCGAGGGCTGGGTGTGCGGGCGGGCGAAGGCCTGACCGTTCTCCGCGGCCGACGCCGCCGCCGCGACCACGCTCGACCGGCCCGGCGGGTTTCCCGGCTGTGTCCGCCACCTTCGCGGCCTCCACCCTGTCCCCAGCGGAGTCGGCACACCGCGTGTGATGGCAGTCTCCTCGTCCCGTGTGCCGCGGCCCCTCCCTCCTCATCGCGGCACGCGACGAGGAGTCGGACGGCTCCGGATTCACCGACGTCGAACTCCGCGACACGATGATTCTGATGATCAACGCCGGGTACGAAACGACCGTCAACATCATCGACCAGGCCGTCTTCGCGATGCTGGCGTTCCCCGACCAGCTCCACCTCGTCCGTACCGGCAGGGCCACCTGGGAGGACGTGGTGGAGGAGACCCTTCGCGCCGAGCCCGCCATCAAGTATCTGCCGCTGCGCTTCGCCGTGACCGACATCGAGCTGCCCGACGGACAGGTCATCGCCGCGGGAGACCCCATCCTCGCCGCGTACGGAGCCGCCAACCGTCACCCCGACTGGCACGGGCCGGACGCCGACACCTTCGACGTCACCCGCAAGGTGAAGGACCATCTGACGTTCGGCTACGGCGTGCACTTCTGCCTCGGCGCCCCCCTGGCCCGCCTCGAAGTCGCGGAGGCCCTGCGCCGGCTCTTCGAGCGTTTCCCCGACATGTCACTCGCGGCACCGCCCGAGGCACTGCGGCCGGTGCCCACCCTCATAAGCAACGGTCACCAGGAACTCCCCGTGTACCTGCGCGCAGTGGAATAGCACGTCGCCGTTGTCCGAAAGAAGGCGGGAGCGGGTTCGGTTCCCGCCTTCACCGTTGCCGGAAGGGCCACCGGCCGAGGACATCGCCCTGGCCCAGGCCGTACGGTCGCCTGGGCGTGGGTGGGGGCCGTCGGCGAGCAGCGCGAGGGGTTCGGGTGGGGAAGCGGCCGCCGCCCGGAGCCGGAAGGATCTCGCGGTTCCGGACGGCGACCGCCACAAGCCCGGCGCGGCATCGGGCTTCGGCACCCGGCGAATCGCGCTGAGCACCGCGGTCTTGTCCCGCACGGCTCTCGTGAGCTGTGGGCGCCCCGGCTACTTTCCGGTCACGTTCCGGCCGGGCCAGTCCTCGTAGCGGATCGTGCCGAGGGTGGCATCGTCAATCGGGACCAGCGACAGCTCGCTCAGCTCGCTGCCGAAGTAGCGCGCGTGCGGGTCGGTGACCACCTCGCGCGGGTCGTCCCAGGCGGCCAGCGCCTGGCGGAAGAACTCGTCCATCCGGAACCGCTCGGGGCCGGCGATCTCGACCCTGCCGTTCAACGGCGCCCCCACGGCGGTCCGGCCGACCGCCTGGGCCACATCGTCGCCCGCGATCGGCTGGAACAGTACGGGCGCCAGGTGCACCTTGCCGTCCACCGTGGCCTCATCGGCGATGCTGCGGGTGAACTCGAAGAACTGGGTCGCGTGCACGAGCGAGAACGGGATCTCCGACTTCTCGATCAGCCGCTCCTGAGCGATCTTCGCCGCGAAGTAG
The DNA here is from genome assembly GCA_001552515.1 of Sphaerimonospora mesophila NBRC 14179 = JCM 3151. Classification (GTDB taxonomy): domain Bacteria; phylum Actinomycetota; class Actinomycetes; order Streptosporangiales; family Streptosporangiaceae; genus Sphaerimonospora; species Sphaerimonospora mesophila. Next base: position 69,775 of record BCRI01000014.1, read on the forward strand.
CCGTTGTCCGGCATCCGTTCCGTGCCCACGATCGACAGCGCGACGTGGTGACCCACGCCCGCCGCCGCCTCCGCCGCCAGCAGGTTGCCCGTGGAGGTCTCGAAGAACCTCAGCACCGCGGCCCGCTCGAACGACGGCGAGTTCGACACGTCGATCACCACCTGCGCACCCGCCAGCACCTCGGCCAGCCCCTCGCCGGTCAGCGTGTTGACGCCGGTGTTCGGCGCGGCCGCCACCGCCTCGTGCCCATGCTCGCCCAGCATGGTCACCAGCTTCGAGCCGATCAGGCCGGTCCCCCCGACTACCACGATCTTCATCACTGTCCCCTTTCGTCCGCCGGGTCGTCTTGTCGCCGCCCGGTCGCCGGCTAAGACCGGGCAGCCTCCGGGTTTGTGACACCCGCCGCGAAATTCCTTGGCGGGGAGGCCGGTTGACGATCAAGGCGATTCGCGTGCGGCTACGGGCACCTGCCTCGGCGCTGTGAGATTCGCAAGCCGTGCGCGGCCGTCTTCAGGCGGCGATGGCGGCGTGCATCTCCCACACCAGGATCTCGGCCGGCTCGACGGCGGTGACCCTCTGGCCGCCGGTGGCGGTGAAGCGTACGGCGTCACCGGTGCCCAGCGTGCCCGCGCCCTCGAGATCGACCGCGCCGCGCGGCACGAACAGGTGCAGGAACGGCGCCTCGGGCAGCTGTACGCTCTGCCCGGCCTGCAGGCGGGCCGCGTACAGCGCGGCATAGCGGTTCTTGATCCGGATGGCGGCGGCCCCGCCGTGCTTGGCCATGCCGGACGCGACCGGCACCAGCCCTCCGCCGAGCAACTCGGCGTCGATCTCCAGTTGCTCGTAGCCGGGGGAGATACCCGCCTCGTCGGGAACCACCCACATCTGCACGAAATGCACCGGCTCGTCGTGGACGTCACCGCCAAGGCGCCAGGAGTCGTTCTTCTCCGAGTGCAGGATGCCGGTGCCGGCGCTCATCCGCTGGGCCAGGCCCGGGTAGATGACTCCGTTGTGCCCCTCGGAGTCCTGATGGACCAGGGAGCCCTGCAGCACCCAGGTGACGATCTCCATGTCACGGTGCGGATGGGTGTCGAAGCCGGTCCCCGCGCGTACGACGTCGTCGTTGTTGACCAGCAGCAGACCGTGGTGGGTGTTGGCGGCGTCGTAATGGTGGCCGAAGGAGAACGAGTGCTTGGAGTCCAGCCAGTCGATCTCGGTGACGAAGCGCTCGCCGGCACGGCGGACGTCGACGCGCGGTGTGAGGGACAGGGCGGTCATGTCGGATTCCCTTTCGCGAAGGTGACGTGTTCGTGAAGGTGGCGGCGTGCGTGAAGGCGACGGCCGTTCGTGACGGCGACGGCGGCGGGACGGTGGGCGGACGCCCTCAGGCGTTCTTGATCGCGGAGACCTCGAACTCCAGCACGATCTTGTCGCTGACCAGGAAGCCGCCGGTCTCCAGTGCGGCGTTCCAGGTCACGCCGTAGTCCTTGCGATTGATCGCCACCGAGCCCTCGAACCCGAGCCGGGTGTTGCCGAACGGGTCGGCGGAGGCGCCCTCGAAGGTGAAGGGAATGGTGATCGTGTTGGTGACGCCCTTGATGGTCAGGTCGCCCGTGAGGTCGAAGCTCTCGTCGCCGGTCATCCGGAAGCCGGTGGAGACGAACGTGATCTGCGGGTGCTCCTCCATCGCCAGGAAGTCGTTGCTGCGCAGGTGTGCGTCACGCTGCTCGTTGCGGGTGTTGATGCCGGCGGCCTGGATGGTCACGCGCACGGCGGTGGCGGCAGGGTCCGCGGCGTCGAAGGTGACCGTGCCGTCGAAGTCGTCGAACGCGCCGCGGACCTTGGTGACCATCGCGTGGCGGGCCACGAAGCCGATCTGGGTGTGTGCCGGGTCGATGGTGTAGGTGCCGGTGTACGGGGTCAGGTCGAGGCCGGTGGTGGCGGTCATGTCGATCCCTCCGGGAAAGAAGATGATGTGTCATTCACTGCCTTGAACATACATGACACGTCATTGATTCCGCAACTCAATGACGTGTCATGGAGATCGGGTAGGGTGGACGCATGGACGCTCCCCGATGGCTCGACGACGACCAGCAGCGTGCTTGGCGGGCCTACCTGCGCATGCAGGCAGGGCTGAGTGCCGCGCTGAACCGGCGGCTGCAGGCGGCCTCCGGGCTGTCGCTGGCCGACTACGACGTGCTGGTCCACCTCACCGACGCGCCCGATGGGCGCCTGCGCCCGTATGAACTGCAACATGCACTGGACTGGGAGCAGAGCCGTCTGTCACACCACCTGAGCCGGATGCAGCGTCGCGGCCTGGTCGAACGCCAGGAATGCGCCGCCGACGGCCGGGGCGCGTTCATCGTGCTCACCGAGACCGGCCGCGGCGCCATCGAGACCGCCGCGCCCGACCACGTCGAGACCGTCCGGCGGCTGTTCTTCGACCAGCTCACCCCCGAGCAGGTCACCACGCTTGAAGAGCTCTCCACCCGGGTCCTGGCCCGGCTCGACGGCGCTGACGGATAAGACGCGCGACTGATGAGGCGCTCCACCGGAGCCTCGGCTCGGATGGCGGAGGTGCCGACCGGGCGGCAGAGCGCGTTTCAGCGACCGCTTTCCATGGTTCCTGAAGCGAAGATGATGCACGCATGGCTGGAAGCGTTCAGCGCGCGAATGTTTCCTGCGACCACGGCTGAACCGATAACGGATCACACAGGACGATATAGCCGTCTCGCGCGAAGACTTCGCGGTATCCGCGTCGTCGCAGTCGTTCCACGTCTGCGGCTTGGTCTTGAATCGAATCGAAGTGTGGTTGCTTGTCCTTGAGGTCGGCCAGAATCCACGGCGCACGCGCAGGGCGTGCGGCCGTCTTCGCGGCCCAGGCCACGACCTTTGCCCGAGCCGACATGTTGGGGCCCAGAGCGTTGGCCGCTTCCACGAGGACATCGTCCGGTATCCGGCGTACTGCTTCACTGGCCGCGGCGAATCGGGTGCCGGTCTTGTACCAGCTCGGTATGAAAAGATTTTTGAATGCGAAGAACGGGACTATGCCCACCGCCGTAACCGCCGCGACAACGGTCCAGGACGGGACGAATTTTTCAAGTCGCCGCCCTCGCACCGCCCTGCGGAGCCGTAACGTGCCGTCGACGGCGGCGCAGAAGAGAGCCATCACGATCGCGGCGTTGTAGTGGTAACCGGTCCCCCACCAGCCGGCGGCGCCGGGATCGGTGGCCAGCATACGTTCGGCCAGCAAGGCGCCGGGCGCCAGGACGTACGGTGACAGGAGCGGGAGGAAAAGCAGGGGAGTGAAGAGTAGCGAGACCGTCCACAATTTGGTGTCCGGTGTGGAAAGGACACTAAAAATGTCGTGAGGCTGGGTCACAATGTGGGTGACCGCCTCAAGGGGATTTTCGCCCCACCCGCTGTAGTACCAGTAGCGGTTAGGATCTCCGCCGTTGGCCGGCATGATCACATAGTTGGTCAGGCACAGAAACCCCGTACCTCCAATCATCATCACGAGTCCCACTCGGCGCCATTCGCGGACGAAGAGAAGGCCGGCTCCGAGACCGGTGACCAAGACCCCAAGATCTTCCTTGACCATGAGCAGGGCGACCGCTGCTGCGAGCACCTGCCATCGTCGCCCTGCCTGAAGTCTCTCGAACAGGATTGCGGTGATCAGCGGTACGAAGGCGTACTCATGGAAATGAAAGCTCATCGCCTCAGCGATGGGCCAGGACAGAGCGTAGGCAATGCTCAAAGAGTATGCGGCTCTCGCGCCGAGCGCGCGCCTCACATAGGTCCAGAAGGGCACCACTGCCAGAGCGAAAAGAGCGGCCTGCGTCACGATGAGCGTTTCCGGGCCGTCATGGATCCAGTACAGCGGGGCCAGCAACGCGAGGATCGGCGAGAAGTGATCTCCTAGCAGGGAGAATGCCGATCCGAGCTCCTGCCAGTTCCCCTTGGTGAACGAGAGGGGCGGGCCGAAGTTCGCGTACCCTCGTACACCCTGGTCAAAGATGACCAGATCATAGACTCCTGTCCGGAATGTGTAGAACTTGACCAGGCCAAGCAATGAGTATCCCAGGAAGGATATTACAGTGATGGTTCCCACGGCGTAGCCATGGCGCAGGTCAATAGAAGATCGCCGTGAAGGAGACATGGGGCAGATGATGTCATGATTTCTGGCGTCGAGTTGACATCTTCCAGTAATGAGGGCAACGTGACTCTGTGTATTTGGAAATATCCATTCCGCTGACTCGTCAAGGTTAATATCCTGGCTCTGAAGGTACGTATGCCGCTCTTGGGGATAGCGGCAGGTTCGTGCCCCGGCGTGAGTTCGGCAAGGACAAGAACCTCACCGACGCCAGGGGTACCCATGAGCAGTTCCGGCGGCATGTGTGCAACGTCTACAAGATGCTGCTCACGCGGGGGCTTCGTAGGGTGGTCATCTACGCGGTCGATCCGGAAACACGGGAGTTCCTGGCCGGGCTGGTCAAGCTTGAGAAGAAATGAGGTCGGCCAGGAAGCTTCGCGGCTCCGGGTTCACCGCGTAGATAACTGTCCCGCGCATGTCCTGGGTGAGCAGGACCTTGTACGCGACTGCGACGCCGGGCTGAGCGACGCTATCGCCGCGATGTTGCCGGGCGCTTACAGTAATTCGAGGGTGCCGCTGCCGCATCTGAACGAACGGCAGCGGCGGTCGATGCTGGCGGCCGAGGCCCGATTCCTGGGCACGGCGGTGTGCGAGCTCTTGCCCGGGCGACTGGGGTCAGCGAGAGGAGCAGCTCAGGCGGCTACCCAACCCGGGACGGCAGTGGCGGCCCAAAGGCGATCCGGTCCAGGTCGAAGACCACAGCTTCTTCTTCACCGGCCCCGACGTCCCGCACGCGATCTCCTACGGCGTCTAGGACCTGACCGCAGACCGGGGCTGGGTCAATGTCGGAGTGGACCACGACACCTCGGCATTCGCGGTGGCCTCGATCCGCCGCTGATGGCAGCCCCGCGGCCGAGCCGATTACCCGGAGGCGTCCCGATTACTGATCACCGCGGACTGTGGGGGCTCCAACAACTACCGCTACCGGGCCTGGAAAGTCGAACTGGCCGGCTTCGCCGCCGAAACGGGTCTGACCGTCACGGTCTGCCACTTCCCGCCGGGCATCTCCAAGTGGAACAAGATTGAGCACCGGTTGTTCTCCCACATCACAATGAACTGGCGGGGCAGGCCGCTCACCGGCCACGAGGTCGTGGTGAACAGCATCGCCGCCACCCGCACGCGCACCGGGCTGCGCGTTGAAGCCGAACCGGACACCCCGGTTATCGGCATCGGTTGGAGGGCGTCTCCGGGGCGAGGCACACAATGAAATGTGACTTACTGGGTGCTGCACGTCGACCTCGACCAGTTCGTCGCTGCCGTTGAGCTGCTGCGCCGTCCGGAACTGCGCGGGCGTCCGATCGTCGTCGGCGGCGACGGCGATCCGACCAAGCGCGGCGTGGTCAGCACGGCTTCTTACGAGGCTCGCCCGTATGGCGTGCACTCCGGCCTTCCGCTGCGCACGGCGGCGCGGCGATGTCCGGACGCGGTGTTCCTGCCCGTCGACCGGGCGGCGTATGAAGCGGCATCCTCCGAGGTGATGGCGGCATTGCAGTCTTTCGACGTCGTGGTCGAAGTCGTTGGCTGGGATGAGGCGTTCCTCGCGGTCGACGACGACCCCGAGGAGACGGCCCGTCGGATTCAACGGCGCGTGCGTGAGACCACCGGTCTCGATTGCACCGTCGGCATCGGGCGGAACAAGTTGCAGGCCAAGCTGGCGACCGGCTTCGGCAAGCCCGCCGGTGTCTTCCGACTGACCGACGAGACCTGGTTCGACGTGCTCGGCGACCGGCCGACGGATGCTCTGTGGGGAGTGGGGGCCAAGACCGCCAAGAGGCTCGCCGCGATGGGCATCGGCACCATCTCCGAGCTCGCGGCCGCCGACCCGCGGGCTCTCACCGAGCGGTTCGGCCCCACGACCGGTCCATGGCTGGTCCGGCTCGCCCTCGGCCAGGACGATTCGCCGGTGACTTGCGAGCCGTACGTGCCGCGCTCGCGTAGCCGTGAGACCACCTTCCAGCACGATCTCGAGGATTGGGACGAGGTGCGGTTCGAGGTCGTACGGCTGGCCCGGCGCGTAGCCGATGACGTGGCCGCCGAGCGGCGACCCGCCACTCGCGTCGTGGTCAAGGTGCGCTACGCGCCGTTCGAGACGCACACCCATGGCTACGCCCTGGCGACGCCGACGACCGAGATGTCGGTGATAGAGCAGGCGGCCTTGGCCGCGCTCGATCGGTTCGCCGAACGGCGACCGGTGCGGTTGCTGGGCGTCAGAGCCGAGCTCTCCGGTTAGCCGACTCCGCCGAGATCCGCGTTCTGCCGCATCGTAAGAAGCTCGCAAGGAGCCCGCGCCGGGCCGTCTCCTTGAGAGCGAGTCTCGCCGGCGAACTCCGTTGGTTTTTCGGCCGAAGCTACGGGGACTGTTCTGCGAACCTCAGCTCCCCTGACAGCGCGGACTTGTCGGTGCCTTCGGTTATCATCGATGCCGTTTCGCGGTCGACGGGCTTCCGCTAGACGTGATCATGGATACGCCCCCATGCCGCACGAGTCTTTCGTGCTGCCGGGGAGTTGTGCATGGGGCCCGCCTACCGTATGTCGGCGAAGTCGCTGCGGCAGGATCTGAGCGTGCCCAGGTCGGTCCTTGAGAAAAATCTCATCAAGGTCTTGGCCGAGAAGGTAGAGCTCACGAGGCAGCGTAAGCCAAGTGCGGCCGAGAAGCGGTCCTGGATCGAGAGCCTGTCCGAGCTCGCGCGCGTGCTCGACGATGCGGGCTTGGAGCAGGTCGAGGTTCTGATCGAGTTTCCCATGCCGCACAACAGGCGCAGCAGCGCCGATGTCGTTCTCGCCGGAGTTCACCCCGATACCGCTCTGCACACGTACATCGTCATCGAGCTCAAACAGTGGAGCAGCGCCGACTCCCTCGACGAGGAGGCGGACCTGTTCGATGTGCCCGGGCTGGACCCTCAGAGTCATCCCTGTCAGCAGGCCAAGGGCTACCGAAACCAGATCGCCGATCACTTCGGCGTCCTCGATGGGCGTCCGGAGGCCGTCAAGGCGGCGGTCTATCTCCACAACGCGACCCACGCCAGTGTCAAGGACCTCGCCATGGGAGCCGTGCTCGAGGACGTGCCGTTGTTCACCAAGAGTGAGCGTGGCGGGTTCATCGAATATCTGCGCGGCAATCTTGCGAACGAGCCGGGGAGGATGGCCGCGGATCGCTTACTCGGCAGCCCTATCCGCCCGAACAGGCCCTTTCTGCGTAAATCCGCTGAAGTTATACGGGGGGTCGGGCAGTTCGATCTGCTGGACAAGCAGCTCGACGCGTTCAATCTAGTCAAGGCGAGGGTGCGACTGGCTCAGGCGGCCAACACCAAACGCGTAGTGATCATCACGGGAGGGCCGGGGAGCGGGAAGTCGGCGATCGCGCTCTCGCTCCTCCGTAGCCAGATAGAGCAGGGCAACCGTGATCGCGTCGCGTACGCCACGGGTTCTCGTACCGTCACCAAGACCCTGCGCCGGCACGTGGCCGGGCGGGACATCGAGTTCGACGGCCTGTTCAGGTACTACCTCGAGTTCGCGAACGCGGAGCAGAACGACCTGGATCTGCTGATCGCCGACGAGGCGCATCGCGTGCGAAGGAACTCCCACAGCCGGTTCAAGAAGGAGTGGCGCAGCCCCCGTCCGCAAATCGAGAGCCTTATCCAGGCGGCCCGCGTCCCCGTCTTCCTGCTGGACGAGCACCAGGTCGTCAAGCCGGACGAGGTCGGCACGGTCGCCGCGATCGTGGCTCAGGCGCAGGCTCTCGATGTGGATTACGAGCTCATTCGGCTGGACGGTCAGTGGCGCTGCGGCGGTAGTGCCAAGTACGACGTCTGGGTGCAGCGGTTATTGGGCCTCGGCGACGCCGACTGTGAATGGAATGGCGACGTGGAGCCGCAGCTCTGGACGGGAGACCGGAACTTCGAGGTCGTTCTCGCGGACACTCCCCGCGAGATGGAGGACCTCCTGCGCGGCAAGATCGCCCAAGGACTCACGGCCCGCATGACGGCAGGGTATTGCTGGCCCTGGAACGAGCCCAACCCGGACAAGAGCCTTGTGCCGGACATCGTGATCGGCGACTGGGCACGTCCGTGGAACGCCAAGCTGAAGGGAGACAAACTCGGCTCGGTGCCGTCGAGCGACTATTGGGCGACGGCCGAGGGCGGGTTCGATCAGGTGGGCTGCATCTATACGGCGCAGGGGCTCGAGTTCGACTGGGTCGGTGTGATCATCGGCCCGGACTTCGTAGTCCGTGATGGCAGGTTCGTGCCCCGGCGTGAGTTCAGCAAGGACAAGAACCTCACCGCAGCCAAGGTCACCCACGAGCAGTTCCGGCGGCATGTGCGCAACGTCTACAAAGTGCTGCTCACGCGCGGGCTTCGTGGGGTGATCATCTACGCGGTCGATCCGGAGACGCGCGAGTTCCTGGCCGGGCTGGTCAAGCTCGAGAAGAAATGAGGTCGGCCAGGAAGCTTCGCAGCTCCGGGTTCACCGCGTAGATCACCGTCCCGCGCATGCCACGGGTGAGCAGGACCTTGTACACGTGTCGTACCAGCAGGTCGAACTCGGTGTCGGGGAGGGCTCTGCGGCTCTTGAAAGCGGGGTCCTTGTTGGCTTCTCGTACCGTGACCAGCCGTCCGTCCCGGACGGTGATGTCGGGCCCCAGGATGGCGCCGTTCCAGTCGTACTCGAAGCCCTGGGCAGTGTAGATGCAGCCCACCTGGCCGAACCCGTTCGGGTCGGTGGCCCAGAACATCCGTGGCGGGTGGTCGCCGACGGCACGGTCGTTCTTGACGTTCCACGGTCGTGCCCAGTCGCCGATGGCGACGTCGTTGACGAGGGTCTGGTCGGGTCGTGGATCACTCCAGGGCCAGCAGAAGCCGGCGGTCATGCGAGCGGTGCCCGTCTGCGCGCGGAGGAACGCTTCGAGTTCGTGTGGGGAGTCGGCGAGCCGTACGTCGAAGTCCTCGTGCTGCCCGTCCCACGCCATCGGGCCGCCGTCGGCCAGGCCGAGCAGGCGGAGCACCCAGTGCTCGTACTTGCGGCTGCCGCCGCAGCGGAACTGCTCGTCCAGGGAGACGCGGTGTACGTCATAGCCCTTGTGGCGGGCGTAGCGCTCGATCGTGTCCACGGTGCCGAGCTCGCCCGGTCGTACGACCTGGTGTTCGTCGAGGAGGAAGACCGGCACGCGTGCCGCGGACATCAGCTCGTCGAGCTGGCTGCGTCCGGTGCGCCTGGCCGCGGGGGTGAAGCGGTTGGTCGAGGTTTCGCGGATGCGGTGAGCCTCGTCGCAGATCAGCACGTCCGCATCGTTGGGCACGGCGTCGGTGAAGCTGTTGAAGTATTTGAAGAGGTTCTTGATCCGAGTGTTGCCCCGGCCGGGATAGCGGCGCATGGTCTCGGTGAAGGAGTTCGAGCCTGTGGCGTGATAGGCCGAGCGCCCCTGCCGGTACAGCTCGCCGAGCAGGGACAGGGCGATGACGCTCTTGCCGCTGCCGGGGCCGCCGGCGACGATGACGACCTGCTTGGAGTCAGCGCGCCTGGCCCGGTCGACGGCACGCATTACCAATTCGTACGCGACCTGCTGCTCGTCCAGCAACGTGAACTGCTCGCGTTCGCGGATCTCCTTGGAGGCGTAGGTCATGAGCTGCTTGCTCGGCGCGATCGCGCTACGCAGGAGACGATCGGCGGCGTCCGCGCCCGATTTGTCCGCGAGACGCTCGCTCAGATAACGGAGGAACTCGCCGCGGCGCTGCTTGGTGAACAGGCGGCTGCGCTCGTCGCGAACCTGGTCGGCCAGACCGTCGACGTCCAGGTCCATGGCGTTGTGCAGGTACGCGGCCCCGTATACGGCGTCCGGCCTGTCGTTGAGCACCCTGAAGAAGTCACGCATGTACTCGCAGTAACGGCGGACCTGCTCGGCGGGGTTGAGCCTCTCGCCACCCGGCATGCCGTCCACGATGACCAGATGCTCGCCCAGCTCGGAGGGCTCGGCGCGGCTCCACTGCTTGAGTTCGACCACGACGTACGAGTCCTCGCCGGTACGCGGATGCACTCCGGCGAGGACAACGTCAATGCGCTTGCTGGTGAGCGGAAGCTTGTACTCCACGAGCATCTCGACCTGGCGTAATCCGGCGTCGGCCAGATCGCGTGCGAGGGCCGGGAGGCTGCGTTGCCAGGACTTGATCTCGGCGGGGGAGGAGCGGTGCCCACTGGTGTCGCGCACGTGCTCGGCGATCACCTCCGCCAGGGCGGCCTCGTTGGGAGAAGCGAGCAGGTTCTCGACAGACAGCCGCAGCGCCGTCACGGATTGTCCCCCAGGCAGCACGAGAGAACTCGTGCGGGTGGGGGCCTATCCGCTCCGGCCGAAGCCGTACGATCGCGGAAGCCCGTCGGGCCGCATCACATGGTCGCCAAAAGAGTAGCGAGGGCGCCTCTTCTTAGGAACCGG